>DGIK01000059.1 GCA_002393195.1 Bacteroidales bacterium UBA3824 | reverse complement strand
TGCATTTCAGGCTAATGCACAATACCAAGACAGCATTCCACGGGCACAACGCCGTAATTGTCCTGAGATTCCGTCCTTTGTTGACATTGACAACATGGACGATATTGAGTATTTATTGAAAATAATTGTCTGCAATAAAAAAGACATGCCAAACAGAAACCAATTCTTCGATGCAAATTGCATCGTCAGGATTCTCGGAGAAGACGGCATGACACAGTTGGACAGGGTATCAATAAGCACCTACATGCTGCGTATCAGGACAAGCGACGAATTGCAGCAAGTTGTACCAATTACAACTCATGTTGACAATGGAAAAATAAGGGAACTTCATGTAAGAGAATATTATAAAGGAAGGAGGTAGTTATGAACAAATTTTTGTTTATTCTGATTGCGGTTTGCATCTTCGGATTTCCGCATGTATCGACCGCACAAAATGGTGATGACATTGGCGATGACATTGTCCTTGGAATACTTCGTTTACCTGATTTGCAAAACGAGGCCGATCAACAATTACTAAAACAGCGTGCTAAGGAGTGTGTTAAGCAAATGAACTCATACATTACATCTATGACAAAAAAGGCCGAAAGAGACGAAGATGGGGAAATGCATCCTACACGACAAGACCGAGAAGATCGCCGCCTTGCAGCACTGCAACTGTTTTTGAATGATGGAGAACCCATTATTCTGCCTGATGGTACAGTCGGGAAACCGGTGCAAATGGAAACGAGCGTAATTAATCAAGGCCGAACCACAACCAAACGCCAACCTGTAAAAGACTATTTCACTCGACTAATCAACTTGATATATGGCAATCCGCCTTACTACGCGGAACTGACAATTACAAGTTGCGACATTGAAAGTATGGACGTTACGAACATACAGCGCGTAGGCGACAAATACGAATGCGTTGTTACCTATTATCAGGATTTTATAGGTAGACGACCTGATTTCAGATCATACGCCGATTGGACGAAAAAACAGATTAAAGTTTTCTTTGTTCCAATAATATCTCCGTGGGGCGATGAGATTGTGCCGAGACTTGGCGATATTTCTGTAAAAGAAACCCAAAGAAGATAACTATTTATCAGGCTTTAACAATTAACATTGCCAAATGCCTTAATATAAAAAAAAGAAATATGACAAAAAAGTTATTTTTCTCTTTATTGGCAATAATGATGTGCAATATTTGGTGTAACGCACAGGTGGTTGTCAATTCAGAACTTGAAAAAGAACTATTTAAATCACGTGTAAAACTGGTAGAAGGTTTTATGCGCAGATTTAATTGCAAGGAAATCCTGCATACCATCGACACAACAAAAGCCAACTACAAACTTCAAAATATTCTCGCGCTTTTTGACGGTCTATTGTTCGGCACAAAAGACGTGAATGACTCGTTATACAAAACCGCTCAAAGTTTTGCAAACGATGTTTTGGAATCAAATACTAAACTCAATTATGCAGATACCACTTGGCTCGCCATCGCACCCTGTCATGGTCAATTGAAAGGGAAAGATGTAGATTTCGTATTGTTTCTTAACGTCGAAAAATACGATACGCTTTCATACAAGTGGGTTATTGCCAAGGCGCAAGGTGAAGTTTTTAAACTAAAACCCTCTTTTACAAGCAAAGAACTTTTGATAACGCCGCTGGATCACGAAACCAATTTTATGGAACTCAACAACATAACCACGCAAAAAGACGACTGGATTTTGAACTATGCGCAAAAACAATATGAATTGGACGAAACGGCGGTTTTTTATACGTATGTATATAATGGTATGCTTGATATAGAATATGTTAGAGATTTGCAGTTTATGTTTTTGCAAGTGCCTGGATGGACGTTTACAATCCAAGACTTTGACCGTCAAACAAAGAATGCTGGCTGGCTCATAACGTCTTTTGCAAGAATGAATGATAATGACAAGAAAAAGTTTTTAGACAATGTATATAATCAAAAATAAATATTTGCTAACGCTTGTTTTATGCATTTTAACGTTTGTTGTTAAAGCGCAAACTACGCCTGAACAGGTGGTGGAAAATTATGTCAACTTGTTAAACGAGTGGCAGAGGTCGCCCGACAATACGGAAAAAAGGAAAAAAGTTTTGGCATCGTTGCAAACAGAAGGAGACGGCTGCGGAATGAAAGACGAGATTGTACAAAACTACAATACTGGCACAAAGCATTGTTTGCCCAATGAGTATCTAACTATTTTTTACGATGAAGGACATCGAAACCACATCAAAGTGGAAATTGTTGGGAATCTCAAAAAGAATTCCGATGATGACATAACAATAGTTACCGCTGTTTTGTCATATTCAGGCGGAATATCATTAACAACGGTCTCTGACTTTTGGATTGTTGGTGGTAAGATTTCAGGGATAGTTTCCAATGAACTGGAAATAACCAAGATACGCAAAAAAGGCGGAAATATCACAAAACGCGTTGATAATATTCAACCCAAAGATCCTGAAAAAGAAATTGTTTCAACTAAAACAGACAACAAACCAACCAATTCGTCAAATCATTCATACGTTGACCTCGGACTTCCATCAGGCACTCTTTGGGCTACTTGTAATGTTGGGGCTAATAATCCGTGGGAATATGGAGATTATTTTGCATGGGGGGAAACGAAACCGAAAACAGAGTATTCGTGGGCTAATTACAAATTTGCCAATGGAGACCTTTACTCTCTTAAAAAGTATTGTAATATGTCGATTTTTGGTAACAATGTCTTTTCTGATAGTTTGACAATCCTCGAACAATCCGATGATGTGGGTTATTCCCAATGGAATAGCGATTGGTGCATGCCCACGAGAACTCAATGGCTAGAACTGGAAAATGAATGTATATGGAAATGGACAAAACATAATGGCAAAAGTGGTTATTCTATCACTGGTAGAAATGACAATACAATATTTCTTCCTGCTGAACGATACAATAGGTTTGGCAATTATTGGTCGTCCTCGCTTAATACTGATAACCCGAATAAAGCATGGTCCTTAAACTTCGATTCCACGAAACAAAACATAGGAGGCAACTATCGATATTTAGGTCAAGCAGTTAGAGCAGTGATGGTTAGAAGAGGCAAAACCTTTTTAAAAGAGGCAATAAGAGGATGCATTTATGATAAAAAAAGACATCCTTTACCTGGTGTAGTTATAGTTGAAAAAGGAACTAAAAATGGAACAATGACCGGTTTTGATGGTAGATTTGAAATTTTTACAAATTCATCGCATATACTTGTCATTTCACATCCTGATTATAAAACACAAGAAGTAACATATAATTACGAACCAATAATTTTAATAAAAAAATGGTGGAAATGGAAAAAGCATTATCATTCATATTACTAACCATTTGCACTTTATCCATGAAAGCGCAAACTACGCCTAAACAGGTGGTGGAAAACTATGTCAACTTGTTAAACGAGTGGCAGAGGTCGCCCGACAATACAGAAAAAAGAAAAAAGGTTTTGGCAATGTTTCAAACGGAAGGAGACGGTTGCGGAATGAAAGACGAAATTGTAGAAAAATATTATGAACGGAAAAGTAATTGTATTCCTGATGAATATATGAGGATATTATATGATGAAGGAAGCAAAAAACATATCAAAGTTGAAATTGTTGGCAAACTTACCGACAATTCAGATAAATATGGCACCATCATTACTGCTGTTCTTAGATATTCAGGCGGAATATCATTTACAACCGTATCCGATTTTTGGATTTCGGGGAATAAAATAACAGGAATTGTATCTAACGAAAGGGAGATAACAAAATTGAATATTGACAAAGTTATATATAGCAATCCTCCTATTCAACACGAAGAGCCTAAAAACGAAATTGTTGCAATAAATTCTGTTAATCAATCAACAACTATATATAAATACGTTGACCTCGGACTTCCATCAGGCACTCTATGGGCTACTTGTAATGTTGGGGCTAATAATCCGTGGGAATATGGCGATTATTTCGCGTGGGGGGAAACGAAACCGAAAAAAAATTATACGCGGAGTTCATACAAATTTTTCGCAAAAAAATATTACTACCTTACAAAATATTGCGACAACTATTCGTTTGGGCATGGATTTATCGACAACATTTCCATCTTAGAGCGAATAGACGATGCTGCGACTGCCAATATGGGTGCATACTGGCGTATGCCAACACAAGAAGAATGGTTGGAATTGTATAATAATTGCAACTGGGAATGGACTGATAATTACAAACACTCTGGAATTGCAGGAAGGATTGCAAGCAGTAAAAAGGACCCTGAACAATCTGTTTTTTTCCCATGTGGTGGGTTGAAAGCAGGCGAGGAGACTGATAACCAATTAGTGGGTTATTACTGGACATCTACTCTCGATAAAAATTTTTATGCGTTTGCTTGTAATTTTTGGGAAGTAACATCTTATTATCGAGACTATGGAATGCTAATTCGTGCCGTTTGGCAAAATAGAAGTGCGGATTTTGGTAATGTGCTCAACGATAATAAAAGAATTCGTGGTTATATTTATGATAAATTTAACAATCCATTAGCTGGCGTTTATATAGTTGAAAAAGGAACTAAAAATGGAACAGTTACTGATTTAGATGGTAAATTTGAATTAAGTATACAGGCATCGCCAGTGATAGTCGTTTCATGTCCGGGCTATAAAACAGAAAAAATCACATATAATTTTGACAAAATAATTCTAAAAGGGAAATAATAAAAATGAATAAAATATTGATACTCAAATTATTAATTATTTGCTCTCTCCCATTATACGCGCAGACATCGCCTGAACAGGTGGTGGAAAACTATGTCAACTTGTTAAACGAGTGGCAGAGGTCGCCCGACAATACAGATAAACAGAAAAAAGTTTTGGCATCGTTTCAAACGGCAGGAGACGGTTGCGGAATGAAAGACGAAATTGTAGAAAAATATTATGAACGAAAAAGTAATTGTATTCCTGATGAATATATGAGGATATTATATGATGAAGGAAGCAAAAAACATATCAAAGTTGAAATTGTTGGCAAACTAAAAAACAATTCCGATAATGAAGGAACAATCATTACTGCTGTATTGGCGTATTCTGGCGGAATATCTTTGACAACAGCCTCTGATTTTTGGATTGTTGACAACAAAATTACCGGAATTGTATCTAATGAACGAGAAATAACAAAAATACGCAAGAAAAATAGTAATGAGTCTGTACCTGTAAAAAGAACTGAATCGGAGCAAAAAATTGTTGTACAAGCATCTGATAATGAGGACATCTCAAATGCAATCACCTTGCCTGAATTATCTGAAAAAGAAACAGAAATGACTATTACTGAGGGAGACAAATATGCTATCAAAGTGATATACGGGAACCATGTTGGGCAAAACCACAATGACAGCCTTGCGTCAGAATACTATCGAAAAGCTATTTGGAAAGGCGGCAGTGTTTTGGCTGCGTTGAAATTTGGTTTTTATCAATTATACAACTCACGATATGTTAATCCTGAACTTTCCTTTTTCAAAGCAATAGAAAACTATCACAAGTATCCTCAAAGGAATGCTTATTATCACAAAGAAATTGATAATGACTATTTAATTAGTTTCGCTTATTTGGGATTGGCTATTTGTTATTATTACAAGATTCCACCGTATGGGAAAGAAGCAAAAAAATTCAAATTAAGCGAGGAAGATACGGAAAAATTGCGAGAAATAGGCATCACACATAATGTAGTTGTCAATCTTTTGGAAAAAGCGGCATCGTATGGAAATGAAGACGCAATGATAAAACTCGGGGTTATAGACTATAACAATGGATATATAGAACGTGCCATGAGCTTGTTTCAAAAAGTTTGTCAATCAGAAACAACAATATTACCATGCTGCATTGCCGATGCCAAATGTCTTTTGGGAATTTGTTATTACAAACAAAAAGACAAAGAAACAGCATTAAAGTATTTCAAAGAAGCTGAAGAAACAGGATTCACGCAATCATGTTCTTTTCATCCAAATTCTGGATGTGAGGGTGAATTTGCGGAGCGCGCTACGAGCATAATTAACAATTGGCATAGACAACATTTTGTAAGAGAACTACTCAACATACCATTGCGTATTTATATGTGTAGATATTTCGGAATATTCACCGCTATTAAACTAAAATGATGACAAAAAAGCACTTTATATTGTTGTTGATGTTTCTTCTGTTTGCGGCAAGCGCATACGGACAGACGCAACATATCGATGTCGTGAAGGAATACATTCGTCTGACTAATATGTATTTCTCTACAAACGATGCCAAATATCGAGATTCAATACAAATGAAATTGACAAAATATTGCAACTTTGAAGATAAAATTGCAAAAAGAATTGCAATAGAGAACAATTTTAAAATTTCTGAAATAACATTTGCTACATATTTCAATACTTTGCAAAATGAAAACAAGGCTTGTAATCAATGTTTAAAGGTTAAAATATTGGAAATTAAGGAAATTGAAGGGGATGATCTTCCTATTGTATCCACAAAAATGCTTTTCCGTGGCGATACACTAAGAACTAAATACGGATTCGATGGAAATCTTATATGCTCTATTGACGAGAACAAAGTCGGTATTATTGCGGATTTTATAAAAGACAGACAGGAATATGATATAGTGGAAAATCCTCATATTCAACGCGAAGAACCTGAAAACGAAATTGTTGAAATAGATTCTGTTAATAAATCAACAATTATATATGAATACGTTGACCTCGGACTTCCTTCAGGCACACTTTGGGCGACATGTAATGTTGGAGCGAATAATCCATGGGAATATGGTGATTATTTTGCATGGGGCGAAACAAAAGCCAAAAAAAATTATACATGGAAATCATATAAATTTTTTCAAAGAAGTGATACAGTTATTAAAAAGTATTCAAACAATGAGATTACTATTTTAGCTCCGAAGGATGATGCAGCAACCATTAACATGGGAAATGACTGGCGAATGCCAACATCAGCAGAATGGTATGAATTGGATAACAATTGCAATTGGGAATGGACTGATAATTATGAAGGTTCAGGTCATGCAGGCAGAATCGCACGAAGTAAAATCAATCCAGACAAATTCATTTTCTTTCCTTATGGAGGATTGCGTGAAAAAACTTCACTGTTAGCGCCTAATTTAAATGGCAAATACTGGTCATCTTCTCTATGCACTCAAAAACCGAATAATGCTTTGGCGTATAGTTACGACATGCCTACATCTTACCCATGTTACTACGGATTATTAGTTCGCGCTGTTCGTTCAAATACTGAACAGAATTTGAAATTGACAGAATATGAACTTAACCAAAATGAAATAAATATACCAACGATAAATACAGAAAATTTCACATATAAACTAATAACAGTCAATGGTTATAGTTTTAAAATGGTTGTAGTTGAAGGAGGACGTTTTTGGATGGGTGCACAAAACACAAATCCTAATGAAAAGAATTATGATGCAGATGCATCCAACGATGAACAACCTGTTCATTTGGTTGAATTAAAAAGTTATTACATCGGAGAAACAGAAGTAACACAGCGTTTGTGGAGCACAATCATGGATGATGGAACGCCCCAATCCATGTTACCCAAAATTGATGTATCATGGCATGGCTGCAACCGATTCATTTCCAAACTGAATCAAAAAACAGGATTAAAATTTCGCTTGCCAACAGAAGCTGAATGGGAGTATGCAGCAAAAGGTGGCATCATAAATTCAAATGCAAAATTCAGTGGCAGTGATAGCATTGATGACGTTGCAGTTTATGATAAAAACGCATACAAACTAGGTCTTGGTGTAAAATATGTAAAATCCAAAAATTGTAATGCATTAGGCATTTATGATATGTCAGGAAATGTATGGGAATGGTGTGAAGACATCTATGGTACATATACTTCTCAATATGTTTCAGGAGAAAACCGTGTTTTGCGCGGAGGCAGTTGGAATGAAAATGCGAAATATGCTCGTGTTACATCTCGATATTTTGATTTAGGGGGAATACGAAGAAATAGCTATGGTTTTCGTTTAGTTCTCGATTTGCAATAAAATATATTCACTAATACACCTCAATTTTTTCCAAAAAAGTAATTTGCAGCACTTTCGGGCATAGACAAAAGGACATTTTTGCCAATTTCCACCACATCAAAAACTTTTTTTCCAAAAAAGTTTGAATTTTCCCCGATTTAATTATAACTTTGCAGCGAACATTACTTACACAACATGGAATTAACAGAACTTACAGCCATTTCGCCGGTGGACGGTCGTTACAGGAGCAAGACTGACGACCTCGCCGAGTATTTTTCGGAATTTGGCCTTATTAAATATAGGGTGCTTGTGGAGGTGGAATATTTCATCGCCTTGTGCGAGATTCCCCTGCCGCAACTCAAGGGTTTTGACCGCAAACTATTGAAGCCGTTGAGGGCGATATACCGCAAATTTACAACAACGGACGCGCTCAGAATCAAGGAGATAGAGAAGACCACCAACCACGACGTGAAGGCGGTGGAGTATTTCCTGAGGGAGAAGTTTGACGCATTGAACATCCCGCAGTACAAGTCGTTTATACACTTCGGCTTGACATCTCAGGACATCAACAATACCTCCATCCCCTACTCTCTCCAGATGGCGACAAACAACGTTTATCTCCCGCTGATGGAGAAACTCACGTTCACGCTCACCAACCGCGCAAGCGAATGGGCGGATGTGCCGATGCTCGCACGCACACACGGTCAGCCGGCAAGCCCCACGAGGCTCGGCAAGGAGATTGAGGTATATATCGAAAGGCTCAACAACCAGATAGGCCTCCTCAAACTCGTGCCTTATTCGGCTAAATTTGGCGGCGCAACAGGCAATTTCAACGCGCACGCCGTGGCATACCCCGACATCGACTGGACAAAATTTGCCAATTCGTTTGTAAACCACGTGCTGAGCCTCGACCGCTCGCAAGTAACCACACAGATAGAGCATTACGACAATTTTGCAGCGTTCTGCGACGCTATGAAGCGCATCAACACCATCCTCATCGACCTCTGCCGCGACATCTGGATGTACATATCCCTCAATTACTTCAAGCAAAAACTCAAAGCCGGCGAAGTGGGCTCCTCGGCGATGCCGCACAAGGTAAACCCAATCGACTTTGAGAATGCGGAAGGCAACCTCGGCATGGCAAACGCCGTGCTTACATTCCTCGCACAGAAACTCCCGATTTCGCGCCTACAACGCGACCTCACCGATAGCACCGTATTGAGAAATATCGGCGTGCCATTCGGTCATACCGTGGTGGCTATCAAATCGTTGCTCAAAGGCCTTGACAAACTCATCCTCCACAAGGAATCCATCGACGCCGACCTCGAAGCCAACTGGGCGGTATGCGCGGAGGCTATCCAGACCATCATGCGCCGCGAGGAAATACCCAACGCTTACGAAAAACTCAAAGAACTCACCCGCGTCAACCGCCAAATCACCAAAGAAGACATCCACGGATTCATCGACACCCTCGACGTCGCCGAATCTGTAAAAGAGGAGATGAGGAAGATTACGCCTTTCAACTATACGGGAATATAGAGGAGAGAGGAGTGTTTTATAGAGGAAAGAGGAAAGTTTAGAGTAGAATTTTAAAGTCTAAATTGGACAATTTGTAATTAAAAATACACAATTGATAGAAAACGGCGGGTTCTGACAGACGAAATCCGCCGTTTTCGATATAAGCAACAAAAATGAAGTTTCTTTTTGCCATATTATTGACGCTTGCATCGCTTACCTCACAAGCGCAGCAATTGAAAATCGCCCTTATGAAATATTCTGGCGGGGGCGATTGGTATGCCAACCCAACCTCGCTGCCCAACCTCGTCAAATTTTGCAATCAGGAACTCCACACCAACATCTCCGACGACATCCCTACCGTGGAGCCGGGCAGCGTGGAGATTTTCAATTATCCATACATCCACGCCACGGGGCACGGCAACGTCATCTTTTCGCCGTCAGACGTTGACAATCTGAGACGCTACCTGCTGTCGGGCGGTTTTTTTCATTTTGACGACAACTACGGCACCAAAGACTTCGTATTCAGGGAGATGGCAAAAGTGTTTCCCGAAGCGGAGATGGTGGAATTGCCCACGAGTTTTGAGATTTTTCATCAGAAATACGACTTCCCAAACGGACTTCCCAAGATCCACGAACACGACAACCACGCGCCCGTGGCATACGCAATGTTTCACGAAGGGCGGCTCGTATTCCTCTACACATGGGAGTGCGACCTCGGCGACGGCTGGGAAGACCCGCAAGTGCACAACGACACGCAGGAGGCGCACCTGAAAGCATTGAAGATGGGCGCCAACATCATACAGTACGTTTTTAATCACAATTAATTATAAGTTTTATGAGGATAACACTATTGTTAATTGTAATATTATTATCTCTGACATCATCGGCGCAAAAATCCGACCCCGAGTTCCGAGAATTTGGCAAAGTGTCAGAAAGCGACTTCCAGCACACTTACCTTGACGACCTCGGATATGACGCAGTTGTTCTCCAAAACGAAAAAAGGATGTACTTTGATATTTACAACGAACAATTGCGTCTCTACAACGTATTCCACATCCGCATTAAAGCATTGAAAGACGGGTTCAAGGACGACGACATTTTCACTGTAAAATATTCAGGACGTTTCAATTACGAATATGTCCACATGGCAAGATGTTGGATCTTTAGCCAGCACGGCTCCCAAATCAATCACAAAAAGTTGAAATACAAAAATTTCAAGTATTACGACCGGGATTCTATGGAGAGCCGGATGACAGTATCGCTGCCCGAAATACATGCCGGCGACATCATTGACTTTGAATACACGCTTATAACATTCGACTTCATTCTGCCGCCCATCTGGAAATCCAACTGCAAATACCCGTGCGCCGCGTCAAGGCTCATTACGAATTTTCCAGAATTTATGCAATACAAGTACGACTGCAAGGGCGCATTTGCCGACGACATCAAGCACGGCAGCGGCGACGAGTTCATAAGCATGATATACCACTTCACGCCGCAAGACAATCCAAATTCTATGTACTACATGACGGGGCCAATGCGCAGGGCGTCGATAGTATATAAGTTTATGGGACGTATCGACACATTCTCGGTAGCCCGCACAATGCCTACCGACATGTACGAAGACCATCAAGTAAGCCAGCTCTACGGCACTGCGGCTGTAAGGATGCGCGCCGCCAAATTCACACAAAACATCGGCTACTCAGGCATATATTACACGGCATGGCAGCAACTTACTCACCTTTTATATTCATACGCCGACCCCGACAACCGCGAACTATCGCAATCCGAAGCCTGGCACAAGCCATACAACCCCGGCTACGTCCTCGTAGCCTCCAACAGCTGGAGCCGTCTATTCAAGCAACAGAGGAAAAACCCTCAATTCTGGAAAGCGATGGTCAAGTCCATAACATTGCCCGACGAGCTCAAGCCGCTCACCGACCCCGACGAACCGCTCGACACTCTCGCCGCCGCCGAAAAGGTTTACAACTACGTAATCAACAATATCACCTGGGATTCCACCTTCGACAACCATACCACCCGCTCTATCGAAAACATCATACAATCCAAACGTGGCAACAGCGCGGAAATCAACATGACGCTCGTGGCTCTGATGAGGCGCGTCGGCGTAAGCGGAATCTCGGCAATGACCTGCACCTCCGACTTCGGCGAGATAGACACGGCATACGCCAACACAGCACAATTCAACACCGTGCTCGCCTGTCTGCCATACGAGGAACGCTTAATTTTGATGGACGCCACCGACCCCAAAAAACAGTTTGGAAAGGTAACACCCGGACGCTACGACCGTATAATGTGGTTTATGTCGCCCTTCAAGTACTTTTTTGGCGATGCGGAATATACCGACGACAAGAATTACCAACTCAAAAAAATCACTGAGGATATGTAAAAGTCAGAAATTTTTTATAATTTTGCAGTCAGAATCAAAAAAATTGTAAAAAATCATGACGGTCAATCTAAAAAACAGGAGCCTGCTCACGCTGCTCGACTTCACACCCGAAGAAATCAACTACATGCTTCAACTGAGTGCTGAACTCAAAGAGCAGAAAAAGCAAGGCTCTGAAAAACAACATCTTATTGGCAAAAACATAGCCCTGATATTTGAAAAAACATCCACCCGCACCCGTTGCGCCTTTGAGGTTGCGGCGGCAGACCAGGGAGCAAGGACGGTATATATCACGCCGTCGGGCAGTCAGATAGGACACAAGGAATCGGCAGAAGATTCCGCACGTGTGTTTGGAAGGATGTTTGACGCGATAGAATACCGTGGTTTTGCACAAAAGACCGTGGAAATCCTCGCCGAATATTCCAAGAAGCCCGTCTGGAACGGTCTCACAAACGAATATCACCCCACACAGGCACTCGCCGACCTGCTCACTATGCGCGAGCATAGCAGCAAGCCCGACAATGAAATCCGCTTTGCGTTCCTCGGCGACATTCACGGCAACATGGCAAGTTCGCTGATGGTAATCGCCGCAAAACTTGGCATGGACGTAAGGCTCGTTGGCCCCAAGTCGCTGAATCCGCGTCAGGCACTCGTGGAGCGTTGCCAAGCAATCGCCAAAACCACCGGCGCACGCATCACGATCACCGACGACGTGGCTGTAGGAGTAAAGGATTGCGACTTTCTCTACACCGACGTATGGGTCTCCATGGGCGAACCCGACGAGGTATGGGCAGACCGCATCAAACTCCTCACGCCCTACCGCATCGACGCCAACATGATGACCCTCACCGGCAACCGCGACGTCAAGTTTATGCACTGCCTGCCCGCCTTCCACGACACCAAGACCACCAAAGGCAAGGAAATCGCCGAAAAATTTGGCATCGACTGCATGGAAGTAACCAACGAAGTGTTTGAAAGCCCCGCGTCAATCGTCTTCGACGAAGCTGAAAACCGCCTCCACACCATCAAGGCTGTAATGGTTGCCACATTGGGAGATTAACACAAAAAAAAAACGTCTAATATACAAAAAATGAAAAAAATCACAATCTTGATGCTGCTCGTAATGATGAGCGGCATCAATGTGCTTTTTGCACAATCGAAAGGCGACATGTACGTAGGTACATTGCTCGGCATGGGCATCAGCAAGTCGTCAACCAAAGTCGGTGACACCAAGACTTCCGACAAACCGTATGTAACTATGGAAATTGACCCAGGCTTCCATTACTTTGTAGCCGACAATTTCCGCATTGGTCTTCAAATGGGTCTCAGAACCTCCTGGCATAAAGATGAGAACGACAACAAGAACAGCGACAACTACTTGCTTGTAGGCCCGACATTCGCCTACTATTTTGAAATCGCTGACAAGTTCTACCTCACGCCAGAACTCGGATTCTACTTTGCCCATGCAAAATCCAAAGACAAAACCGGCAATATTACCAACGAATCCAAAGGCAACGGCTTCAACATGCAAATACTGCCTGTAATGCTGGAATTCCGCCCCACCGACCACTTCGGATTCTCAGCAAGTCTGCTTGGCATCGACATAGCACACCTCAAAGCAAAGGATGCTGATGTCAAAAGCACTGGTTTCACCTTCGATTTGGGTCTCAGCCCCCATATCGGCTTGAAGTATTACTTCTAACAACCCAACCGTTTGGAAAACGGTATTTCCATAACCCCGTACATCTCGCAACTTGTTGCGAAGATGTGCGGGGTTTCTATATGCGAGGATTTTATAAAAATAAATTTGCACCATTCAAAAAATATCCATACCTTTGCATCGTTAAAAACAAAATATTAACTAAGTTTTCATCTAATATGGACGGAGACCCTTATAATTCCAACACATTAACTTTGCTTTCCCACCGTAAATAAGGAGAGATGCCCCATTGTGCCGCTCCGAAAGACGTGGGCGGGCGTTAAACAATTGGAGGTATCAGACAATGATTCAGATGTACAGAAGCTTCCTGGGTACTGAAAAAATCCAGGAAATCGAAAGCGGATGCTGGATTCACTGTGTCCAGCCCGACAGCGAGGAAGTCAACATTCTTCAAGAGGAGTACAAAGTGCCGCAGGACGTCATCCAAGACATCCTCGATAACGACGAGAGACCGCGTTATGAGGTGGACGACGATTGGAGCATGATAATCCTCCGCATCCCCGTGGAGACACCACAGAGCAGCATGCTTTATAGTACATACCCGCTCGGCGTGTTTATGTGCGACGATTACACAGTAACAATCTGCAACGTGCAAAACAACGTACTGCCCGTGGCACAGCCGTCGGTATATCGCAATGCAAGTCAGCCGGTGTATGACGTATTGAACTTCACGCTCAACCTATTCATCCGTAGCGCAAATTCTTTCATGTATTATCTGCGACAGATTTACCAGCATACATCGTTGATAGAAAAGGAAATTGAACGCTCCATTAGAAACAAGGAACTCTCCCGACTCCTCAAATTGGAGAAGTGCCTCGTATTCTTCCAGACATCATTGAAATCCAACGAACTCGTACTCGCCAAATTCAAAAACAGCAAAAAGTCCACGTTCAGCGAAATGAACGAGGACTTGATAGAAGACGCCTTCATCGAGACCAAGCAGGCTATAGAGATGGCACAGATATACTCCAACATCCAGAGCGGCATGATGGATACATTTGCCTCCGTAATCTCCAACAACCTCAACCGAGTGATGAAACAGATGACACTCGCATCCATCATCCTGATGATTCCCACGTTGATAGCGAGCTTCCTCGGCATGAACGTACCTAACTACATGGAAGAAAACCTCTTTGCCATGCCGGTAGTAGTGGTTTCATCAATTGCATTTGCGCTGCTCGGCATTTGGATTTCACGAAAGGTCGGATGGTTGTCGTAGGGACGCGGCGCGCCACGTCCCTACAATCCCGAAATTTATTTGAACGACGGACATGTGCCGCATTTGTTGCTCTTCCTTGTAAACCAATATTTGATGCCCAAGGCAAATCCCATTCCCTTGGGCGTCATGTGCGTCATTGCAAAGGAGATGTCTGTAAACCTGCCAATTATATAATTGTACTCCAACTCGGTGCTTAGCCAGGCTATCTTGTGCTGATACGTGCCGTCCTCATAAATGCCATCATCTACATAGCCGCCAATGTTGCTCCACGACTTGCGGTAAAAAGCCGTCGGACCCACGCCGAGCGACACAGAATGTTTATAGACCTTGAAAACCCTAAACCTCAGCATCAGCTGCGTGCTCATCGACATACGATCCATCACATCGCAACGCAACGTCTGTACAGCCTTGATGCTTGTGGCAGGCGAGGCATACACCTCCGCGCCAATCCTCAGACCCGGCTCAAATATTGGACTCTTGCCGTCGGAGATTTTGTGGGTGTATAGCGCAACATTCTCGCCCTTGCCAAAATCGAACCCAAATCCAGTGAATGCGACGCTTATATTGCTCTGTGCCACAGCCAACGACGACGCCAGCATTATGGCGCACAACGCCGCAAATAATCTAATTTTTGTCATTCTTTTAGTGCTTTTTTAGTTAACGACTGCAAATATAACGGAAATTTCACAAAAAATATTTATAAAATCGACGTTAACTATTCTAAAAATCGAAAAATTCTTACTAATTTTACAATCGAAAACTAAGAAGAATTGCATCATGTACACATCCATCATAAGCAACACGGCACGATCCGTAAAAGAAAAGATGATTGAGAACTACTACATTCTCAATCAGATAGTGCAGTCTATCGACACCGGGATACTCATCATATTCGACCGCAAACTCCTGTTTGTGAACAATGAGACGCGCCGCATCGCGCAACGCACATACAAGGACATCGAATCGCACCTGATAGAAAGCGTAGCCCCAAAGCACCGCGTACCAGTGCTGAGGGCGTACCTCTCTGTCCAAAACTTCCTCAGCGACCGCGAAGAGCTGTTTATGGACATCCATCTGCCCAACGGAGAACGCAAGACGCTCAGGTGCAGATTTTCACGAATCAAAATCAAGGAAAGCGACGCCGTATTTGTTACGCTTCACGATGTTGTGGAGCCCAATTACAGAAACAACCTCACGCGCCCGATAAGCATCCTGTGGCGCAGGTACGCCGACGAATATGCCGACGTATTCCAGAAGAAGTACGACTTCCTCATGATGGTGGACGAATTTTACATCCTCACCAACATCGGGCGCAAGTTTACCAAAATCACCGGCTACCGCCGCACCGAATACATCGGACGCCGTTTTGACACCCTGCCCGGCATCGACCCATACGTAGAGCTTGTGCAGGCGTTGCAAAACTGCAAGGCGGGATACGGCTCAGGTCGCGTGGCAAGGACCATACAGATAAAGATGACATCGCGGCAAGGCGACACGCTCAAATTTTCCGTAACACTCACCCCGATTTTTTTCCGTGGCGTAAGGCAGAAGGTGTGCGCGTCGTTCAAACTGATAGGCCAGGAGCCCGCCAGATATAGCACAGAAGGCGGCACACGCTGCACAATGTCGGTGCCAGATATGTCGGGCAAGAGCATCCTCATCGCCGAAGACGCCGAAATCAACTTCATCCTGCTGCGCAAACTCCTCGAAAAAACCAACGCGGAAATCATCTGGGCAAAAAATGGCGCGGAATGTGTAGAATATTTCAAAGCAAAGCCAGACGTGTCGATAATCCTAATGGACATGCAGATGCCCATTATAGACGGATACAAGGCTGTGGAGCAAATCCTCGCCATCGACCCGGCGGTGCCAATCATCGCGCAGACAGCATTCGGATTTATGGAGGAACGTGCAAGAATCCTCAATATCGGATGCGTTGACATACTCTTCAAGCCAATCGACAAAAAGGTGCTTTACGAAAAGGTGTCGGCTCTCGCGAGATAGCAAAACTATTTTTGACAATTATACAAAAACATTATGGGAACTTCTATCGAGTGGTTTTCGCTCATTACAGGCATCTTAGGCGGACTCGTATTCTTCCTATACGGCATGGAGCTCATGAGCAACGCGCTCAAGAGCGGCCTCGGCGACTATATCAGGGTGCTGATTACCAAATTCAATTCCAGCAACTTCAAGATGATGTTCACTGGAATACTCGTAACGGTAATCACGCAATCGACGGGCGCCACTACCGTGATGCTTATGAGCTTCGTGGAAGCCAACATAATGAAATTTGCCGAGACCGTGCCAGTAATACTTGGAGCGTGCATCGGCTCATCAGTTACAAGCCAGATTATAGCCTTCGACGTCGCAGGATACGCCATCGTGCCGGTCATAGCGGGCTTCTTTATGAAATCGAGCAAGAAAGACGGTCTCCGCGACACAGGAAACGCCATCTTTGGATTTGGTCTCGTATTTTTTGGAATGCAATTTCTCGGCAAGTCGGTGTCCATACTCAAAGACATACCCGAATTTACCAACGCGATAGCCTCCGCCGACAATCCCCTACTCGGACTGCTCGTAGGCACCATCGGCACATGCATAATGCAGAGTACAGGTATGTTTGCAGGCATTTTGATGGTGTTTGCCAAGGAAGGACTCATCGACATCTCGCAAGCATACCCGCTTGTAATCGGCTCCACGCTCGGCACATGCCTGCTCATCGTCATTGCGTCCGTGGGCGGCACCACGCAGAGCAAACGCACAATGATGGCGCACGTGCTCACCAAATGCGCCGGCGCGGCAATATTCATGCTGCTGATGCCATTGATGGTAACATTCATCGAATGGGTGTGCAACGCGGTAGGCTGTTCGCCAGAGCGCAGAATAGCCAACATACACCTCATCTTCAATATCGGCGAGGCATTCGTGCTGCTGCCATTCTGCAACGTATTTGTAAAATTAATCGAAAAATGGGTGACGCCCACCAAAAACACCTCCAAAGACAAGGTGAAAACATCGGGCTACCTCAAATACATCGACCTCAACGTCATCTCCGTACCGCAGACCGCAATAGAATCGTCAATATCGGAAACCGCAATGCTCATCAAACTGTGTTCGAGGATATTCGACAAGGCTACCAGCGTCTTCGAAGATTACAACCCCGACAACATCGACGCCAAGCGGCTCAACCAGAAGACACTCAAAAGGCTCGTGGACAAGCAGCAGACATTCAAGTACGTACAGGAGGAAGTGAGCAAATACCTCTTCATCGTGGGGCGCAAAGACATACAACAATCCACCTCCAAACAGATATACGGCATAATGTCGGTGCTCGAACAATTGGAACGAATCGTAGAAAACATAATGGGCAGGCTCGTGCCGTTGTACGACAAGCTGTGCCGGCTCGACATGACCTTCTCCACCGAAGGCGTATCGGAAATCAGAGTGTTTATCTGGGCTCTCAACAAACACTTCCGCGAACTCTTCACCGCAATAGAAAAACACGACGCCAAACAAATAGCGTCGGTGGCTCAGGCGATAGAACTCACGCGGCACAACACCGAATCGCTCCGTATGTCGCACATCAAGCGACTCTGGAACGACCAGGAATCCGTGGCAGCCACCCACGAAGTACACACACAACTGATAGACACGCTCGCAAGCATCACGTCTATATTGTCGTCGATAACAGCCACGTTGTCTAAGTCGATCATCACCGACGACAGCACCAAATGACCGCAAAAACGAAATTTTTTTCACCAAACATAATTACAATCACGATTTTTTGCTAAATTTGCGCTATATTACAACAACAAAAAAAACGACCATGAAAATTAAAACAACACTTATAGTAATGGCATTGATACTGGCGATGACGTCGCTCATCTCGTGCAATCAGACACCCCGGGAGATGCTCACCGGCGAATTCAAAATATCGTCAATCTCCACCGACCGCAAGATGCCCGCCTCTGAAACAGAAATTTGGCAACAAGCCATGGAAGACCTCAAAAAATCCACGGTACTCATCCTCAATGCCGACGGCTCCATGCAGGAAACAATCAGCGGCGTTACCACCAAAGGTATCTGGGAAGTAATCGGCGAAGAAGGCGAGGACGGCGAATCGATGGTGCTCAAGCTCGTCAAGGAAGACAAATCAACCGTCAATATGAAACTCAGCGAGCTGACCGCCAGCGGATTCACATACATTGTGCCTGACAAAGCCACTCAATCACAAACGGTAATCACCTACACAAAAAAATAAATAACAAAAAATTGGAACGGATACTCATCACATATTCACACGACGGCAAAGACGCCGCCAACAAAATCTACGAAACTCTCCGCAAAGCAGGTTTCAAAAGCACGTTGGGCGCAATATGGATAGACGAAAACGGCGAAACACCCGAAGCTGTAATAGCCGTAATTACCAACGACTCCATCAACGACCCCGAAATGGCTGACATCCTGCGCCAATGCGAGCAGAGATGCATCACCGTAGTGCCTTTCGTGGCTGAAAACCTCCCCCAAAACCTCCTCACCAACTTCTTCCTCGACGAACACGTGTGGATAGACGGGGCGTCGCAGCCGTTCAATACAGCCCTCACCGACATCAGCGACCTATTCAAGCGCAACTACAAAGAGCTGTCGAAACCTGCCACAAAGAAAAAAGACGAATACGGCAAAAAAAAGACCGCGCAGACCAAGCCTTCGTCCCAAAAAGCCGACAATAAGGCGCAGCAACCTTCCGAAAAAGAAAAACTATACAGAAACCTATTCTTCGTGAGCCTTGCGGTGATTGCGGTGATATTGTTCATACTCGTAAGCGGCGGCACCAAGCAGGAAAACCGCGAAGCCCTCAATCAGCAGGCTAATTACCAAAACTCGCTCGGCAATTCCAACATCAAGATAGAGCTCAGCCAAGACCTCAAGAAAAGCGAAAGCGCGCTCGTGGGACACTGGCAAATGACCGACTACTCCGACAACCAATTCCGCGCCACACACGAAGACAGCCTGAGACTTCAGGAGATGATTACATCGCTCATAAGCAGAGTGAGCCTCACCTTCAATGCCGACAAGACTTTCTCGCGCACAGGCTACACCGACACGCCCGAACAAGGCAGCTGGGAATACGACCCGCAGTCAAAATACCTGAAGCTAAAACCCGCAAATGTCAATCAATACGACATCGTGCAGATTCAGGAAATAACGCCTACACAACTCATCATCGTAGTAACTGAAAAAGTGGACAACAATTCAATAATCACAAAACTGATATTCACCAAAGTAAACTAAGACAGCGACATGCAAACGAAGATTGTCAAAATAATAACAACTGCTGCAGCGGCGATAATGCTGGCGTCGTGTTCCAACCCGCTCGAAACACAACTCATGGGCTCGTGGACGCTTCAGGAATGTGAAATACCCAAACTCGACTCGGTATGCGCAGCAACGGCGGCAGAAGACGTGGAATCCACCAACAAGGCAATCGAGCTGCTGCACCATCAGCTCGACTCCACCAAATCTGCCGACAAGCAGAAGGAACTCCTCGAACAAGAAAAACAGCTCAAGGCAGACCTCGACAACTGCACCCCCGACAAAGTCAAAGAAGAATACCAAGCTCTCTGCAAGAAGCAGATTAATGCGTTCAACATCAACTTCAACGACAAAAAACAAATACAGATACACGTACCGGGCGTTGACGTACAATATGGCACATGGAGGGTTACAGGCGACACGATAATCACGCTATTTGACAACCAACCCGCCGAAATAATGATTGTAAAAGACATTACATCCAAAAATCTCACACTCTTTATACCATCGCCAGGCGACAGGCTTGTGGATTTGGTAATGAAATTTGGCAAAAACTAAACTTTTTCACAATTATTAAGTCTAATGGATTTGAAACATGGTTTTCAAATCCATTTTTTTTATAATTTTGCAAGCATCAAACAAACATCAAACAAACAATCATGCTAAAAACAATACGTAAAATCCTTGGGGTAATATTCCTCGTGTGCATCACGGCGATGTTCCTCGACTTTACTGGCACGCTGCACTGCTGGCTGTCGTGGATGGCAGACCTGCAATTCCTGCCCGCCGTCTTGGGGCTCAACCTCGCCGCCATCGCCATTGTCCTCGCCATTACACTACTATTTGGACGCATCTACTGCTCGGTGATATGTCCGGCGGGCACATTCCAAGATGCAGTGTCGCACATCGCCGCCAAGCGCAAGAAAAACCGTTTTGTCTTCCTCCCCGAAAACAAAATCCTAAGGTTTTCTGTGTTAGGCGTATTTGTAATCCTGCTTTTGGTAGGTCTCAACGGACTTGCGATCCTCATCGCGCCCTACAGCGCATACGGACGCATGGTGCAAAACCTCTTTCAACCTATTTATATAGGTGTCAACAACCTCCTCGCCAAAGCCGCCGAGCATTATGACTCCTACGCCTTCTATGAGAAGGAAGTATGGATTAAGTCGATGCCGGTGTTCATAGTAGCCATCGTTACGTTGATAACATTCACCGTCCTCGCATGGCGCGGCGGCCGCACATGGTGCAACAACATCTGCCCCGTCGGAACCGTGCTCGGCTACTTGTCAAAATTCTCCCTCTACAAAATCCGCATCGACGCCTCCAAGTGCATCAACTGCAAGCTCTGCGAGAAAAACTGCAAAGCATCATGCATCGACATCGAAAATCACACCGTGGACTATACCCGCTGCGTATCCTGCATGAACTGCATCGGCAAATGCAAAAAAGATGCAATCCAATACGCCCTCGCGCCAAAATCGCAGCCCACTTCCGCCAAGGAAGACAAGCCCAACGCATCACTCCGCGCAATGCTCACAGCAACGGCTACATTGGCGGCTACGTCGGCACTCCACGCCCAAGACAAGACCACAGACGGCGGACTTGCAGTGATTGAAGACAAGAAAATCCCTGAACGCGAAATTCCCGTAAAACCCGCTGGTTCATTGAGTGTCAGCTCATTCTCCAAAAAATGCACCGGCTGCCAGTTGTGCGTTGCAGCCTGCCCGAATGGAGTCCTGAGGCCTTCCACCAAACTCTCGACCTTCATGCAGCCTGAAATGGGATTTGAACACGGCTACTGCCGCCCCGAATGTACAAAATGCGGCGAAGTTTGCCCCGCCGGCGCCATCAACCCCATCACACGCGAGCAGAAAACCTCAATCCGCGCCGGACACGCAGTTTGGATAAAGGACAACTGTCTCCCACAAAAAGACGGCGTGGCGTGTGGAAACTGTGCAAAACACTGTCCTTCAGGCGCAATCACAATGGTACCCAAGCCCGACGACCCAAAAGTGCAAATACCGTCCATCGACATTGAACGGTGCATCGGTTGCGGCGCATGTGAACACCTCTGCCCCGTCCGCCCATTCTCCGCAATCTACGTAGAAGGCAACCTCGTGCATGGAGACATGTAATTAATGCATAATGCATAATGCATAATGCATAATTGCCATCCGGCGGATGCTAATTTTCAATTTTTAATTTTCAATTTTTAATTAAAAAACATGGACAACATCAACAGGCGCGACTTCCTCAAAATTGCCGGTACAGCGGCGGCGGTTACAGCCGTAGCAGCAAGCTGTGGGGACGCCGTAAATACTGGCAAAATAGCCGATACAACAACGTCGGTATCAAAGAACATCCCTACCGACAAGATGACATACCGCACAAACCCCAAAACCGGCGACAAGATTTCCATTCTTGGCTACGGAATGATGAGGCTCCCCACCATAAGCAACCAAAGCGCACGTGAGAGCGGCGACGAAATCGACCAGGAAACAGTCAACAAACTCGTTGACTACGCCATCGAACACGGCGTCAATCTTTTTGACACGTCGCCTGCGTACTGCCGTGGAATGTCTGAACACTCCATGGGCATCGCGTTGAGCCGCTACCCGAGAGACAAGTATTTTGTTTCCACCAAGTTGTCGAATTTTGCGCCGCAGCAGTGGGCATTTGAAGAATCAAAGGCAATCTACCAAAAGTCGCTCAAAGAGCTTCAAGTGGATTACATCGACTACCTGCACCTCCACGCAGTCGGCAACGGTGGCATGGAAACATTTAAGCAGCGTTACATGGACAATGGAATGCTCGATTACCTCATGAAAGAGCGCGAGGCTGGCAGAATCAAGAACCTCGGTTTCTCGTATCACGGCGACATCAAGGTGTTTGACTATCTGGTGGACAATCACGAAACCTACAAATGGGATTTTGTGATGATTCAGATGAACTATGTGGATTGGCGCCACGCAAAGCAGGTGAACCCTTCAAACACCGACGCAGAATACCTCTACAACCGTCTTGACGAAAAGCATATCCCCGTTTTTGTGATGGAGCCCATCCTCGGCGGACGACTTGCAAAACTGCCAACTCACGTGCAGGACATTTTGCGCGAGCGTCGCCCTGAAAACAGCATCGCCTCGTGGTCGTTCCGTTGGATAGCGTCGCACCCAAACATCCTTACGATACTTTCGGGCATGACCTACATGGAGCATCTTCAAGACAACCTTTCGACGCTCTGCCCCCTCGACCCTTGCACCGAGGAGGACAACAAATTCCTTGAACACGTCGCCGACGAGTTCATACAGTTCCCGCTCATACCCTGCACAGCGTGTCAGTATTGTATGCCGTGTCCGTATGGCGTTGACATCCCGACGTCCTTCACGCATTATAACAAGTGTGTGAACGAAGGCTACATCGCAGTCTCCACTCAAGATGAGAACTTTGCGAAAGCCCGCCGCCGTTTCCTCATCGGCTACGACCGCGTCGTTGAACCCAAACGCCAAGCCGCCCACTGCATCGGCTGCGGCACCTGCGTGTCCCACTGCCCGCAGAACATCCGCATCCCCGACAAACTCCGCGACATCAACGAATACATGGAGAAATTGAAACAAGAGACGCTATAAAACTTTAATAATCAATAAAATCGGAAATTCAGGAAAACTGAGTTTCCGATTTTTTATTAAAATTCGTTAAAAAAGTTGCATACTATTACAACTTTTACTATAATTGCACAACAAAAAATAGTAAAATGGAATTAACAATGAGAAACGCTACAATACCTCAAGACATAAAAAAGCCAAAACGCAAAACAATTATTGCGTACAAAACATACTTTGATGATTTTATGGATAAACTGTCTGTGGATGAACAAGATAAAATAGAAGATTGTTTATTGCTCCTTGAAACTGAGGACAAAATACCACGTCATTATATCAAATACATAAAAGATGGCATCTATGAGTTCAGAGTAACATATAAAAACAATGAATTCAGAATACTATTTATATACGACGGCGAACAAATTGTGGTATTGTTCAACAGTTTTAAGAAAAAAACGCAAAAAACACCACAAAACGAAATTGAAAAAGCAATAAGATTAAAGAAAGAATACTATGAAGACAAACGAAACAATGACAGAAAACAGTAACATTTATGACATCAGTAAGCGACTTGCCGAAAAATACGGTGAGATTGGCTCTGAGAAACGTCAGAAGGCAATTGAACACGCATGGGAGGAATACAATGCGCAAATCCTCTATGAAGCGAGGAAAAACGCAAAAATGACTCAGGAAGCCCTTGCTAAGAAGATGAACGTCAACAAGAGTTACATCTCACGCATTGAACGTGGTTTGATAATTCCAACTGTTGCAACGCTCTATAGACTTGCATCCGCAATGGGCATGTCTGTGGAACTGACACCTATCAAGCCTCAACCTAATTACTAATAAAAACGGTGCAAATTCCTTCGTAATTTGCACCGTTTTTATTTAACATATCTATTATTTTTCCTATTTAACAATTATTAACATAAAAAATAATTGTTTTCTCTAAAAAAATTACAATTTTTGAACTAAAATTTGCCAAGAATAATTGGAAAAATTATTAACTAATATAAACTCTTGAAAATGAGAAAGATTTCACTTCTTAAATTGGGCTTCATGCTTGTACTCTGCGGCCTATTGGCGGTATCATGCGGCAAAGGCAGCAGCGGCGGCAGCGACGAACCCGAACCCGAACCTACGCCAAACAACGGCGGCAATGGTAAAGAAAACCAGGGCAATGGCAACGAAAACCAGGGCAACGAAAACGAAAACCAAGGTAACGGCAACG
>DGIK01000064.1 GCA_002393195.1 Bacteroidales bacterium UBA3824 | reverse complement strand
GCCTCTTTGGTGGCCTGACGCTGCGAGTCGGAGAAGTATGCCGGCACGGTGATGACGGCTTCCGTAACTTCCTGACCGAGATAGTCTTCGGCGGTTTTCTTCATTTTTTGGAGAATCATCGCCGAGATTTCCTGCGGCGTGTACTGACGGTCGTGGATTTTAACGCGGGGCGTGTTGTTGTCGCCGCGAACCACCTGATAAGGCACGCGCTCCACCTCTTTGGTCACTTGGTCGTAGGTCTCGCCCATAAACCTCTTGATGGAATATACCGTGTTGTTGGGGTTGGTGATTGCCTGACGCTTAGCCGGGTCGCCTACCTTGCGCTCGCCACTATCGAGAAATGCCACAATTGAAGGCGTGGTTCTTTTGCCTTCAGAGTTGGCTATTACTACAGGCTCGTTGCCTTCCATGACGGAAACACACGAATTTGTGGTTCCCAAGTCAATACCGATAATCTTGCTCATTTTATGATTGTTTTTAAGTTTTTAAGTTCAACATTTGTTTGTGTGCCGCTTTTCATCAGCGGTACACCCATATTTTTACAATCATTATGCCGTAATATTTTTGTTTTTTGCTATTAACGGCTACTAACCATTTGAAACACAACGTATTGCAACTTTTTGGCACAAAATTGATACTGACATCGCTTTTTTACAACAATGACAAATTGTCATATTTGCTGAATTTTGCATGCTGACACCGCTGACATTCAGACCTAATTTTTGAAATTTATGTCATAAAAAACTGCCTTTTGGGTCAAAAATTGTTATATTTGCAACGTCGGACTTTGTATGCCGGCTTATTATTAATTTTAACACCTTATAATATATATGAAAATTTACAGATTCAGATTCATTGTGGCGGCGATGCTCGTTGTGATGTCGCTCAATGTGACGGCGCAGAATAAGGAGATACATTTTGTAGCCATCAACGACATCCACGCCTGCATGGACCGTTCGGCGGCACTTGGCGGCGTCATAGATTCGCTCCGTGCGCTCTATCCCAACCTGATGGTGCTCAGCGCGGGCGACAACCGCACCGGCGACCCCGTTTCCGACATGTATATGGAACCGTCGAGGCCCATTACCGAGGTGATGAACGCTTTTGGCGTTGACGCTTCCACCATCGGCAACCACGAGTTTGACGCAGGTCAGCCCAATTTCCGCCGTCAGTTGGAATTGTCAAACTTCCCCTACCTCTGTTGCAATACCAAATTTCCCGACGATATGGCAATCAAGGTGGATCCTTACAAGATTTTTGACGTTGACGGCGTGAAGATTGGCATCATTGGCGTTGTGCAGGTGAATCCGCAGCGTGGCTATCCCGATTGCCACATCGACAATTGCAGGGGCGTTACATTCACGCAGCCCATACCCGCCGTAGGCAAGTATGTGGATGTTGTCCGCAAACAATGCGACATCGAAATCCTCCTCTCCCATGCTGGCTGCGACGGCGACAGCCTTCTCGCCAAGGAATATCCACAGATTGACGTTATTATGGGCGGACACACCCACAAACTCCTGCCTCCCAACAATATCTACAACGGCGTACTTATCACTCAGAGCATCAACAAGATGAAGTATTGCTACCACGTAATTGTTACCGTTGATGAGACCGGCAAGGTGATTTCCAAGACGTCGCAACCCATCAATGTTGACAATTCAAGGCAGCGCAACCAGAAGATTGCCGATATGGTTAAGAAGTTTTTGGAGGACAATCCCGTGCTTTCTGAGGAGTTGTGCAAGAATCTCAAGCCCATCAACGGCTACGAAAAACTTGGCAGCCTCATGGCTGACGGTCAACGTTATGGTTGCGGCACCAAAATCGCCCTCCAGAACGGCGGAGGCGTGAGGTTTAGCTCTTTTGACAGCGACAAATTTACGATGATGGATGTATTGAAACTCGATCCGTTTGGCAACTTGATGTTTATCTACAAACTCAAAGGCTACGAGGTGGTGGAGGTCATCAAATCTTTCCGTCAAAACGACGAAGGCATGGAAGGCTACACTTCCGGGTGCAGTTACGAACTGACGGTGGATGCCTCCGATACAGTCAAGGTATTGGACATCAAGGTATTCAACGAAAAGGGCAAACCCCTCAAGACCAACAAGACCTACACCGTTGCGATAAATAGTTACACGGCGTCGATAATTCCGCTCTTGAAGCGCAAGGAGTACAAGGACACCAAAAAGAAAAGTAGCGACTGCCTCCGCGAGTTTATGGAACATGAAGGCGTGGTCGATTACTCCAACGCCACAAGGTCGGTGATTAAACATCGGTAATGGAGTGCGGTCGGCTCGTCCGCCACATTTTTAATATTGCTTCATTGCAACCAAAAGTGGGGTAAAAATATGAGTTTTGGTTGCAATGAAGCATTGTTTTTATAGTTAATTAATTGATAATCACTCCTTTATCAAATTCAGCATTTTTACAGTAGCCTTGATTGCGGCTTCGGTCTGGTCGGCGTCGAGTCCGCGAGTGTGGAGGATTTGACCGTTGTAATTCCACGAAATCACGGTCTCCACCAAGGCGTCGGTCTTGCCGCCGGGCGGGATTGACACCTTGTAGTCGGTGAGTACGGGGTGCGTCTTGCCGAGCCGTCCGTATATCTTCCACAATGCCTTCATAAATGCGTCGTACTGACCGTCGCCGGGCGATGTCTCCTCGTATTCGGTGCCATGTATCGAAATGCGGAGAGTAGCCACGGGCTTCATGCCGCGCACGAGATTGAGGCTGTAATTGACTATCTGTATATGCTCCTCCTCTTGGAAAAGGTTGCTCTTCAATACATCGGAGATGATGAACGGCAGGTCTTCCGTCGTCACGTTTTCCTTCTTGTCGCCGAGCTCGATGATGCGCTTGGTGACGAGCTTGGTCTGTTCGGGCGTGAGGTGTATGCCAAGTTCCTCGAGGTTTTTGGCGATGTTTGCCTTGCCCGACATCTTGCCGAGGGCGTATTTGCGGACGCGCCCAAAGCGTTCCGGCAAGAGGTTGTTTACGTAGAGATTGTCCTTATTGTCGCCGTCGGCGTGTACGCCGCTGCACTGCGTGAATACCGATTCGCCAACGATGGGCTTATTGTCGGGGATGCGGATTCCCGAAAAAGTCTCCACAAGGCGGCAGATGTTGGTAAGGCGGTGCTCGTTGATGTTGTTTTCGATTTTTAGATGGTCGTTCAGTATGCCCACGACGGATGCCAAAGGAGCGTTGCCCGCCCTTTCGCCGAGGCCGTTGACGGTGGTGTGTATGCCTGTAATTCCTGCCTTTACTGCCGAATATACGTTGGCAACCGCCATGTCGTAGTCGTTGTGGGCGTGAAAGTCAAACCGCAACGACGGATATTTTTGCACGATTTCGCGGCAAAAATTTTTGGTCAAGTCGGGTGTCAGCACGCCGAGAGTATCCGGCAACATATAATGACGGATAGGCATATCTTGCAGATTGTCGAGCATGTACATCACATAATCCTTGGAATGTATCATGCCGTTGGACCAATCTTCGAGATATAGATTTATCGACAGACCTTTCTGCACCGCCATTTCAATGTTGCGGCGGATGTCGGCGAGGTGTTCTTCGGGCGTTTTTTTGAGTTGCATGGTTACGTGGCGCAGCGAACCTTTGGTGAGCAAATTGAGCACTCGCCCACCCGCATTAGCAATCCAATCGATGGAAACGCCGTTGTCCACAAAACCCAACACCTCCACCTTGTCGATGAGTCCGTTGTCGTCAGCCCACTGGCAGATGGATTCCACAGCCTTGCGCTCGCCGTCGCTCACACGCGCCGACGCCACTTCTATGCGGTCCACCCCAACGTCGTCAAGGAGTTGACGCGCGATGGTGAGTTTTTCGTTGGCATTGAAACTTACTCCCGCCGTCTGTTCGCCGTCGCGCAGTGTAGTATCAAGAATTTCAAGCATATTTACACGATAATAACCGCCTTACGGCGGCTTTTTTCTTAAACACAAATTTAAACGAATTAGAACGAATTAAAACGAATTTTTCTAATTTATTTAAATTCGTTCTAATTCGTTTTAATTTTCGTTCAAAAAAACTTCAAACGCCGTAGGCGGTTGAAAAATTATTGTTTCCTGTTTTTTTCGTATTCGACGGTCTTGTCCTGAACGGTGAGGAGGTAGTCGATGTCGTCGAGGGCGTTCATCAGGCAGTGCTTCTTGTAGCCGTTGATGTCAAAATGCTCCTGATTGCCCGTGGTCTCGTTCTTGACGGTCTGATTGGGAACGTCAACGGTAACGATGGTCTGAGGATCCTTGGCGATTGAGTCGAAGAGTTCCTGTTGGAATTTTTCGCTTACGATTACCGGCAATACAAAACAGTTGAGCAAGTTGTTGCGGTGGATGTCGGCGAAGGACGACGAAATCACCACCCTCACGCCGTAGCCGGAGATAGCCCAGGCGGCGTGTTCGCGGCTCGAACCCGAACCCCAGTTTTGACCGCCTACGATGATTTCGTGCACGCCCTCGTGCGGAGCTTCCGAAAATTCGGGCTTGTTCATTACGAAATCTTTCACGGGGTTGCCCTGTGCGTCGAAGCGGAGGTCGTGCATGAAGGCGTCACCAAAAAACTTTGGGTCGCGGGTCGTGCTTGCCAAGTAACGCGCCGGAATGATCAGGTCGGTGTTGCAGTTGTCGATGGCGATGGGAATGCACGTCGATTTTATGATGTTGAATTTCTGTTTCATTCTACTTTCTTTTAAAACGTGAATTGTGCCGCCTTGCGGCGGCTTTTTCCTTAAACAAAAATTTAAACGAATTTGAACGAATTAAAACGAATTTTTGAGAATTTATTTAAATTCGTTATAATTCGTTTTAATTCTCGTTTAAAAAATTCCTTGGGTCGGTGATTTTGCCGGTGATTGCGCTGGCTGCCACTACGAGCGGCGAGGCGAGCACGGTGCGTGCGCCCGGACCTTGACGACCGACAAAATTGCGGTTGGACGTGGAAATCGACAATTTGCCGGCTGGCACCTTGTCGGGGTTCATTGCCAAGCACGACGAACAGGACGGCAGACGGAGTTCAAATCCTGCCTCTTCCAAAATCTTGTCGATGCCTTCGTCGATAATCTGTTTGCGGACGAGCCACGAGCCGGGCACGAGCCATGCAACAACGTTGGCGGCTTTTTTCTTGCCCTTGACGATTGACGCAAATGCGCGGAAGTCTTCGATGCGGCCGTTGGTGCATGCTCCGAGGAAACAGTAGTCGATGGGAGTGCCTTCCAACTTCTGTCCGGGCTGGAATTGCATGTACTTCAATTGCGATTCCAATTGCGCCTTTGCGGCGTCGTCAAGACCATCGTAAGTAGGCACTGTGCCGTCGATGGCGATGCCTGCACCGGGATTGGTGCCGTAGGTGATGCGCGGCTTGATGTCGGCGGCGTCGATATTTACTTCCTTGTCAAATACGGCGTTGTCGTCGCTCTTCAATGTCTTCCAATATGCGACAGCCTTGTCCCAATCTGCGCCCTTGGGAGCGTACTCGCGGCCTTTGAGGTATGCAAATGTGGTCTCGTCGGGGGCGATGATGCCGGCACGCGAACCCATCTCGATGGAGAGGTTGGAGAGCGTGAGGCGGCCTTCCATACTCATATTGCGGATGGTGCTGCCCGCGTATTCCACTGCGTAGCCTGTTGCGCCCGAGGTGGTGAGTTTTGCCATTATATAGAGTGCAACGTCCTTGGCTGTAACACCTTTGGCGAGTGTGCCCTCGATGTTGATGCGCATCGACTTGGGCTTGCTCTGCAATATGCACTGGCTTGCCAATACTTCGGCTACTTCGCTGGTGCCGATGCCCATTGCCAATGCGCCCACAGCACCGTGTGTGGAGGTGTGCGAGTCGCCGCAGA
>DGIK01000062.1 GCA_002393195.1 Bacteroidales bacterium UBA3824 | reverse complement strand
GTCCCGAGGAAGTTACCGATATGAAACGCAGCGTAAAGGCTGAAGTGATTTCTTCTACATTTGACGAACCCGCCGAAAAGCACGTCAAGGTAGCCAACATCGTACTCGAAAAAGCCAAACGCATGGTGGAATGTGGACACGATGTTGTAATCCTTCTCGATTCCATCACACGTCTTGCACGTGCCTACAATACCGTGCAGCCCGCATCAGGCAAAGTGTTGACAGGTGGTGTGGACGCCAACGCATTGCACAAGCCCAAGAGATTCTTCGGTGCGGCGCGTAATATCGAGAATGGCGGTTCGCTTACCATCATTGCAACCGCCCTCACAGAAACTGGTTCGAGGATGGACGATGTGATTTTTGAAGAGTTCAAAGGCACTGGCAATATGGAACTCCAACTCGACCGCAAACTCTCCAACAAGCGCATTTTCCCCGCAATCGACATCAATGCTTCCAGCACTCGTCGCGACGACCTTCTCATCAAAAATAAGGAAATGCTCGATACCATTTGGGACATCCGCAAGAAAATCCTTTCGGAACGCAATTCGGTAGAATGTATGCAGTATCTGATTAGCAAAATCGAAGGCACACCTAACAACGAGGTTGCTCTCCATCTGATGGCGCAAGACCTCGGCGCATTGTACAAGGAAAGCGAAGTAGATAGCACAATCTACTATTCCAACTACAAGGAATCGACCGACAAACCGCGTCGCCCGCGCATAGGTGAAGATGACGATTCGTACCGCGTCCGCCGTCAACGCATCGACGACTACGAGGACGAATTTTAACAAGTTTTTTTAGTTTACACATTTGTACATAGTCAGAGCCGCGCACGTGTTTCACATTCCTTCCTGCGCGGCTTTTTTATTTTATCTTCCCCATCTTTGTTTGAAACTCTCCAAGTGCTTCATAAAATCGCCGTCAAAGTCGCGTTGACATTCAATTCGGAGAGAATCTTTGCGGTTGTAATATGTCATATAACCCGTGAAGAATGTATTGTTGATATTTTTGAGGCGACTGCTCTTTATGCGCTGAGGCTTAATGCGGACAAAATTTACGGTGTCAACATTGTTGATAATATCCTGAATTATAGCGAGTTTTAATGTATCTTTCTCGTTGTCGGGCAGTGCAATGAAATCCGCGCTCTGATACAGCGAATCCAACTTGTGTGCGCCGCGTAGAAAATACATCGCCATCTTTTCGTTGTCGGTAATTGCCGCCGAATAATTGAACAAAACAGCCGAAGTGTCGCCATATTTTGACGCCAAGTAACGTTTTGCGCCGTTTTCGCCCACGTAGTCGGCAATGTTTTCATTGAGTTCCGAATTATTTTTTACAAAAACCGTGGAGTGCGTAAGTTCGTGTATGATGAGGTCGGCGAGTTCGCCTTCGGAGCGGCGCAGCATCGACGACAATACCGGGTCGGTAAACCATCCCATCGTGCTCCAGCCCGATGGATGCGCTATGCGGGTGTCGTACCCTTGCTTTTCGAGCCAAGCAACTTCCTTTTTGGCGTCTTCCTCGTCAAAAAATCCTTTGTACGGCAACTTGCCGACCACGGGAAATTTCCACAGATATTTTTTGATTCGATATTTTTCGCACGCCTGCACCACGTATGCCGTCGGGCGGCCTTTGAGGTCATAGACGGCGTTGTAATTTTTGGAATCTTTCAGGTGTAGGCTGTCGATGGCATAGCGGCGTATTTCTTTGATTAACAATAATTTCTGTTTCAACGAATCGGGATATTCGGGGTCTGCCAATAGGTCGTCGATAGGCACGGCGTTGCGCACCATTTCCAATTGTCCGAGACCCTGTTCGATGCCATAGCGGACAAGTTTGTAATTGAAGGCAACGAGTGCGATGATTATCGCCAAGATGCCAAGAAGGATTTTGTTACGAGTTTTCATATTACGAAGTGTTTTATTTTGCAAAAGTACAAATATTACAAATATCAAAAAAAAAAATTTGAAAGTTCAAATTAAATCAGTAATTTTGGGGTGTCAAACATAATCACAAACCTTAAAAATAATGAATATGAAAGCAAATATTTGTGCCTTTGGAAAAATCTTTTTGTTAATGATTCTTGTGTTTGGTGTAAAATATGCTGCTGCACAAGACATTAGCATCAAGATTGATGGTTGTTCCCCTAACGAGGAAGGACGTATATACCTAAGTCAGAAACAATTAGATGACATTCATTCCATTAGCACTGATTCTGACGAATGGGAAGTTGTGTCCTTTAAGGTAAGTACAATAGTAAAAGGATTCTGTCAGGATGCTCAATCAACTTCTGACAAAATCACCATGCAGCAACATGAAATTTTCAAACAAGCTCATACTGGCGGAAAGATTTACTTCGAGGATATCAAAGTTCAGAATAAAACTACTGGTGTTATAAAAGATGTGATGGAAATGGCGATATTTAAGGATGGAATATGTGCAAAGATAGAAGAACATGAGCATGATGGTTCGTCGGATGCTCATATTCGCGTTTATCCATCATTTAATTCGCGGGCTGATGATACTTCACGTTATTCGGTCAAGTCGTTCAAATTACTTACAGCAGCAACTCCTAAATATGCTTTTTGCGCAACATACCAAGGTAATTATGTTGACACTACTATTTGTACAATGCTTATGAGCGAAGACTCACAATACGATTATGTAGCAATTAACTGTATTGATAATCAAACACAGCAGGAGTTTACGTTAGGTAAATTATATGGAGTAAAAGAAAAATATTCTTTTGGGTTCAAAGACCTACTTAGGTCAAAAGAATACTTCACAAAAAAGAATGCAAAATTGGATTTTATCTATAAACAGAATTTTAAGATTGATTCTGTCAGTGTAGAGTTTTATAATGATTTAAGCAAGAAAACTGAAGAGTACACGTTCAAAGGTGATGTGTTTGATGAAACTTTCAAAAAATATATCAAAAACTCTGTACCCTTTTATTCTTGGATAAATTTCTCTATATATCATAGTGGCGGACAATGTGAGGCACCCATATCAGTTTATATTGTAGAGTAAAACCTCTGTCCGAGCGTTTTTTTATAGCATTTAATATGCCTACCATCAACGACAGAAAAAATACATACGCCGAGCGCGTGACGAATTTTGGCGCAGAGACGGAGCGTTATAAAAAACTTGTACGCAGCACCAATCTCTCTCGTGGCGTGGCGTTCCTTGCGGGCGCGGTTTTGGCTATCATAGCCGTCAATTATTCTTTGGCGGCGATGTGGATTGTGATTGTGATTTCGCTCGTGGTGTTTCTGTATTTTGTGAAGAAAAATGCTGATTATGAACGCCTTCGCGATTACAATCGCACGATGAAAACCATCAACGCCAACGAACTCAAATCCCTTGAAAACGACAATTCTTCCTTCGACGGCGGCAATGATTTCGTCAACAGTGCACACAATTTTTCTTACGATTTGGATATTTTTGGACGCAATTCCATTTTCCAAATGATTAACCGCACTTGCACTTCCGGCGGCAAAAATCTCCTTGCCGAAAGGTTCATTAATCCAGTCGTCAACATCAATAAAATCAAACAGATACAGGAGGATTCGGCGTTGCTGGCCGACGAACTTGAACTCCGCCAACAATTCCGCGCATTTGGCTTGCTGTATGCCTCGGATGCCGATGAGATTCCCGATTTTGGTGGAATCCAATATCATTTTACCGGCACAAAACTTTGGCGGATTGTGAGCGTCGTGCTTACCGTCGCCATTATTGCCGCAATCGTGCTTGCCTGTATGGATCTTTGTTCGCCGTATGTGGGATTGTTGCTCTATTTTGCGCAATTGGCAGTAGTTGGCATCAACGCAAAGAAAACCAACGATTTGCAAAAACTTTTGATGAACGGCAGCAAGACTTTTCGCAAATACGAAAAACTCTTTGAAACCATCGAAAAATTCCCGCATCAGCCATCCAAATTTTCCGAATTTGGCGGCGGCTATGTGAGCGGCGCGTTGAAGGAATTGGCGCAGATTGCGGCGTTTTACGAACAGCGCGGCAATATGATGATTATGATTTTTGGTCAGGGCATTTTGTGTTACGACATCAATATCGACATCAAATTTGAAAAATGGTTGCGTCGTTACGCCGAAGAAGTGCCTAAATGGTTCACGATGGCGCACGAATACGACTGCCTGATGTCGCTTGCCAACTTGAAGTACAATCATCCTGAATGGGCTGTGCCTCAGCCCGTTGAAGGTAGTTTTATATTGAACGCCGTTCAAGCCGGACACCCGCTCATCGACCCCGAAAAAATGGTTTGCAACGACATCAATTTCAGCGATTGTCCTTTCCTAACCATCCTCACGGGCGCAAATATGGCGGGCAAAAGCACGTATTTGCGCACAATTGGCGTCAATCTCATTCTCGCCCAAATCGGCGCGGTGGTTTGCGCCAAGAAGTTTGAATTTTCGCCAACGGAAATTATGACGAGTATCCGCACCACGGATTCTGTGCAGGACAGCGAATCGTATTTCTTCGCCGAATTAAAACGTCTTCAAAAAATCGTCAACCGCCTCGAACAAGGCGCGACGCTTTTCATTATTGTTGACGAAATGTTGCGCGGCACCAATTCCAAGGACAAGCACGACGGCAGCCAAAAATTCATACAGAAGTTGCTGAAATACAATTGCTACGGCATATTTGCCACCCACGACATCGACATCGGCAACCTCCGCGACCGTTATCCCCAAAACGTAAACGCCAAATGCTTTGAGATTTCATTCGAGGGCGACAGCCTTATTTTTGATTACAAACTCAAGGACGGCATCTCGCAGAATCTCAATGCGTCGTACCTGATGCGCAAGATGGGGATCATTGAGAAATCTATGTGAAAATATTTTTGCAGGGATTTAGATTTGTTTTATATTTGCGCATCATTGAATTAAAACTATATGTAATGAGTAAATCGGAGAAACTAATTGAAAGGTTTAAAAATATGCCGACGGATTTTACCTTTGATGAAATGGTAAAATTGCTTTCCATTTTTGGTTATGAAATGGAAACCAAAGGCAAAACATCCGGCTCTCGTGTTGAGTTTCATCACGATGAATATCAGGCTATTATGTTTCATAAACCGCATCCCTCAAACATTATAAAAGGGTATGTTATGAAATTGGTTTTCTCGCAGTTAAAGGATAATGGTTGTTTTTAAAAAAAACTCAGGAAGTTATGGATAATGTATTGAAATATAAGGACTTCATTGGCACTGTTAATTTCAGTGCTGAGGACGGTGTTTTTTATGGCAAAATCGAGGGCATCAAAAGTATGGTAAGTTTTGAGGGCGAAACTGTACACGACCTCGAAGAAGACTTCAAGACCGCCGTTGACGACTACATTGATTATTGCCAAAGGCACAATATTACTCCGCTCAAATCATACACTGGCAAAATTACCATCAAGATTACGCCCGCAGAACACAGCGCCATTGCCGCAATCGCCAAAAACAGAGGCATTTCTGTTAATGCTTTTGTTAAGAACGCTATCAGTAGGGAACTTGCAAGTTGAAATTTTACAATAAAAAAAACACCGCCGGAGTTCATCCGACGGTGAGTGCTATTTTCTTGGAAATATTTTGCCTGTGCCAACGGTGTCGCTACAGATATGTGTAAATCTTGTTCATTGTGTCCTGGCTCGGCGTAAGAAGCAAGGAATCGATGCTTCCGAAGATGTCGTCCTCCATGTCGTCGAGGTCGCGGACAATGTCGTTGAGATAGTCAAGCGACACATACTTGTTGGTGTAGGTTTTGTTAAATGTGTAACTTTCATTCATAGGCATCTGGGTTTTTAGTTCAACATCATTTTGTGTCTGTTGTTTGACTATAAAACGCTATCTAATATGCTTTATTGCAAAAATCTACAATATTTTCAAAATATTTTTTGCAAGTCGGTTTTATTTTAATAAATTCGCTCGTCGAAATCTAAAAAACACAACCGATATGGCTAAACGAAACAATACCAAAAAAGCCGCCACAATGCCCTCCGTGGCATCTCCGGCGGAAAAACCGAAGATACACCTCGCCATCATGGACGACCATTGGCTCGACCCTGTGCAGGACGACATCATCGCCCGTTACGAGAGGTTCCAGCGCAAATACAAGGAGCTCGACGGCTACTACGCCGGCGGCCTCGTGGACTTTGCCGGGCAATACAAGTACCTCGGTCTCAATTACTCCGAGGACGAGCAAGGCTGGTGGATGCGCGAATGGGCTCCCGCTGCCAAGGAGATGTACATTTTTGGCGATTTCAACAATTGGAATCGTTATCAGTACCCGCTCAAACGCCGCGACGACGGCATCTGGGAGATTTTTCTCGACGACAAGACCTTCGCCAAGACCTTTGTGCATGGCTCGTTGTACAAACTCATAATCCACGGCGCCGACGACACCATTTTGGAGCGTCTGCCCGCATACGTGAAACGCGCCGTCCAGGACGACACTACAAAAATTTTCGCGGCGCAGGTATGGAAGCCGGAGAAGTTCAATTGGGGCAGAAAAAAATTCAAGCCAAATCCCAACGAGCCGCTCCTCATCTATGAATGTCATATCGGAATGGCGCAGGAGAAGGAGGGCGTAGGCACTTACAAGGAGTTTGAGGACAATGTGTTGCCGCATATCATTCAGGGCGGCTACAATACCATACAGATTATGGCAATCGCCGAGCATCCGTATTACGGTTCGTTTGGCTACCACGTGAGCAACTTTTTCGCGCCGAGTTCGAGGTTTGGAACGCCGGAAGAGCTCAAACACCTCATCAAGACTGCGCACGATGCTGGCGTCCGTGTGATTATGGACATTGTTCATTCGCACACCGTCAAGAATCTCGCCGAGGGCATCAACCGTCTCGACGGCACCGACGACCTCTACACGCATCCGGGCGGACGTGGCGAACATCCGCAGTGGGATTCCAAATTGTTTAATTATGGCAAAAACGAGGTAATCCAATTCCTCCTCTCCAACATCCGTTACTGGATGGAAGAGTTCCATTTTGACGGGTTTAGGTTTGACGGCGTTACGTCCATGATGTACTGGCATCACGGCAATATCGAGAGCTTCGACCAATGGAAATTTTTCCGTGACGGAGTTGAGTTTGACGCGATTACGTATCTCCAACTCGCCAATTGCCTGATGAAAAAAATCAATGCCGATTCTATATCCATTGCGGAGGACGTTTCGGGTATGCCGGGCTTGACATCGCCGATAGATGCGGGCGGCATGGGATTCGATTACCGCCTCGGCATGGGCATCCCCGACTATTGGATTAAACTCTTGAAGGAGGTTGGCGACGATTACTGGAATGTTTACCAGATGTGGCACGTGCTCAACGACCGCCTGCCTATGGTGAAGACTGTTGCCTACGCCGAGAGCCACGACCAGGCTCTTGTGGGCGACAAGACCATCGCTTTCCGCCTGATGGACAAGGAGATGTATTTCTGTATGGCGACCAATATCGGCAGCGACATCATCGACCGTGGCATCTCGTTGCACAAGATGATTAGGATGTTCACAATCGTAAATGGCGGACAGGCTTATATGAATTTTATGGGCAACGAGTTTGGACACCCCGAATGGATCGACTTCCCAAGGGAGGGCAACGGTTGGAGTTACAAGCACGCCCGCCGTCAGTGGTCGCTGATGAAGGCCGATTATCTCAAATATCATTTCCTCAACGATTTCGACGAGGCGATGATAAAACTCATCCGCCAGTATCCCGTAATGCAGGATTTGTACGGCTGGCAGCTCAATATGGACGAGCAAAACCACACCATCGTAGAGAAGAAGGGCGGATTGATTTTTGTATTCAACTTCCACCCGACGGCTTGCATCGCCGATTACAAATTCTACATCCCGGAGCCGGGCGTTTACAAGATTGTCTTGAACTCCGACGACTTGAAATTCGGCGGCTTCGGACGTTTGGATCCCAATCAGGAATTTTTCGCAATGCCCAAGGACGGACATTACGAACTATCAATCTACAACGTCAACCGCACTGTCCTCGTACTCAAAAAAGTACGCGACTAACTTTTTATCCAAAAATTAAAAGAATAATAAAGAATTGAAAGAATTTTTTTAGGGTAATTCTTTTCATTCTTTACCATTCTTTTAATTTTTGTTTATCCAAAAAAGCCGCCGTAAGGCGGTAAAAGACAATAATTTACGTTTCAAAATATGCAGAAGATATTAATATTAGATTTTGGTTCGCAGACCACGCAGCTCATTGCGCGGCGCATCCGCGAACTCGACACTTTTTGTGAAATTGTCCCCTACAACAAATACCCCGTGGGCGACGACGACGACATCATCGGCGTCATCCTCAGCGGCTCGCCTTACAGCGTCTATGACAAGGAGGCGTTCAAGGTCGATTTGCAACAATTCCGTGGACGCAAACCGATTTTGGGCATTTGTTATGGTGCGCAATTCATTTCTTACACATTTGGCGGCAACGTGGAACCCGCCGGCAGCCGTGAATATGGCCGTCAAAATTTGCAGTATATCAACAAGCAAAATCCTTTGTTTCAGGGTTTTGACGACAATTCGCAGGTGTGGATGAGCCACGG
>DGIK01000142.1 GCA_002393195.1 Bacteroidales bacterium UBA3824 | reverse complement strand
AGCCTCCTTAAACTTCTCCTCGGCAACCTTGTCGCCGGGGTTTCTGTCGGGGTGGTACTGCATGGCGAGTTTGCGGTACGCCTTCTTTATTTCGTCCTTTGAGGCACTCTTGCCTACGCCGAGCACCTCGTAATAATCTNNTCCGGGTGATACTTCTTGGCAAGCTGCCTGTATGCTTTTTTCAGCGTGGCCTCATCCGCGTTCTTGTCAACGCCGAGCACCTCGTAATAATCTCTCTTTTCTGCCATTTTGTTACTCTCCTATCACTACCTTGGCGTAGCGGATTATCTTGTCGTGGAGATAATAGCCCTTTTCTACTACGTCGATTATTTTGCCCTTCAAGTCCTCTGACGGCGCGGCAAATTTGGCTACTGCCTCGTGTTTGTCGGTGTCGAGTTCTTGATGCATCGCCTCCACTTCTTTGAGTCCGCGTGTTTCAAGGAAAGATTTAAATTTCTTGTATATCAATTCTACACCCTCCTTCACGGCATTCATATCGGATGCCGTATCAAGGTTGTTGATGGCGCGCTCCATGTCGTCAACTACTTTGAGGATGCCTTTGAGTACGTCTTCCTCGGCGTACTTGGTGAGATCCATCTTCTCTTTGAGAGTGCGCTTGCGGTAATTGTCGAATTCTGCCATGAGGCGGAGGTACTTGTCGTTGAGCTCGTCGTACTTTTGCTTCCAATCCTCCTGCGGGGCTGCTGGCTCTGCCTCATTATCTGCCTCGGGCTGCTTGTCTGCCGCTGCGTCTGCCACTTTTTCAGTTTGCTGACCTTCCTTGCTGTCAGTTTCGGCTGCATTTGTGTCAGTTTCTGACAGATTTTCGTCGTTCTGCACAGATTCTTCGGCTTTTGCCTCGGTCTCCTGCTGTTCTGTATTTTGTTCCATTTTTGTATTTTGTGTATTAACGTTCTTGTTTTTAGAGCGATGACGCCCATGTTTATGTGCCATTGTCTTCATTTTTTATGGTAGTTTACAATTATAAAATCAAATATGTTGCCAATGTGATTTTTATGACATAATGGCATATTTTACTTAAACTTCGTTGCAGCAAAAAAAATATCACTATGTCTGCCAAACTTATTAAATTATTTATATATCTTTGTAAATTCAAAAAAAACTGTCAAGCCATGAAAAAACTTTTACCACTGATATTAGCCGCCGCCACTATGACGGCATCGGCGCAAAACGAGAAACCCGGCATCAAGGTCGTGCAAGACAAATTCACATTCGAGGACGACATCAGGCTCGACTGCCCCGCTGTGGCAGACCAGCAGATGTCTGGCACGTGTTGGTGCTTCTCGTCAACATCGTTTCTCGAATCGGAAATGATGCACAACGGCATCAAAAACCCGCCTAACCTCTCCGAAACCTTCATCGTAAGGCAGAATTACATCGACCGCGCCATCAAGCACGTGATGCTGCACGGCAAGATGAACTTTGGACAGGGCAGTTATTTCCACGACAACACTATCATAATCCGCAAAAACGGCATCGTACCCGAATCGGCGTATCCCAACAACGTATTGGGCGAAGCTTACATCAACCATTACGGACTCGAAAAAGAACTCACGCATTACGTGGATTCTGTTGCCAACGACAACAACAAAAAAATCTCCACCGACTGGCTCAACGGCTACAACGCCATCCTCGACAAGTACCTCGGCCCTGTGCCAGAATCTTTTGAATATGAGGGCAAGCAATACACGCCAATGACATTTGCAAAGGACGTAATGAAGCTCGATATGTCTGACTACGTGGAGGTAACATCGTTCAGCCATCACGAATTTGGCAAATTCTGCATCATAGAGCTGCCTGACAACTGGCGCGATGGCAGATTCCTCAACGTGAAGCTCGACGACATGATAGCCATCATCGACGAATCGCTCAAACAGGGGCATACAGTGCTTTGGGCTGCCGACGTTTCCGAAAAAGGATTCAACCACGACAAAGGATACGCGCTGCTGCAAGGCATCAACCCTAACGGCATGAAGACCGCCGACATTCAAAATTTCAAAAATCTCACCCCTGACAAACAGATGCTCCGCGCCCGCACACTCAGCGCACCGGGCATCGAGGTTAATGTAACCCAGGAAAGCCGTCAAGTTGATTTCCTCAACCGAAACACCACCGACGACCACGGCATGCACATTGTTGGCGTGGCGCACGATGCCAACAACAACAAATACTACATCGTGAAAAATTCGTGGGGCACCAACAACAAGTACAAAGGCTATTTCTACGCCTCGGTCAATTACGTAAAGGCAAAGACCACGGGCATTATGGTACACAAATCGGCGTGCGGCAAGCTGCTCGAAAACGCAACCTGGGAAGATTAAACCACAGACAACCAAAACAACGATTAATAAAAAACAATGCAACTGCTGCCCGCAATATTATCATTGACTATACTTAGCTGCTCGATGGCATCGGCGCAGACATCCGCGCACGATACCATCGACGTGGCGATACTCGGCGACTCCAATACTTGGCTCGGCGGCGACCATTGCGACAAGCCAAAGGGTTGGAACACGTATTTCAAAGCCGCCTACAATCCCAAATCATGCGTGAGCCTCGCCCGCAGCGGTGCCACGTGGACCAATACAACCAACACCGTACTCGACCGCGAGGAAAATGTTGGCATCATCACCGACAACAACGTGATTTACAACCAAGTATATCGTCTTATCGAAGCCACCGAAGACCGCAAAACACCTCGTCCGCACATGATAATCATCGCCTGCGGCACCAACGATGCGTGGTTTGAAAAAAAACGCCCTCAGATATGGTCTGCAAGCGTTGACGACGCCATAGCCGACGAAGGAATTGTAGCCAAAGACCCATCGGAAAATCCGTCGCTTGCCCAGAGCGTTGTGCAAGACTGCCTGCTCATCCGTCAATTCTTCCCCAGCACCCAAATCGTGCTGCTCACACCGTTGCAGACCACGGCGGTAAGCATCGACAAGATAGGGCGAATTGCCGACACCATCCAAAAGTGCGGCGACCTACTCGGCATCCCCGTCATCCGTCAAGACAAGGTATGCGTCGTAAAGGCGTCAGACGAAAAACAACACCGCACCAATACCTACGACGGCACCCACACCAACGCCACCGGCGCAAAGGCCAACGGCGAAATCATTGCGGCAGAAATCAGCAAACTAACCGACAACTAAAACTATAAAATGGTATTCTCAGACCTATTTTTCCTGTTCGTATTCATCCCCGCATTTGCAGCCTGCTACCTCGCGGCAAGGGCGGCGGACAAGCGTTTTTTTGAATCCAACAACACCCTCAGAAATGCGGTGCTGATTCTTTTCAGCCTGATTTTCTACGCTTGGGGCGAGCCGGTGTACCTGTTTTTGATGATTGGCACAGTGGCAATCAATTATTTGGCGGGCAAGCAGATAGCCAACGCCGCCGTGCCCAACCGCAAGACCGCTCTCATCGCCGGCATCGCGTGCAACATCTTGACACTCGGCATTTTTAAGTACGCCGGATTTGTGGCGCAATCGTTCAACGCCATCGGGATTCCAATGCCAATACCAGAAATAAGGCTGCCAATTGGAATTTCGTTCTACATATTCCAAAGCATTTCGTACCTCGTGGACGTCTATCGAAAAGAAGCGCAGCCGCAGCAAAAATTTTACAACTTGCTGCTGTATATCAGTATGTTTCCGCAGTTGATAGCGGGTCCCATTGTACGTTATAATACAATTGCAAAAGAAATCAACCAACGCTCCGCCACCCTCGACGACATCAGCGAAGGCATTTTCAGGTTTTTGATTGGACTCGGCAAAAAGGTAATCATCGCCAATCAACTCGGCTCTGTCAGCGACCAACTCCTCGGCGACAGTCTTGGCAGCACCACGGCGGGCGCGTGGGTAGGATTGTTGGCATTCTCGTTGCAAATCTACTTCGACTTTTCGGGATATTCCGATATGGCGATTGGCATGGGGCGTTGCATGGGTTTTCATTTCAACGAAAACTTCAATCATCCCTACACCTGCACGAGCGTTACAGATTTTTGGAGAAAATGGCATATTTCCCTCGGACAATTTTTCCGCGATTACGTGTATATCCCAATGGGCGGCA
>DGIK01000194.1 GCA_002393195.1 Bacteroidales bacterium UBA3824 | reverse complement strand
TCAAATGAAACCGGCTGTCTGAAAAAAGACGGTCGGTTTTTTGTTATTATTGAAAATATTTTTTTCTATCATAAAATAAGGCTTATAGGTCAATTTCCGCTGTGCCCACCGTCATCATCCGAAATTGGAGTGGCGAAGTCATTGAAAAAAACTCGCAGAGATATTTGCTGAATAAAGATTAATTGTGCTTCAATATTTGCTTGTATCACTGCGATAATTTTCTAAATATTATATTCTGTTCCTGGTTCGGCTGCCATTGGCAAATGCTTTCCTGCGTCGGCGCCGCCTCTGAGCGACATGTAAATTTCGTCAGAAAATATGCCGAGGACTTGTTTTTTGATGTCGTCGTTGTTGAGGAGGAGCGTGAAGAAATCTTTGTTTTGTTCAAGGCCTTCTATCAGGGCGTCGTCGATGTTGTCGAAGTATGTGAACTCAAAATCTTTGGCGGTGTTGTTTTGCGCCGAGGCTTTCAGAGAATCGGATTTCATCATGATGTCCTTGATTTGGAGCATGGCTTTGACGGCAACCTCGTTGTCGAAGCTTTTGCCTGTGCGACTGTTGATGTCGGCTATTATTTGCGATAATTTTTCGCGCTTATCTTCCGATAAATTGATGTCTGCCAAGGGCAATTTCAGTACCGGTTTCGACACAAATTGCGATGTTTCGTGTTTCTCCTTGATGTTGGTTTTGAAATTGTTGGCGGAGATTTTGCCTTTGATGTTGAAACCCGCGCCCGAATCGTCGATGCTGAAATAAGAGAGTATCAGTTTCAAAAATCTATACTTCTTGTGCAACTCAACATCTTCAAAACAAGTGGCTTGTATCAAAAATTCGTAAAACCTTACAAAATGCCTGAATGTTACCAAAACCTCGCGTTGCTGTTCTTTGGTGCGGTTGTGCTCGATGTTTTTCTTGGTCTTTTGACAACAGAATGTTATCTGTTTTCGGTCCTTTGCCGACATATTGCCCTTGTCGTCGAGGGTGGCATTGTAGAGGATGTCGTTTACCTTTTCCACGTCCATCGGGTCAAGCACATAATATCCGTCCACTTCGGCTTCCAAATCGTAAATGGCATTGGGCGTAATGGTGTTAGAAAGCAATGTCGTAGTGTAATACGTTGAGAAAGCCGCCTCGATGTCTTGATAATCGTTGACAAAATCGAGAATGAAAGTTTTCTTTTCGTATGGCGGACAGATGCGGTTGAGGCGTGAGAGGGTTTGCACGGCGTTTACTCCGTGAAGTTTTTTCAAAATGTACATCGCACAGAGTTTGGGCTGGTCGAATCCTGTCTGATATTTGTTGGCAACTATAAGTACCTGATAATCATTTTTGTCGAATTTGCGTGGCAGAGCGTCTTCGCTGAATCCGTTGATGCCTTGTTCGGTGTAATTGGTGTCGTCGCCACTCAGCGTTACCTTGCCCGAAAACGCCACCAACGCCTTGATGTTGCTGTATTTCTTTTTGGCAATGTATTCGTTGAAGGCTTTTACGTATTTTACCGCACCTTCGCGAGATGCCGTTACCACCATTGCCTTGGCTTTGCAATCCAATTCTTGCATTACCGTGGTGCGAAAATGCTCCACAATGATTTCGATTTTTTGGGCTATGTTGGTATCGTGAAGTTCTATAAAACGGGCAATCTGACGTTTGGCGGCGTTGGTCTTACACTCGGGGTCTTCTTCTATCTCCTTGTTGAGACGGTACATCGTGGTGTAAGTGATGTAGTTTTGCAAAACGTCCAAGATAAACCTTTCTTCAATCGCCTGTTTCATGGAGTAAAGATGAAACGCCTCTTTTTGTCCGCGAGAGTTTTGCGTGCCAAACAGCGACAGCGTTGTAGCCTTGGGCGTGGCTGTAAAGGCAAATATTGATACGTTGGCTTGTTTGCCGTTTTTGGCAATTTCGCTGGTTATTTTGTCTTGAGTGTCGGCTTCTTCGCCAAAGGGAGTGTCAGAGCCAAGTGCCATTGTTACCGCCGACATATCTTTGCCCGATGTGGAGGAGTGGGCTTCGTCGATGATTACCGCAAACCGTTTTTTGTTGAGTTCCTTTACATCTTCGAGTATGAAGGGGAATTTTTGAATGGTGGTGGCAATTATTTTGGTGTTGCCGGCAAGTGCCATCGCAAGGTCCGACGAGTTGCATTTGTCGTCCATCACTTTTATAAATCCCGATTTGTGCTCCATGCCCAATATGGCTTGCTGCAACTGACGGTCAACCACTACACGGTCGGTAACAATTACCACATTGTTGAAAATGATTTCGTTGTTGGCGTCGTGGAGCGATGCCAAGCGGTATGCCAACCATGCAATAGAGTTGGTTTTGCCCGACCCTGCGCTGTGCTGTATCAGATAATTGCGCGACGAATGATTTTCGTAAACGTCGCTTAACACCTTGTGCACAACGTCGCGCTGGTGGTAACGTGGAAAAATTATTGATTCCTTTATCTTTTTGCGACCGGTGTCTTCGTTGGTTTCTTCTTTGGTTTGCAAAAAAATAAATTTGCTGATAAGTTCGAGGAGCGAATCTTTGGTCAAAACGTCTTCCCACATATACGACACGCTATATTTGTCTTCGTATATTGGATTGCCCGCGCCGGTGTTGATGCCTTCGCCGTTGCCCATATTAAAAGGCAAGAAAAATGTATCTTCTTTGGCAAGTTGAGTGGTCATAAACACTTGCTCCAAGTCCATTGCAAAATTTACAAGCACGCCGCTCTTAAACATAAAGAGCCTTGTTTTGGGGCTGCGCTCGGTGCGGTATTGGCGTATGGCGTCGTGGTAACTTTGACCGGCAAGATTGCATTTTAGTTCAAAGGTGATTATGGCAATGCCGTTGAGAAATATCACAAGGTCGATGCGCTCTTTGTCGGACGCCCATACCTCTTCCATCACCGAAAAGATGTTTTTATGATAGTTGGCAACGGCTTTTTGGTTGAAATCTGTAACGGGCTTGTTGTAATAGAGCGACAGTTTTTTGTTGGAGATTTCAATGCCGTGTTTCAACACATATCGATAAGGCTGCCTTTGGGCTTGGTGGTTTCCATATTGATGCAGCCGATGATGGTATCTTCGAGTTTGTCCTTATAGATTTTGCGCAAGGCTTCCATCTCGTCGGGCTGAGTGTCGAGTAGAAACTTCATCAACAATTCTGTATCCATCGCATACAGCCTGTTGTATTGCTTGCCGTTGCGCTCGATGTATCCGTTTTGGCTAACAAGATACTCGATGATATATTTTTGATATTCCTTTTCGGAGAGGATGGTGTTCATAGTCCTTAAATCGTTTTATTTCACACCCCTAAATTACAAATAATTATCCTACTGGCAAAAAATAATTGAAAAATAAAATAAATGGGCGGATGCGTATTATCGGGCGGATGCGTATTATCGGGCGGACACGCAGGTCCGCCCCTGCAAGATTCACATGATAAAAAATAATAAAATGGAAGAGGGAAGAATGGACGGCGAAGCCGTCCATTCTTCCCTCTTCCTCCCTCTAATTTTGCGGACTGTTGGGGCGGATCGATGGGGCGGACCGTTGGGGCGGACCGTTGGGGCGGACTGTTGGGGCGGACCGTTGGGGCGGACCGTTGGGGCGGACCGTTGGGGCGGACCTACGTGTCCGCCCGTTAGCAATAGATTATTAATCGAATTATAAATTGCGGGCGGACACGCATCATAAACGAACGGGCGGTTCATTGAATTTGTCTTCGTTCCATCTTTCGGGATTGGTTTTGATGTATTCTGCAATTTTTAAATACATATCTTCGTTTCTGATGATTACGTCGTAATAATCCCGTTGCCATAATGTTTTGTTGAACCTTTGCCAACCGTTTTCTTTGACGCCACGGATGTATTCATTTGTGGTCATGGTCTTGAACCAACGCACAATGTCTCCAACTGTATTTTCTTGTTGATTGGTGATGTGAATGATACAATGAAAATGATTTGGCATTACCACATGCTCCAAACATTTGATATTCTGATATTTGTTAGGCAGTTCATTATAACATTTTTCTACCATGACGCCAGCATCGTTCAAAATATTTTTATGGTTTTCGATACGTCCAAACAATCGTTCCCTATTTTGACAGCACAGGGTCAAAAAATACAACCCCCGCTGACTATAATCATAATTTTGCAGACGGTGGCTCTGACGATTTGGTAATATGTCATTCGTTTTCATCGCTTTATGTTTTTTTGTTGGATGCAAATATAATTTTTTTTAATGATTGTGGCAATTTTTTATTGGAGAAGGAGATGGAAAGTGACGCCCCAACAGGATTCCCGTTATAAATAAAATGGAAGGAGAGGAAAGGGGACGGCGAAGCCGTCCCCTTTCCTCTCCTTATCTTCTCCTCTCCAATAGGGGCGGACGTTGTTGGGGCGGACCTGCGTGTCCGCCCGTCACGCCCGTCACGCCCCGTCACGCCCCGTAAAATTCAATTTTTATTCTAATTATCAATTACGGGCGGGACGTTTTTCCCCGTCACATATTCGTAAATCAATGATTTTTTGTATGCCTCCAACGTGCTGATTTGCTTTTGCTTGTCGCTGATGATGCTGTCAAATTCCGTACATTTCGTATCCAAATACGTCGCGATGGCGTGCTGTTCGGTGAGAGGGGGGATAGGGATATAAGTATTCCCAAAATCTGAAAATGCAATATTTTTCCCATCTCTTAAACTTAATGTAAAAGAGTTCATTTTGTCAATAAATACAGAGGTTTTAAACAAGTATCTATAATATATCTTATTTATTGTTGTAATTGCATAGAATATTTGATAAGCCGGAGAACAAACACCTTCATTTTTAGAGTATTCAAATCCGCCTTGAAAACTACGTAAACTAATACAATAATCCCCTACGTGAATAGTTTTTAATAAATTCAGGTCTGTTTTTTCGTTCAATTTTACCGCTGTCATGCCGCTAATTTTTTCATATTCAGATTGCGGTATGACACCATATTTTTGGGAAGGAGTTAATAATTGTAATTTGATATTATTCCCTCTTTCATTTCTTTGAGCAAACATATATTTACCTTTCGTCACACTCCACCCTTCCGGAATCATTCCAATCCACTGAATACCGCTGTCTTTGAGTTTTGCATTTTTGTTCAAACCTTTTGTAACAGCCTCTGTGATAGTAGATTTTTTCAACTCGTTGAGGGTTTCAATCTGTTTGTTAATATCCGCAATCAAACCGTCTATCTCCGAACATTTCGCGTCGAGATAGTCGGCTATCAAGGTTTGGGTGGCGAGGGGAGGAAGAGGAATTGATTGCTCATTCCAAAGTGATGCAGACCAAGTTGGAATACTAACAGTATCAACCACAACAGAAGCAATGCTTTGTTGCAATGAATAACGAATAAATCTTTTGTCAAATTCTCCTTTTATATCTGCCCTTATTATATGGTCAGAATACAATGCATTAAGGTAAGGGAAATACACATAAGGCGTACCATTTCGAGCCAGCAAAATATCATTTGCCTTTGTATATTTCCATTTTGGAAATTTTGAATATGTTGAATGTATTGGTTCTATTCCTGCCGTATAAAAAAAACTTTTTTCTGTGTCAGAAGTCCAATATTGTTTATCAATTGATTCTCCCGTGTTTAATCCATTATGCAGATACTTAAATCTCACAACCTCCCAATCATTAGAAATCTCGCCAATCCATTGTATGTTAGAGTTTTTCATAGTGTTTCTGATAATTAGTTAAACAATTTTTCAATCCTTTCATTTACCGATTTTTCCAAATCCAAAAATTGTTTTTGAAGTTCATCGGATGGGGTTGGCTCTTGGTATTTGTAGAAATAGCGGGTGAAGGGGATTTCTGCGCCGGTTTTGATGACGGGTTTTTTTTTGGAGAGGTCTTCCTCAAAGAAATATTTGGCGTCGGGCACGTGCGGCAATACTTCCGCCTTCATATAGTCGTCGATATTGGTTTTATAAGGCACAATTTCGATGTCCTTGCTGTCGGGGTCGTAGATGATGTTGCCGGCTTTGTCGCGTTGAATGTCGGCGTTTTTGTCCATCTTGGAGAGGCCTTTGGCCACTTTTTCTACAAATTTTGCGAGGTCTTTGCCGTTGTATTTGTCGGCGATAAGTTTTGCCAATACCGGGACGAAGGTTTTGGGATTGTTGTAAACCTTGTCGGAAACGGCGTTGTTGAGGGTTTCGATAATTGAATCATACACCGGCTTGCTGGCTGCGTAACTATCGAGGCGGTCTTTTTCCTTGCCCGAAAGTTCTTCTTTGCCTTCGAGTTCAGCCACCTTTGCCTCGTCGTACAGAGCGGAGAGCGCACCGGACGAAATCATGTTGGCAATGCGCTCGTCAGTGATGGCGTAACTGCGCTGCAATGGCTGCATTACTGAATATTCGCGATACATGAAGTCCTCGTTGGAGTGTATCTGGCAAAATTCGTTTTCCTCAAAGTCGGAATACAATTTGGTGATAGCCTTGCGGTCGTCGGGCGAAATTTCGTTTCGCTTGTTGCCCAACGATTTGCGCAGGGCGTGTTTGAATCCCGACGCGTCTATCAGCTGCACCTTGCCCTTGCGTTTTTCGGATTTGCATTTCGACAGAATCCAGATGTATGTGGCAATGCCGGTATTATAAAACATATCGGTAGAGAGCTGTATGATGGCTTCCAAATAGTCGTTTTGCAACAGCCACCGCCTTATCTGCGATTCGCCCGACGATGTGCCGCCGGTAAATAGCGGCGAACCGTTTTCGATGATTGCGCACCGTCCGCAGGTGTCGTCGAGTTTGTCTAATGCCGACTGAACAAAGAGCAACTGCATATCGCCCGTGCCCGGCGCACCGGCTGGGAAACGTCCCGAACTACCTTTTTTTACTTCGGCATTAACAGCATTTTCGCAGCCTTCTGCCGCATCTTTGCCGCCCCACGCCGTGCCAAATGGCGGATTTTCTATCACAAAACGCATTTTGGTATCGGGAAAACAATCCATTTTCATTGAGTCTTGCAGACGGATATTGTCGGCGTTTTGACCACGGATAAGCATCTCGGCAAAGCACATGGCGTAAGATTCGGGATTGATTTCCTGCGAAAAGAGACGGATGTCTGCCGATGGGTTCATGCGTTTGATGTAACTATTTGCAATAGAGAGCATTCCGCCCGTTCCCGAGGCTTGGTCGAGAATGGTGATTACCTTGGCATTGTCGAAAATATCGTCGCAGCCTTCGGCAGTGAGCACCGACACCATAAGCTTGATGATGTCGCGTCCGGTGTAATGGTCGCCCGCCTCGGCATTTTCAGAGAATTTTCGTATTAACTCCTCAAAGATATATCCCATTGTCATGTTGTCAATCTTAGAAGGGTCGAGGTCGATCTCGCTAAACGCCTTTACAACAGCGTACAAGCGGTCGTGCTTGTCCATCTTGTCGATTTCCTTTTCAAATTCAAGGTTTTTGATGATGTTTTGCACATTTTCGGAAAAATCGCCGATATAACTCTTGAAATTAGAGGCGAGGTTGTCGGCATCATCTACAAGTCGCGCAAGGGTGTATTTGCTTTTGTTGTTCATCAAATGTAAGTTGCCACAAAGATAATGAAATTTTCATTGTTTTTCCATAAACACAACAAAAAAAATCCGCGTCATCTTTTCTGACAACGCGGATTTTTTATGTACTTTAATCTTTACTCTCTAATCTTTACTCTTATTTTTTCTTGCCGGATACACCGCTCGGGCTACCTACGCGGATCATGGCGCAGCGGAAGCCAAGGTCGTCGGCGCTGCGGTCTTGCTGCAAGAATCTCCTTGTGCCGGGTACCATCCAGTAGATGCGGTCGCGCCAGCCGCCGCCCTTGTAAACCCTTACACGGTCGTTTACGAGAGACGACATAGGATTGTCTTCTGTGCCCTTGTTGTGGTACATACGCTCGGAGCCGATGTCATCAGAGCCGCCTTCGTCTTCTGCACCGTTGGACCAGGCAGTCTTGTCGATGAGTGATTTCTGGTCACCGTCCTTGTAGTTGATATTGTCGGCGGTCTGATAGTTGACACGGTCGGCACTTTCCTCATCGGTCATATTGCGGTATTTGAGACGACCGGTGGTGTCGTCGAGGATGTATTCGTTGTTGGCGTCCATGTCGAGCACCTGGAATACGTTACCACGGAAGGGATTGAACTCCTCAACGTCTTGGTTGGTGAAATTACGGTAAACGTCCAATACCCATTCATTTACATTACCAGCCATACAGTAGAGGCCGTAGTCGTTGGGCCAGTAGCTGTCAACCGGTGCTGTCGGTGCGGCGTTATCGTTCAAGTAACCAGCCACACCCATAAGGTCGCCTCGACCACGCTGAACGTTGGCACGGAAGAGACCACGGTTGGCTTTTTCCTCGTTACGAACGTAGTGGCCGTTCCAGGGGTAGAGTCTTTGGTTGACGATACGTTCGGGGGAAGTTTGAGCGTTGCCGATGAGGGCGAGAGCTGCATATTCCCATTCTGCCTCGGTGGGGAGCCTATACGACGGGAGCAATATACCGTCCTCCCACTTTGCGGGACGCTCGCCGTCGGGCGACGAAGGCGAGGGTATGTTGCGCCTTACAGTACCGATGTACTTGCCAGCCACGTATGCGTCGGTGTTGAAGTTGTTGGAGCCTTTCTGCTCGGGGTCGTACTCGAGGATGCCGTAGTCGATGAGAGCCTTCTCGTTGACACGGTCGGTACGCCAGAGGCAGTAATCGTAAGCCTGGTCCCAGCTTACACCCACGGCTGGATAGTCGTTGTAGGCGGGGTGGCGGAAATAAAACATGACGTAAGGCTCGTTGTACGCCAATCGCCTACGCCAGCAGAGGGTGTCGGGCAGACTCTTGAAGTACAGGTCGGGATACTCGTCGAAATATACCTTGTAAATCCAGTTGAGGTACTCGCGGTAGTCCACGTTGGAGATTTCGGTCTCGTCCATATAGAAAGATGACACGGTAACACGCTTGCGCATTGAGTTCCAGTCGTACATGACGTCCTGTTCTACGCTACCCATCGTGAATGTACCGCCTTCTATGAGCACCAGACCGGGGCCAGTTTCCTGTTCAACGTACTCTGCAACCTCAAATCCGCCCATCTTCGGGTCGTTGTAAGCCCATCCTGTCTTGCCGGACGCGCCTTTACGCGGTTGGATCTTGGGGCCGCAGGATGTCATCATCAGCGAACTCCCTGATACCAAGCACGCTAACAAAATTATTTTAAATAGTGCTTTCATATTGGATTGAGTTTTTAAACAATTTTTACTATTAATAACTAAAAAGCAGGGCATAATATTGTTTTGCCACTACGATTTTTTTCTGATTTTTCAAATTTGTACTTAATTCCCACTTCGTATGAGCCGCAAGTTTGCCTCAAGACCGACGATGTTTCGAGTTCGTGGCCTATGCTTAGTTCCACTTTTCCGAAGTCGAATCCTGCGCCCATCACCACCGACGACGCCATCTTGTCTGCCTTTTCCATGCGGTAGGCGAGCGAGAGCAGCAGTCGGTAGCCCGAATAATACACGCCGGGCATTATCATATTGGCGTATCTGGAGTGGGTGTAGCACAATGTCGGCACTATAAACTGCTCCAGCTTGTGCTCCGTGCCGCCTATCTTAAACTTGTGGTTTATCAGGACGGCGATCACGGACGGCGAGTAGTTGCCGTCGCCGCTTATCACCATGTTGGCGAGGCGGTGTAGCCCGATTGCCAACATGGTCTCCTTGGTGTACACCGCAAAGCCGGTGCTGAATGTCAGGCTTCTGTATGCGTCGGCAGGCAGCATCTCCGTTGCGCCGCCTATGTTGCCGGTGGCGGGGTCTATCATCGAGTAATAGACCATGTTTTCCTGCCTGACGAATCGTCCTATGAATCCCGCCGACAGCCCGAAGCTGCATTTTATACGGTCGGTGATGCCGAAGTCGTAGCCGTAGAGCAGGTCGGCGCAGGTGGTGGAGAATGCGCTCTGTCCGCCATAATCGCCGTATATCCTCATGCCGATGCCGCTCGAATACGTCGGGAGCTTCTGTTGGTATTCTGCCATGTAGATTTTGTAGCCGCCGTCCACGCCGGGCCATTGGCTGCGTATTGCAAAGCCTACCTCGTTGTAGTCGCCCACCGACACAAAGGCTGGCGATATGCCGAGCTTGTCCAGGTAATATTGTGCAAAATTGTATTCCTGGGCACTCGACGCGCTGTACAATAGGCACGTCAAAAGCAGTATTGTTACATGTTTCAACATGGTATCGGATGCTTCTCTTTTTAAAAACGCAAAATTACAAAAAAAAATTACAAAAAATTACACGATTGTGAAAAATAAAAATTAGTTTTACACCCTGAAACGAAATTACAATTATGAAACATCTTATAATAATAGTCGCGCTGCTGTTGCAATGTATGACAACTATGGCGCAAAACTCAGGCAACGACCTGAAAATCAGTATTTTGACCTGTGCTTACGGCAAGGAAATTTACGCTGCCTTTGGGCATAGCGCGTTTAGGGTGCAATCCAAGTCGCGCAAGATAGACAAGGTGTATAATTACGGCACATTCAATTATCATCAGCCGATGTTTGTGCTCAAATTCGTGCGTGGCTTCTTGGATTATGCCGTTTCGGGCTACGATTACAGGATATTTTGCATGGAATACATCTCCGAAAAACGCGAAGTGCGCGAGCAGTTGCTCAATCTCACGCCGGAGCAGGCGCAGGCTGTGTTTGATTTTCTCGAATGGAACTCGTTGGAAAAAAACCGCTATTACAAGTACAATTTTCTCGAGGACAATTGCGCCACACGTATCCGCGACGTGCTCATCAACGCTTGCGGCGACAATATCATAATTCCCGACACCACCTATTCCTTCACCCTCCGCGACGCCATCGACGAGCGCATCGACGAAATGCCGTGGTTTAGGTTTGGCATTACATTGCTGATGGGTCTGCCGGTTGACAAGAAGGCAACGGCTTCTACGGCGATGTTTTTGCCCGATTATGTGTACAACACTGTGGACGCGGCGATGATAGTGCGCGACGGCGAGCAGGTGCCGCTTGTGAGCCGCAGTGGTGTGGCGGTAAGTGCCGACAAGCCGGTGAGCCGCACCGACATCCTTACGTACATAAGCCCCGCGTTGTTGCTGTGGATATTATTTGCGGTGTGGGCGTGGTTTACCTACAAGGAGGTCAAAAACAATACTTACCATTCCGGCGGCGACAAGGCGTTGCTATTTATATTAGGTATGTTTGGACTGCTGTTTTTGGTGATGTGGTTCCTTACCGAACACACCGTCACGGCGTGGAATATGAACCTGCTCTGGGCGTTGCCTACTCACGTGGTGGCGGCGTGGGCGGTCAAGTCGCAAAAAAAATTCTGGATTACATATTATAAGGTAACGGCTGTTATCACAGGCGCAATGCTAATTTTTGCCCCAGTAATACCACAACACTATGATCCAGCGTTTTATCCTATATTGCTGATGGCCACCATGCGCCTCGCAAGAATCGGATGGCGGCAACGGTAGAGACGCAAAATTTTGCGT
>DGIK01000053.1 GCA_002393195.1 Bacteroidales bacterium UBA3824 | reverse complement strand
CCTTTTGCGCCTTTGATGGCGTTGAGGAAGTCGGTTTCTGTGCCTTGGTTGCCCGCGTCGAGCCAAATTTGGTAGGCAGATTTGCCGTTTGTACCGTTTGTACCGTTTGTGCCGTCATTGCCGCTGTCGCCCTTATCGCCCTTGTCTCCTTTTGCGCCTTTTATGGCGTTGAGGAAGTCGGTTTCTGTGCCTTGGTTGCCCGCGTCGAGCCAAATTTCGTAGGCAGATTTGCCGTCTGCGCCGTTTGTGCCGGGTGCGCCACTGTCGCCCTTATCGCCCTTGTCTCCTTTTGCGCCTTTGATGGCGTTGAGGAAGTCGGTTTCTGTGCCTTGGTTGCCCGCGTCGAGCCAAATTTCGTAGGCAGATTTGCCGTCTGCGCCGTTTGTGCCGGGGTCGCCTTTGTCGCCCTTATCGCCTTTTTCACCTTGCGGGCCTTGTGCGCCTTGTGTACCGCCGCCACCGCTGCCTCCGGCACCGGCGTTTTGTTCCAAATGTTCGACCCGCTTGGTCAGTGCGCCGTCCTTGATTCGGTAGGCTTGGTCTTTGACCGTGAGGATTTCCAAATCAATCAAATTTTCGTCCATTGCATTGAAATTATGTCTAATGTTTTTCTGTCTGAGATATATACCGCATCGTTAAGGCTGTCTGTCGTTTCTGCACATACGCCGTCCTCTATGACAAGGTTTTTGTCTTGGGGAACGTACCGCGCACTGTGCAGGAAGTCCGTGATGGTCGGCAGACAGAACGCCCACGTTTTTGGTATTACGTTGAGAGTGTGGATGGCTGCAATATACTCGGCATCGTGCCAAAAGTCGGTGGAAGATGCCGCGTATTCGAGCGGGGTGATTACAAGTTGTTTGCTGTCGGCTTCATAATGAGCATCGTGCAGATAGTCCATTATGGACGCTGTATCGCGCGGTGTGTTGTCGCCGATGTTGCCATCGCCGCCGGTGTTGCCACCTGAGACACCATCACCATTACTGCCACATTTGCCCACGAGGTCAAACAGGTCGCTTAACAATGGATTGATTTTGTATTTTCCCATCGTACCGCACCTCCTGATAAAATGAGTTACTTTGCGCCGAGTTTGGCGTATTCCTTGAACCTTACCGACGGTGTGAATTTGACGGTCTTTGTGTTGCCCGACTTGCCGCCGATGCTGTACTTGCGTACAGAGGTCTTGAATGTTCCGAGTTCGGGGACGGAGACGCACACCTTGCTGCCTTTGCCGAGGTTGTCCGCGATGCCGCCGCCGAGGTAGTAGATTACCTTCTTGATGCAGTCGAGGGAAATGGAGAGTTTTTCCCTGTCCTTGATGTCCGATTGGATGTAGTGGACGAGTTCGTCGAAGGTGATGTTTTTGCCGTCGGCGTTTTTGCCCTTCTTGCTGAATCCGGCGATGCCGCGCATCGAAGTTTGGAATTTGCCGGACTTTTTGGTCGATTTTTTCTTTGTAGCCATTTTCGTTAATTTTTTATGTTGTTTAACTTTTCTTCAAATTTTTCCAAGACTTTTGAGAATCGGTTTAGAGCCTGAGCGTTTTCGGTGATTGCAGCCGTAGTCTCGATGTTGTGCTGCATCAGGTATCCGACTAATTTTTCGTTTGCCGCCGCCGCTTCATCGCTCCGTTTTTGGAACTCGGCGAGGAATCGTTTTGCGATGCCCCAAATGACGAGTATAAGCACCACATCCAACGCGACGGGAAAGGCAAAAGTCTGAAATATGTTTACTAATTCTGTTTCCATTATTCTGTTTCTATTTTCAGTTCTCTAATTCTAATATCTGTCAAGTAGCCGCCCGCTTTGTATTTGCCACTGATTACACTGTAAATAGTATCGCCCGCCTTGAACTCTCCCGACTTGACTGTGAGCGGAATGCCATAGCTTGCATAAGTGCCGCTTTCTTTCCATTCGCCTGACGTCTGAAAGGCAAATGTAAGCATCAGATAGTCTTGTGGTTTCGTTGTGGGGATTGTCATATCCTCCATACAAGTAACTTTGGTGTAGATTACGTTTTCAACGTTTGCAGCAAACCTTTCATCAGTTTTAGTCCCCGGCTTGTAGTCGCGGATGCCAATCTCCACGCGGCTGTAAAGTTCGCTGGTTTCATCACCCTCGTCTGTAAAGGCATTTGCATAAAGGTTGATTTCTATGCAGCGCACATTGCACAACTGCTCGGTAGTGATGGTGTATCCGTCATTGTACGCCCAAGATGGGTCCTGCATTGACGCGTCGTAATGGTCAAATCTCAACACCTTGTCCGCATTGGATTCATTAGCAACGTATGTCTCAAAATCCTCCGGCGAGGCAAGTTCAACATAATTCTCATACTTAGCCATTTCTTCGTAGTTGTAATCTATCACGCCATCAACTTGTACATTGTATGGATTGGGATATGTCTCGATGTCCTTGCGCGGTGGAAGGCTCTCTTGCTTAGTGATGTCGTCGTATTTGTCGTATGAGAGTTGTTTCAAGTACACTTCTACGCCTCCGCTCTGATACGATATAAGCCATACGTTGTCAATAGCATTGGACGGATTCATCGTGCTGATAATCTCCTCTTTTTTAGTGGGCGGAATCTTGTCCCAAAAACGGCACATCTTGCCAAACTTGATGTACTCTATTACATTGCCGCTAACAGACAACCAATCACTATCTGACAAACCGCCCGCAATGGTATCCAGAGTATTGTCGAGTTTAAACTCAATTTCTTCGGGTGTGCCATAGTTGCGGTACGCCCGCAACTTTCGGTAATCGGTGTACCATCCCTGATACGTAAAAATGCTGTCGGGAAACTTGACTGTTGTATATGTTTCTACTTTTTGACGTGTAGAGTACAGTTTGACACCCAACGAGTTTTTTACGTCGATTACTTTTTCTGTCTTATTGACCCTGTATAGCGTTATCATTTGAGTTTCTTGATTTTGATGTAACCTAATAATTTGTATCCGCTGCCCAAACCTGATGCGGGTCTGTGTTTTTCCACAACACCCTGACCTCCGCCGGTGGCGAATCCCGAATTGCCGCTGATGATGTTGAAGCCGCCGTCTTTGGCTTTATCGACGTATATCTCGACGTGTCCCTGATTTGGGTTGCTAACGCCTTGATAAATGATTAACGCGCCTTTGGATGGTGTCTGCGATACTTCGTGGTATGGCGATGGTGTCTGCAAGTTTTTCCACATCTGTTGGGTGTTGCAGTGCAGGGTCTTTTTAAAGAACTCCTTAGCCTTGCCTTTGCTGATTTCCTGCATTATCATCATCACGAAGAATGCGCACCATTGACCGCCGACGTACCAACCGACAGCCTTCATCTTGGCTTGGAAGGCTGCATTGTCCCAACCTCCGTTGTCTCCCACTTCGCGGATGCCAACGTACTTGCGGGCTGCGGCAATGATGGTGTCGCCGGGGGATTTCAAGCACTTTTTAATCACGACAACCGCCGTGATTATGGTTGCCACGATGCCGCCGCCAATCATTATGGGCTTTTTGTATTTAGCCCACAATTTTGGTGTTGATTGTGCTTTTTGTGGCAGTTGCCCAAGCCTGAAACGCCTTTTCTGTGTCTTTGCCATATTTGCCGTCTATTTTGAGTGAGTTTTTTGATGTGCTTTGCAATGCCTTGTTGAGGTATGTCTGCAAAGCCTTGACAGCGTTGAGCGTCTTAGAGCCGTATTTGCCGTCGATGTCGAGCCTGTTAGGAAACGCATCCAAAAAAGCCTGTTGTGCTGCGGTTTTGGTCATCGTCATCTTGAAGGTGTCCTGCAATGCGTTGAGCGATGTCTGCAATAGCGTGGTCTGTGCGCCGGAGATGCCGGTATAGACTACGCCACCGTTGGATGAAGAGCCGCCGCCGTTGTTTGTGGTGGTCGTTGTAGTGGTTGATTGCTCCTGTTGTTGTTTTTTCTTTTTACGCCAACGGAGAAACAGAGCCGCGCCGCCGCCAATAAGCAACGTTGTAATGCCGATTCCTACTATTGTTTTTGTTTCCATTTGGTTGTTGTTTTACGTTATACGTTGTTATGGGTTGACGAGTATTAAATACCGCCGCCTATCTGTTTTATGTGGTTGACGCAACTCTCGCGTCGGAAATACATCGAGTTTATCAAGGCGGGCAGACTTTTGCCGTTTAACGAGCCGAACTGTTTTTGGAGTTGATTTCAATCATCAGCGTTTTTGAGTTGCAAAATGATGCCCTCGATAGTTTCCGAATCGTATGTTAAAACAGCGTCAAATGCAGTTTTTAGGCTGTTGGCTGCATTGGTGTACCACGATTTTTCGAGGCTCAGACTATCTTTGTCAACCTTGGTCTGCCTTGCACCTTGGCTTGCCTTGACATTCCTGACGATTGCCCTCACACCAAAGAACAATGCCGCGCCGCCTATCAGAATCAAACCCGCCTTAACGGACGTTGTTACCGTCTTATTTTCGGTTACGACTGTCTTTGTGTCGCCAAGCCTTACTATTTCAAATTTGTTCTGTGCCATTTGTGTTGCTTACGTTATTACTAATCGTCGAATAGTGGTATGATGCGCAGAAATTCGAGCCGGAAGGGACGAAATTCCGCATTGTTGCCTACGTAATTTTTCATCTGTTTTGATTCGTCTGTCTGGTTGTCTATTTGCGACACCTTGATTTCGAGTTGCTGACTGAAAAACTGGTACTGGCTCATAAACGAGGTCTGCAATACGGTTTTTGTGAATACGTAGTAGTTGTCGAAACTTATCAACTCGACCTTGACAGGAATCTGCACATCAATATCCTGACTTACAAACAGATATATGTTTTTTGTAAGGTCAACAAGTGTGTTGGAGTGGTATAGGTCGATGTGTTCGGAAACTACCTTGTAATGAGTAATTCCACGTGCGTCCATCTCCTGCTTTATGTAGTCGTACAAGTTAAACATCTTCTTCGTATTCAATTATTACTTTAAGTGTGCATTTTGTCTCATAAACGTCTTTGTATTCGACGTGTTCAACAGTGGTTTCCTCTCCGTTGACGGTTGTTGTTTCCGTAGTTCTTACTTCCTTTCTGCCCCAAAGTTGAGGTAACACTTTTGTAAGCCTCAGAATGAACTTCAAGTCAGCATTGTCGGGCGTAACGTCCACGGCTACCTTTTTGGAATTAAGGTGCATCTTGTCGTCTTCCAACCGCATCTCATTGAGAACCTGCTCCTCGTCCAATTCCTTCAACAAAGATATGTAGCCTTCGGCATTGTGCAGCACGGGGCATATCGTCTTGATGTTCCGCACGTTGATTGGTATTGGAATATACCCCTTGTGCGCGGAATAGTTGCTGTCTATTTCTTTCTGAAATAGGTGAATCCGTGTGCGTTTCATAGTGCTTAAAGTCCTTTGTTGTTCTGAGCGAGCGGTTTTTGGATGCTCCACAAATAGATTTTCACTTCGTAAAAGAAAGAGGTTTTTCCGTCCCTGTAAAGTTCAGTATTTTTTTCGGGATGGTCTTTAAACCATTGTTCCACGTCCTTTACAAGGCAGTTGTCCACGTACTCGCCTTTTAGCAAAGAGCCGTTGGCGCGCTCGTTGAGACGGTACATATTCTTGTAGAATCCTACATCCTTCTTTGCTGCGATAAGGCTGCAATCGAATCCGCTTGGAATAATCTCCTCGCTGTCAATGCTGAATTGCAAGGTGCTTTCGTTGAGAGCCGCCTCGAAGTCGCTGTGCAAGGTGATGCCTATGATGCGCTCGTTGGTCTTGTGCGAGGTGGTGTCTATCTGTACTCGCGAATGTACGATAGATATGATGCCCATATTGTCGTTGAGTACAAGTTCAAACGGCACTTTGAATGTGAGAACCTGCCATTTGAGTTTGCGCTTGCCGAGAGGTTCGGCAGCCATCAGGATACCCGCCTGAGTGATAGCGTCCTGACCGTTTATCATTGTTTCGATTTCGTTCATTTTTGTATGTTATTTAAAAAGTTTCAACATCGGGTTGTTGACCACGGACTTGAAGAAGTCGGGGTTGTTCAATATTTTTGGGTACAGGACGTTGCAGAAGGCTTGCGGAGAAACCTTTTCGGCGACGTTACGGAGTACGGATGTCATCTTGTCGATTTCTTCCGTGGATTCTGCGCTAATCTGTATCGTTATTATCTTCTTGATTGCCATTTTTTTCTTTGTTAAAAAGGTTACGTAGGTATTCGTAGGTCTTAGCGAGGTGTCGTTGGCTTTGTCCTACATACTGCGTGATTCCCGCAAAAAGTTGTATCTCCTGAGCATTGAGGGTGTAGATGTATTCTACAATAGCGTCGATGTACTGCTGACGCTCGTCCTTCGTGCCGGATACCGATTCTTGTTTGGCGGGTTCGGTAGGTGTCTGTTGTGTGGTTTCCGCGCCGTCGGCAGGGATGCCCATCAACTGACCGAGTTTTTCGGGTGTTACGCCCAACTGACTTCCAATGAAGCCTACAACGCCGTTGGTAACGAGTTGGAGCATATTGGAGCGTTGGTCGTAGTTTTGTTTCTGATAGCCCATATCACGCTCCAAGTCGTGTATGCGGTCTTTGTACTCCTTGATTTGTTCGCGGAGTTCGTCGTTTTTGGCGGCGAGTTGCTCGTTTTTGGATTCGAGAGCGACTACCTGCGCCTCAGCCTTGCCGAGGTCGCGCCGGGCGTATTGCAGGTCGAGTTGGTTGCCGATTTGATTGCGGGTCTCCTGCATAAAACCGCCCAAACCGCCGAAAGACTGAAAATAGCGGTCAGCCTCGTTCTGCGTGGGCTGTTGTATCGCCGGAGTGTCAACGCCGGATAGTTGAGTTTCCTCAAATAATGGCACGTCGTATTCCGCGCCCTTCTCGCGTCCCGTCTTGTTTTTGTAAACGGTGATGTGCAGGGATTCAAACTCATTTTCTTTGGCGAACTCCGCTGCACGTTTCAGGGTGTCTGCGCCGGATTTTTTGAGCAACAAGTCTGCACTCTCCATTCCGTTGCCGATGCGTCGGTTGGCGGTAACATCGAACACGTATTTGTCGCCGTTGTCGTCCTTGAATTTAATCGCGCTGATAGCCTTTTCGAGTTCTGTTTTCTTAACCATCTTTTATTCGTATTTTTAATTGTGAGAGGATAGATTTTCAATTTTATAAAAAGAAGGGACGGCTGCGGTTTAGAAAGCCGACCGTCCCGACTTTTCAAATTAAAAATCGAATAAAGTCAAAAGGAATGTTTACGCCTTCATTGTGCGGACACCCTTAATCTCGACGCGCATCCACATATCGGCTGCGGGTGCTGCGGAGAAGTCGAACTCCCAACGCAAAGTGCGCTGCGGGTAGAACATCTTGGGTGCTTCGAGCCTGTACTCGCCGATGTTGGTGTCGGTGCGGTTGGAGTTGAGGAAGATGTTGGATGAGGTCTTTTCCATATAGATGGTGGATTCCTGACCAAGTTTGAACTCGCCGTTTGTAACCACGTCGGCTGGTGCGCCGAACTGAACGCTCTTGCCGTCGGTTGCGCCTTGGGCTGCTGTGCCGGTGAGGACGCGGAGAGATGTCGCGAGGAAGTGGTCTTCCGGGAACATCCTTCCCTGAACCACGTTGGTTGCGCCGATGCCCGTGATGTCGCCATCCTCGAACATCTTAATGGTGGTAACGCCGCTGATTTTCTTGACTGCGTAGAAAGACCAGTCGCAAATCTGCAACTCGCCTTTTTTGAGTTTCTGAACGAACTCAGGGTTCAACTGCGTCAGGCGGTTCTCAAAGAGAGCCTTGTCGGTCAGGTAACGTGTCTCGCCGTTGATGTTGTTTGACTTGGGGACAGCCATTGCCCCTTTGCGACCTGCCCTGCGGGCGATTGCGCCGGTAACACGTGCCTTTGCTTGTGCCTTTTTCTGAACTGCGCCGAGGTCGGTGTTGCCGTCAGATTCGATAGCGGCGAGGATGCCGATGAGTTCGGTGTCGTTGAGTGCGTCCAACTGCTCGTCGGTAGCACCGAGGATTTGTCCTAATGTAGCCATTATTGTATTCTGTTTTTAGTTGTTAATAATTTCTGTTTGTTGTTGCCGATAAAAATGTCGGCGGGGGTGAACTTTAAAGGAGGTTGATGTCTTCGCCCATCCCTGCAAAGATTGGTTCGGGGAAGGGGTCGCGTACTCCCGGTGCCTTTGACGGAAGGAGGTCGCCAATCGAGCCTTCCATTTGGTTGTTTTCGGATTGTTCCACGTTGAGTTTGATGTTGCCAACGGGGAGAGCCGCCACTGCCTTGCTGCCTTCGATTTCGGCTTCGCCAAGACCACGGAGTGCGTCGTCTTCGTCGTTGTCGCCGAGGTCGTCGGGGTCGTCTGCATCTCCCAAGTCGTCGTCATCGTCGGTGTCGCCGAGGTCGTCTTCGTCGTCGCCAAGGAAGTCGCCAAGAAGGTCGCCAAGGAAACCGTCAATGCCGAAACCTGAGAGCGGGTCTTTGTGGAACAATACCTGCATACCGACATTTACGGGACCGGAAATAGCCACACCTGCGGCGAGGTTGCGCATAAATTCGTCCTTTGACTTCATATTAACGACAATGCCCGTAGCCGTAACGAGAGCCGGCGAAACGAACTTTTTGAGGTTGGATGTCGTAGTGTCGCCAAGCAAACCCTTGACGGTTTCAGAGCCGAGAATCTTGTTGTTGACGAACTTTTGGAGCCAGAAACCCAAAAGTACGCCACCACCAATGACGGTAGGGGTCTTAGTTTCGCTTACGACATTGTTTACTGTAACTTCTGCCATTTTGCTTCTTATTTTAGTTGTTAATAATTCTGTTTCATTTGTTTGCGCCGATGAGTGTGTCGGCGGGGCTGAATCTTAGTATAGTTGCAGGGCGTTGAGTTTTGCCGTGCCGCCGCCGTTGGATGCCGGAGCGGTGTCGGGCTTTTTGCGTGTCCCAAAGTAGATGCCCGCACCGGTTGCAACAACCAATAGAACACCGCCAACAACCGTAGCCACCTTGTGTTTCGCGAAGAAAGATTTTTTGTCTTTTTTGTCGTCGTTGTTCGTGGTAACGTTGTCCGAGGTAACGGTATTGGTTGTAGCATTATTGGCGGCTTTCTGCATCAGTTCCGTTCCTTTGGAGATTGCGATGTCCTTTGCAGTGTTGATGAGAGCCTGTCCCTCGTCGGTCTGCGTGAATTGCTGAACTCCGTTTTTGAGTTTCTGACCGAAATTGAGTTCGATTTCGTCAGGGTTGATAGGGTCAGGAGATGGAGCGGGAGCGGGTACAGGGGTTGTGGCGGTTTTGTTCGCCTTTTTCTGTGTCTTTTTAGCCTTTCTTGCCGCCTTTTTCTGCGCCTTTGTAGTCTTTTTGGCTGTCTTTTTTGCTTGCTTTTTAGCCTTTCTGTTGGCTTTTTTTGCCTTGCGTTTTGCCACCACCTTCTTGATGCCGGATGCAAGTTTCTTGAAAAGACCCGCGCCAAGAGAGCCAAGACCATCAACGTCAACTACTTCGTATGCAATGACTTCGTTGCCATTGAGTATGCTGCCAATATTGATGCCGCCAACGTAGATGCCTTCCACTTCCTCAGCCTCTACTTCGATAGCGTCGGCGTTATCTTCTTCCTCGTCTGCATCTTCATCTTCGGTTTCTTCTTCTTCCTCGGATTCGTCTGCGTCCTCGGTTTCTTCGGGTTTGGTGTCGATAATCTCCTGATTGTCGTCGTAGGAGTCTGCCTCGCCATTGTATTCGTCTGCGGTTTCGGGGATGTGTTCTCCGACTTTTTTCATAATGTCGATGACCTTCTTGATAATTGGGGTTGCGGACGCTATGGCTGCGGCGACTGACGTTGTGGCAAATCCAAGTTCGCCGATGTCGCCGAGGGTGTAGCCTTTGAGGATGCCCCATTCGTCGAGTACTGCGCCGAGTTGGTTGAGTTGCAGTTCGGTAAATCCTTTGAGTTTCTTAGAGCCAAAGAGAGGCTTTTTGTTTTTGCCTTTTTCGACGGCCTTAGACCACGATTTTGTAGAGCCACCGAGTTTGCGCCACGTTTTCTTAAATTTTTCGCGGGCTTTCTCGTTGTTGGCGAGTTTAGTGGCAAGACCACGGAAATTGAGCCTAAGAAGGAGACAGAACATCTTGCGGGGTACTTGCATTGTAGTTGCTACGGTAAACCGAGCAACCGCCTTTGCCGCTTTTGCGATGCCTTTGCCGACTTTCTGAGCCGCACGAGCGATGCCGCCACGGTTGGCTTTGAGTTTCTTTTTTGCGGCTTTTTTGGCTTCCTTAGCCTTTTTGAGAGCCTCTTTGTCTCCGCTTTTACGTGCCTTACGGATTGCTTTTCTTGCGGCGCGTCTTTCCTTGCGGGCTTCCCTGCGAGCCTTGCGGCGGGCTTTTCGCTTAGCCCTTCGTTTTCCGGCAAGTTCGCCCATTGTGCCGTCGGGATGTTCTATGTATTCGTGGTGGCTCTCGTCGTCCAAGCCTGAGAGCATCACGATGTCAGTTCCGTTTAAACTCATTGGGTATGTCTTTTGAATTGCGTATTCTTTTTCTTTGTTGAACTCGATGTAAACCGGGTCGCAGATGATTTCCTTGCCGTCGGTGTCGTATGCAACGGTGTAAACGTGCTGAAATCCACGGCAAAAGCCGAGCGAATTTTCGTAGCCGGTAACACGGAAGGAGAATGGAATCTGCATCTCCCTGAAACAGCATCCGCAGAAGATGGACATACAATCGCAGTCAACTCCTATTTTGTCGTTGTTTGGGTGCTGTCGTTTCTGTACCTGACCTTCGTACCACGAGTAGGCAGGGGTGCGGAGTTTTTCGCCATCTTCGATTTGGTATTTGATGTAGTCGTACACGAAATCGAAAACGTTTTTGACAGATTGGCGGCGGGTCTTTGCTTTGAGTTGTTTGCAGAGTTCCCGGACTTGCCACGAGTAATCAACTACAATTTGTTGCATCTGCTTGACCGTATCTTCGACTTCACCGTCGCGCTGCAATAGCGTTGTGCGGAGGTCGGGCGCGGGAAAAAGGTGGTCGAACTTGCTGCCGTCCTTAATCTTGCGCTCACGTGCGGAGATTGGCGAATATCCTATGTCGGTACTTCTTAAAAGTTTCATTGTTTTTCAGTTGTTTATGCGAGTTGAGCCTCGAAATTGAGAGGCGACTTGCCGATGTATGTAAGCAACTTGACTTTGAGCAAAGGCATCAATGTAAGTGCGTTGCCGGTAATCTGTTTCCAAATAGATTGTTCGGACGACCTGTCGAGGTTGCTGAAAACGCGCTTAGCCATATCGACGAAGATTGATGCGTTGGTTGCCAATGGAATCTGCATTGCAATATCACGTATCGTGGTAGTGCCTTGCGGCTCTAATTTGACTTTTTGCTCGCTGATTTTGCTGCTTGCAAGCACTTTGTCGCCGTAGTAAATCCAAACGTCGGGCTTTTTGAAGGATATTGACAATGTGGTGGGGTTGATGATTTGGACGTTGAGGTACACGGTCATCGTGGTTGGGATAACGCCAAGAAACTTGTTTCCGAAGGTTACTTTTGAAACTGAAACATTGAAATTGACGTTGTTGATGAGGGTATCGACTTCTGCCGCCTTGCTTACAAGGTAGTAGATGCCGATGCCTGATGCCGCCACTGCTGTCGTAATGCCTAATATTTTGCCTATGCTTGCCATTTAGTTGTTTATCTTTTGTAAAAAAAAGGGGCGGCGGCTTCTGATACTTCTTTTTTAGTTGTGTCTTACTTTTTGACGGTCGTCAATCGGCGATGTTCTGCCGAGCAACCAACGCCGCCCCGAAAACAACAAGCCCGGCTTTCGCCGTCTTGCAGCCACAATCCACAAGGCTCAATCTTCCGAGCCGTGCGGAATGACGTTGCAAATATATGATGGTCTTTGGGCGTGATTTAGTCTAACTGCGTCTATTTGCGTCTATTTGCGTCTAACTGCGTCTAATTGCGTCTAACTTAGTCTAACTGCGTCTAACTGGTGGGGAAATGCAAAAACACCCCGCAAAAGAGGGGTGTTTGAGCAAAAAAGATTGAAAAAAATACGTAAAAATCCAATAATTAACAATATAAATTGACAAAACAATAAAAAATGACCGCTAAAATATTGAAAATGACGTCAAAGTATGGTTTTGTTTGCCTTTTGTACGGCGGGTTGAGTGCTTTCTGTTGTATTTCTGCTTTTTTTGTCGAAAAAGTATGTATTTCTTCCATCCTTCGAGGGCGTCTTCATAGTAAATCGGACCAAATTCGGCGAAGATTTGTTCTGCCTCCGCCTTGGTGTAGGTCTTGGCTCCGCCATCGGTGGCGATGCCCTTGCGTTGGAGTTCGGAACGGAAGGTGTTGGCGGTGCGCGAGTAGAAGTACGCCAACACCCCCTTCTCGATGACTTGCGGCTCTAAAATGCCGTCTCGGAATATGTATCTGCCTATTTTTGTGTCGTTCATAATGCTTCTTTTTTCGTGTTTACGTTTTGCCGACAATGTGTGCCGGGTGCGGGGCGTTGCTCCTTTCGGGCGTAAAGGTAGCAATAGCGATTGAATCTTGCAAGCAAGTTTTGGCAACTATTCCGAGCGGATTGTATGGTCTGATTTGAGGTGTTCAATGTCGGACGACGCAATCTCGATGTCGAAGTCCCAAATGCCACCGAGCGGGTCGGAATATGTGCTGAGTAGTTTGTTGAGACGGCTGACGGATATGCCGAAGTATTCTGCGCAAACTTCCTTGCAGGGATATTTGAGCCAACTATTGTTGGGGATGTTGTAGGCGTATATTCTTCGTTTGCGGTTCATTGTCCGTGTGGTTTTTTGGGACTTCTATTAAGTTTTCATTAATGGATTAATTATTTTTTCAAATGTACTATGATTCTGAGAGAAAAAGTACACGCAGCATCAGTTGAGTGTGTAACCTCGCCGAAATTAACATTATTTAACTGACGCAGTGCCAACAAAAACGCCCTGCAAGGGTGCAGGGCGTTTTTTGTTGCGGTGTGGGGTGGGGCGGTGCTACTGCTTGACGATGCGGTGGAGCATTGCGGTTATGGTCTTGATTTCGTCGAGGGTGAGGCGGAGTTCCACCGACTGTTCATCGATGCAGTTGTCTGCCTGAATGGTGAAGAAACTCTCGGAGGCCTTGCCGTCCACCAATTCGTCCTGACGCTCCACTCCAAAGTTGACGCGGCAGGTGTCTTTGAGGTAGTGACAGAAAAACGAAACGGTGAGGTAGGTTTCTTAGGGTGAAAAAACGAGGTGTGCAAATTTTTTTTGGGGAAAGTGTTGAAAAATTGCACAAAAGTCGCTACTTTTGTGCAAAAATTACAATTTAATCACAGCAACAAAATTACGAGTGTTGGATGCCTGATAATCAGGGAGATTGAGCGATTTGCAGAAATCCCTCTCTTTCCGCAGCAAATTCAGACGTTCCCTCGATGATTAAAATTGTCGGGGGATTTTTGTTTGATTCTTCTCCGTGCCTCCGTGTCTCCGTGAGCCATCATTCCCCCTCCTCAAATAAGAAAAACCCTTACCCGTCTTTACGTGTTTTTTTTACAGCATTTTTGTATGATTATATAGAACTTTGCAGCGTAAAAATCTACAATTGCTATGAAGAAATCACGACAAACAATCAGAGGTCTGTACGACCCCGAAAACGAACACGACGCCTGCGGCGTGGGTATGGTGGTGAATATCCACGGCAACAAGTCGCACGCCCTCGTGGACGATGCGCTCAAGGTGCTCGAGAATATGATGCACCGTGGCGCGGAAGGCTCCGACGGCAAGACTGGCGACGGAGCGGGCATCCTCATTCAAATTCCTCACGAGTTCATATTGCTGCAAGGCATCCCCGTACCCGAAAAGGGCAAATACGGCACGGGTCTCGTCTTTATGCCAAAGGACGAAAACGCACAGCGCGAAATCCTCCGCATTTTCATCGAGGAGATAGAGCGCGAGGGTCTCAATCTGATGCACCTCCGCAACGTACCCGTCAATTCCAAATGCCTTGGCAAGGGCGCGTTGGAGACCGAGCCGGACATCCGTCAGATTTTCATCAACGGTATCTCCGACGACCGTCTGCCCGAATTTGAAAGCGTGCTTTACAAGATACGCAAGAGGGTGGAAAAACGCATCTCCGATCCCGATTTTTACATCGTGTCGCTGTCGTCCAAACTCATAGTTTTCAAAGGTATGTTGACCTCGATGCAACTCCGCGAATATTTCACCGACCTCTCCAATGAGTATTTGACAAGCGGATTGGCGTTGGTACATTCGAGGTTCTCTACCAACACCTTCCCCGAGTGGAGGCTCGCGCAGCCATTCCGTATGCTGTGCCACAACGGCGAAATCAATACCATCCGTGGCAACCGCAATTGGATGCGCGCACGTGAGTCGGTGCTTTCGTCGGGTATGCTCGGCGACATCAAGGACTTGCGCCCGATTGTTACGCCCGGTATGTCGGATTCGGCGTCGTTGGACAATGTGTTTGAATTTTTCGTAAATTCGGGAATGTCGCTGCCTCACGCGATGGCGGTGCTTGTGCCGGAGAGTTTCAACGACAAAAACCCCATCAGCGAGGAGCTGAAGGCGTTTTACGAATACCATTCGATATTGATGGAGCCTTGGGACGGACCCGCCGCGCTGCTGTTTTCCGACGGCAGGTTTGCAGGCGGAATGTTGGACCGCAATGGTTTGCGCCCGTCGCGTTATGTGATTACAAGCAACGATATGATGGTCGTTGCGTCTGAGACTGGCGTGATGGATTTTGAGCCGTCGCAGATTAAGGAAAAAGGCCGCCTCCAGCCCGGCAAAATCCTGATGGTGGACACTCAGGAGGGCAAGATTTATTATGACGGCGAACTCAAACGCCAACTCGCCCAGGAACATCCCTACAAGCAGTGGCTCAATACCAACCGCATCCAGCTCGAAAATCTCAAGTCGGGTCGCCACGTTGACAATTCTGTGCCCGATTTCGAGAAAAAACTTGTCAATTTTGGTTTTGCGGGCGAAGACATCGAGAAGACCATCATCCCGATGTGTACTACTGGCAGCGAACCTGTTGCGGCTATGGGCAACGACACTCCGCTTGCCGTAGTGTCTGACCGTCCGCAGATTTTCTTCAATTATTTCCGTCAACAATTTGCACAGGTAACCAATCCCGCCATCGACCCCATCCGCGAGGAGCTTGTGATGTCGCTCACCGAATACATTGGCTCTGTGGGCACCGACATCCTCACCCCCGACGAGAGCAACTGCAAGATGGTGCGACTGCCGCATCCCGTGCTCAATAATACAAGGCTCGACATCCTTTGCAACATCCGCTACAAGGGTTTCAAGACTACAAAATTGCCCCTTCTCTACGACCCCAACGGCGGTGCGAGCGCGTTGAAGGATGCCATCGACCATCTTTGCCGCAAGGCCGAGGAATCGGTGGATGCGGGCATCAATTACATCATCCTTTCTGATAGGAATCTCGACGAAAAGACCGCCGTAATTCCCTCATTGCTTGCAGTGTCGGCGGTTCATCATTATCTGATTGCGGCTGGCAAACGTGTGCAGACCGCACTCATCGTTGAATCTGGCGAAATCCGCGAGGTGATGCACGCCGCTCTGTTGCTCGGTTACGGAGCGTCTGCCATCAATCCTTATATGACTTTTGCTGTGCTCGACAAGCTCGTCAAGACCGGCAAAATCCAAGAGGACTACGACACCGCCGAAAAAAATTACATCAAGGCTGTCTGCAAGGGATTGTTTAAGATAATGTCAAAGATGGGCATTTCTACGATACGCAGCTACCGTGGTGCGAAGATTTTTGAGCCGATTGGACTTTCGGAAGAATTGCTCAAAACATATTTTGGTACGCAGATTTCAACGATTGGCGGCATCGGATTGAAGCATATTGCCGACGATGCCAAGCGTCTCCACGAACTCGCCTACAAGGGCAGCGCATCAGATTTCCCGCCGCAGAATCAAGGCCTGTTCTCTTACAGGAAGGACGGCATTTTCCACGCTTGGAATCCCGAAACCATCGCTACTCTCCAAATTGCCACCCGTACCGGCAACTATCAGAAATTCAAGGAGTTTACATCGTTGGTAGATAATAAGAAGAATCCCGTTTTTATCCGCGATTTCTTCGATTTTGCCACCAACAATCCCATTTCTATCGACGAAGTGGAGCCGGTGGAGAGCATCGTAAAGCATTTTGTGACGGGAGCAATGTCTTTTGGCGCGATTTCGATAGAGGCTCACGAGGCTATCGCATTGGCAATGAACTCATTGGGCGCACGTAGCAACACCGGCGAGGGCGGCGAGGACAACAGGCGTTACCACACCGACCTTGCCTCCAAGACCAAACAGATTGCCTCGGGTCGTTTTGGCGTAACGGCAGAATACCTCGTCAACGGCGAAGAAATCCAAATTAAGGTTGCCCAGGGCGCAAAGCCGGGCGAGGGCGGACAATTGCCGGGATTCAAGGTAAATGAAATCATTGCCAAAACCCGCAATTCCATCCCCGGAATTTCGCTGATTTCGCCGCCGCCGCACCACGACATTTATTCCATCGAGGATTTGGCGCAGTTGATTTTTGACCTCAAAAACATCAACCCCACAGCCGCCGTCTCGGTAAAATTGGTTGCTGAAAGCGGAGTAGGCACCATTGCGGCTGGCGTTGCCAAGGCAAAGGCGGATTTGATAGTAATCTCCGGCGCAGAAGGCGGTACGGGAGCATCCCCGGCATCGTCGATGAGGTTTGCGGGCATCAGTCCTGAAATCGGACTGTCCGAAACCCAACAGACCCTTTCTCTCAACGGATTGAGGGCGCAGGTAAGGTTGCAGACCGACGGACAGTTGAAGTCGGGACGCGACGTGGTTTTGATGGCGATGCTCGGCGCTGACGAATTTGCTTTTGGCACGTTGCCGTTGATTGTACTCGGATGCGTGATGATGCGCAAGTGCAATACCAACACTTGTCCTGTGGGCGTTGCCACGCAAGATCCCGTTTTGAGGGAGCGATTCAGGGGCAGGAGCGAGTACATTGTCAATTATTTCAAATTTTTGGCTCAGGAAGTGCGCGAATATCTTGCCGCGATGGGTTTCCGCAAGTTGGACGACATCATCGGCCGCACCGACC
>DGIK01000014.1 GCA_002393195.1 Bacteroidales bacterium UBA3824 | reverse complement strand
GTCAGGGAATGTCTGTTGCTAACCACAAGAAAGGAGATGAACTAAAACGAAATTCCCTTGTGGTTGAGTCTATAAGAATGATTCAACAAATCAAACCTTTTTTTCTCTTTTAAAATATATCTGTTTTTTATCAGTATGTACAGCCATTAACGGTAACGACAAAGCAATATAGAAAACGATTTACAAAATGTATGACTATTGTTGTAAAATATCGATTGGAATGGACAAGGAATAACGTGGTAATGAATCGTATTTATCATTGTAAAACCAAACACTGCCTTCATTAGTCAAGTTTAAATCATCGTCTAAATTGACATTAATCTGAATCATACTCCATTGAATTATCGGTATAGTTTTAAAAAAATATGCATAACTTTCATCTTCATAATTTCTGTCAAGTTTCTCATACTTGCATTTATACGAGTAATGTTTTCCCTTCCAATCAAATTTAGCACTTATTTCCTCGTTGTTTCTCAAAAATTTGATATCTGCATCAAAACATTTATAAGGACAACTATCATCAATGCTTTTATAAAATGCTACATAGCCTTTTTCAATTAGGTTACCATCTTCATCCTTTAAGATATTTATTTCAAATAAACTCCTAACAAAATTGGGAACTTTTTTTGTAAAATAGGCATAACGACCTTTGCCAAAAGCAATTTTTAAGTCTTCGGCTTTACATTTATACGAATAAATCTCGTCGCCCCAATCAAATGTTGCACCAACTGTCATAACTCACCAATTTATTATTTCTGAATAATAGTTTATTTGTGTAGATTGTATTTCTCGTGGAGAAAAAACAAGTTGCTTCGCTGGATTTTCCACTATGCTAAGTTTAGGAGTACTGAGCAAGTTGCTTACGACCACAAGGATATAATTAGAATTGTATTCCAATGCTTTTGAATATTCGTTTTTTGTCATCCTTACAGAGCCACTGGCATCTCGTAGGCCTTTAACTTCCGCTAACAAATATTTCTCGTTGCATTGGATTTGGAAATCATAGCCGTCACCCCATAATCTTGCATCTTCTAAAATACCATCAACAAAAATTGGAATTTTCATATAGTTGTTTATGAAATAGAATTCTGCCTCTTTCCCTGTCTCTTGCATTAGTTTGTATTTCGACTTTGTGGAGGGGGGTATTTGCGAAGTTACAATTTGAACATCAGGACTCAATTCTTGAATGAACATTTTTACGACGTTTGCAAAACCCTTAACATCTTCGTTCCCAAAAAGACTATCAATGAACAATTTTATATGTTCACGCTGATTCCGTTGAAACCAACCACGACGTCCATTGTCAAAATATGGATCGAAACTATCCATTCTGTTTGTAACGGCTTTTACTGTATTTGCCAATCCCAAACCAACAATATAACGAGCAAAAGCGGACTTTGAGGGCATAGCAAACTCGTTTGCAAAATCATTGTCGAATTTTGCAAGTCCATATCCAATGAGATTCATTATCTCTGATTTCTTGTCTTCGTTCACTTCCGTAAGGGTTAATTAACTTTGCAAATATACTCATTTCCTTTTTTTCTACCAATTTTTTTGCATTTTTTTATTAAAAATTTTCTTGTTGAACAAAAATAATATATCTTTGCGGTGTGTTTTAAACAAAATTGTCAATATGAGTCCGACATTTAAAAGAGAAAAGGGATTTGTGTTCAAAATATTCTCCAACGAAGAATTGAGAATGCACATTCACGTTTTCAAAGAATATTGCGAAGCCAAAATATGGTTGGAGCCTGACATAGAACTCGCAAACAATGATGGTTTTGCAGAGCACGAGATAAATAAAATTATTAAACTTGTAGAAGAAAATGCAAACGATTTTAGAGAACAATACAAACGCCATATCGGCAAGCGTGTTGATGATTAATAATCAAGGAATTATGATTTCTGTGGCAGGAAATGACTATTTCCTATCATATAACCGAGTGCCTTGGCTGAAAGATGCGACCGTGAGAAACATCCTTAATATTAAAATGTTAGGGAAAAATGCGGTTGAATGGCCTGAACTTGACGTGGATTTGGAGGTTGAAAGTCTAAAACATCCTGAACGTTACCCTTTGGTAATGCGAAGAAACGAGTTTGATTACATTCAATAACTATCTTTTTCGTCAGGTAGATTGAGTGGTTTGGAAAACAAGCAAGGCATAAAAATAAATAAGGAGAGGGTAAAGACGATTATTCTTTACCTGATTTTGTAAATGTTTTGAATATTGGATTGAGAACGGATTCCTTCAAACCACAAATGGACTACGAGGAAATCAAGTTTAATATTATGAAACGGGCGTATTATCAATCGTAAAAGACAACTAAATGGGTATAAAAGTATATCATAAGGACATTGATTACTGTAAGGACAAACGTAGAAACATTCCTGACAGCGAAAAAATTATGCACCTTAGAGAAGTGTCTTTTAGATGTCCCATATGCAGCCGTTCTATATATGGTAAAAATAAGAAAGACAAAATTTATGAAATAGCACACATATTTCCACACAGTCCGACTGAACACGAAAAGGAAATATTAGATGGGGTGGAATTGTTGGGTGAAGATTCTGAATCTTATGAAAATAAGATTGCTCTGTGCGAAACTTGTCATCATAAGTATGATACAGACAAAACTATTGAAGAATATAATAATTTAGTTTCAATAAAGAAAAAATTATCAGTCATACAAAAAACAGATGATGAATTAGCGAGTATAAATATTGATAATGATATTGTTAAAGTTTTAGAAGTTGTAGCCAAATTATCCGATGAAGAATTTGATAAATTGGAAAAATACAAATCTTTAAAAATTGATAACAAGATAGAGGACAAATATAGTTTGTTAAAGCGAAAAATTAAACATTATGTCTCTGAGTATTACTTGTTTATAGAAGAACAACTCAGAAATTTAGATGAAAAGGAGAAAAAGTTTAAAATAATAGCCAATCAAATTAATACGGCATATTTAAGTTGTTGTACAGAAGATAAAGATGACGTATTTAACAACATAGTAAATTGGCTTAATTCAAAAGATGTTACGCTGAATTATGATGCGTGTGTGATTGTTGTTTCATTTTTTGTTCAAAATTGCGAGGTGTTTGATGAAGTTGCCTAATAAAATATATACGTACAAACAAAGTGTCATATACGATATGGTATTGATACTAAAACTAATGTCCAAGAAACCGACATTGAGTATATATGAATTGTACCAACAAGTTAAGGATAAAATTTTGATGCCCGATTTTTTGGATACGGTATGCTGTTTGTATGCAATAGATAAAATTGAATACAATAACGAAACTAAATCAATTTGTTATGTTGAAACTAATCAAATGTGATAAGTTTGTAAATCAGTCTATTATTATATTTAATAATGGCCTGAATTGCATTTTGGGTGATGACAACGGTTCTAATTCAATCGGAAAGTCAACATCCTTGTTAGTTATTGATTATGTTTTTGGTGGGGATAAGTATGCCGAGAATAGAGAAATTCGTGATAATGTCGGCGACCATCGAATTGAATTTACATATTCGTTTAATGGAATAGATTATTCATTCCATCGAGATTTTTTGGATAAGAAACAGGTGTTTTCCTATAACGAAAACAAGTTTATTAAAATAGAAGAATTCCGCGATTGGTTGTCAAAAATGTATGACTTATCAGTGTTGTCTATGACATTTAGAGATGCCGTTGGTGTATATTCACGTATATACGGCAAATCAACCATCAACGAAAAACAACCATTGCAATCTTTTGAAAAAGAAAGTGCTGAACCCTCTATTTTAAGACTTATCAAATTGTTTGGTAAATATTCTCTCATTTCGGAGGCAGAATTCAAGGTGAAAGATGCAAAAGATAAATTTGAATCATTTAAAAAAGCACAAAAATATAGTTTCATCTCATCAATAAATGCAAAAACATATAGCGGAAATTTAATTAAAATCAACGAACTAAGCAAGCAATCAGAAGAATTAACAACCAAAAGCGACAATAATTTGCTTGATTTGGATTCATTTCAGTTGGAGCAAACAAAAGAGTTGGAATCTGAAAAATCTAAATTGCTAAGACAACGTGCAATTGAAAAAGCATCGCTTAGCAAATTGGAGGGCAATCTCTCTGAAATAAATACGATTAGTAAAATAGATGAAAAAGATTTAATTTCGTTTTTTCCATCCATAAATATGAAAAAACTGAAAGATATTCAAGTGTTTCATTCTGTTTTGAGAAAGAATTTGAAAAATGAGATTTCAAATTTTATATCAGAAAAAGAGATGGTTATTTCTGTGTTGGAAGAACAAATTAATGAAATTGCTCTTAAAATCACTGAAATTACAAACAATAAGAAGACTCTTTCAAAAGTAGTTATTGGCAAACTAATTGAATTGCAGAGAGAAATTGAAAATTTGCAAAAACAAAATAAAGAATACGAACAATTGAAATCATTGAAAGACGAAGAAAACGAATGTAAGGTAGAGTATGAAAATTTATTTATGGATATTGTTAATGAGTTGGAGCATTCTATCAATACTATTTTAGAACAAGTCAGCGATGAAATAAATATTGACAAGAAAGCCCCGTCGATTCATTTTAAAGCCAAAAATAGTTATATTTTTGAAACTGATGATGACAACGGAACAGGTACAAATTTTAAAAATTTGATTTCATTTGATTTGGCCATTTTAAAATTGACTAAACTGCCGTTTTTAGTACACGATTCTGTTATGTTCAAACATATTGAAAACAATGCAATTGAAAATATATTGACGATTTATAATAATTCACCAAAACAAATTTTTATCGCATTTGACAAATTATCCTCATATTCAAATGAAACCGCAAGAATTATAAACCAAAACAAAGTTATGTCGTTAACTTCTAATGGTGGAGAATTATTTGGGTTTTGTTGGAACAAAAAATAAGATTACATTTGCTTGTCAATAGCCCTTATTTTGTTTTATCACCATACCATAACAATCCAAACGGTCAGCATAACTTCACCCGTCGCACCATCGCTCAACTCTCTGCCTTTTTCGGTGAGCCGTTGGTGACGGTGTGCTTTTTCTTTTCTGCCTTTTTTATTGCAAAAAAAAATACCTTTGCGAAGTGTTAAACAAAAGTTTTCTTCTTTTTGTGAAAATTTACACTCCTTTTGTGAAACTAATTTCTGATAAATAACGGTTATCTTTGCATCAGAAATTAAAACTGAAATGTTATGAAATTAAAATCAATCCTCGCAGCCTTGATTGCACTGTTTACCGTGTCGGGCTGCAATTCGCAAACCGTTAAAAACACAGGCAATATGAAAAATTCAATCGTAATCTTCTTCTCCCACGCGGGCGACAATTACTCGGTGGGCAACATCGAGGTTGGCAACACAAAAATCGTTGCCGACTACATCTCCGAACTCACCGGCGCGGCTCAGTACGAAATCGTTACCCACAAGTACGACGGAATGGCTTACAACCCGCTCATCCAACTCGCCAAGGAGGAGGCCAACAAGGGCGAACTTCCGCCATACGAAGGCTCTGCACCCGACCTCTCCAAGTACGACACAGTGTTTATCGGCGGACCCGTTTGGTGGGGAACTTATCCGCAAGTGATGTTCACGCTTTTCAAGGACATCAACCTTGACGGCAAAACCGTCTATCCCTTCACCACCCACGAAGGCAGCGGCCTTGCAAACTGCGTCAGCGACGTCAAGAAAGCCTTCCCAAAAGCCAACGTTCAAAAAGGTTTCTCAATCTACGGCCACGAGGTAAGGACTGAGAAAGCAAAGGTGGAGAAATGGATAAAAGGATTGTAAAATAACTAATTAGCGACAATTATGCAAACAATAAAACTCAACAATGGCGTAGAAATGCCACTCTTGGGCTATGGTGTTTTCCAAGTACCGCCCAAAGATGCCGAAAGATGCGTAACCGACGCATTGTCAGTTGGTTATCGACTGATAGACACCGCACAAGCGTATTACAACGAGGAAGGCGTTGGCGCAGCAATTACGAAATCGGGTGTCAACCGCGAAGACATTTTCCTTGTTACAAAAGTCTGGATATCTAACGCAGGCGAGGAAAAAGCCGCCAAATCTATTGACGAAAGCCTGCGCAAACTGCAAACCAACTATATCGACCTTTTGCTTATCCATCAGGCTTATGGCGACGTTTTTGGCACGTGGAGGGCGATGCAAAAAGCCTACAAGGCGGGCAAGGTCCGCGCAATTGGCGTGTCAAACTTTCAGGCGGCAAGGTTTTTCGACTTTGCGCATTATGTGGACATCAAGCCGATGGTCAACCAATTGCAGTGCAACGTGTTAATCCAACAGAACGGCATTGAGCCAATCCTCAAAGAAACCGACACTAAGGTGATGGCATGGGGACCGCTCGGAGGTCAGGGCGTGGACGGAATCGTCAAAAGCAAACCCCTTGCGCAAATCGGCAAAAAATACGGCAAGACCGCCGCACAGGTTGCGCTCCGTTGGCTGACTCAACGTGGTATTGTCGCCATTCCAAAATCCACACACAAGGAACGCATGGAGCAAAATTTCAATATCTTTGATTTTGCCCTTACCGACGACGAAATGAAGGCCATCGCCACTCTCAATCAGCACGATGCGGGAACGGTGAATTTCGCCGACCCACAATTTGTGAAATATCTGATAGAAACTTACGGATAATCAAACGGTTCAACATATTAAAAATCAACAATATGGAATACCCAAAAGGATATGTCTATCAACTGATGGACAACGGCGGACCTACCGACGTAAGAGAGCCGTACTTCAATGAAGCGGTTGACGAAATGATGCGTTCGCGCAAACTCTGCGCCATCGCAAACGCCAAAATGCCCGACGACGAAAGTTATGTTACTGATTTGGAGCAACTTTTTGGTCGCCGACTCAACGGCATAAGAATCCTCACGCCGTTTATCTGCGATTTTGGAAACCGCGTTACCTTTGGCGACAACGTTTTCATCAACCACTCGGCAATCCTGAGCGCATCGGGCGGCATTGAGTTTGAAGACGGCGTGTCGGTGGCTCCGGGCGTGCGCATCGCCACAATAAACCACGACTTCAACGAGCGGCACACCAAATACACATACGGCAAAGTAACCATCAAAAAGAATGCGTGGATTGGCATGAACGTAACCATCTGTCCCGGCGTATCGATTGGCAAATATGCAGTTGTGGCAGCCGGTGCAGTAGTTACCAAAGATGTGCCCGATTACGCCGTTGTGGGCGGCTGCCCTGCCAAAGTCATCAAAATGCAAGATCCAGAGAAACAGAAGGAGTAATTTTCCAATTTTTCTCCCATTTGTGAAATTTTCCGCTCCTTTTGTAAAACTATCGTCTAAAAACTAACAACTATATTTGCAGTGTAAAAATTCCAAAAACATAAAACCACAACAAAAATGACAGAATTTCGTGTAGATCCGCGGCAGACCACGGCAGAAGAACGCGCCGAGGGTGTGCGTCAGGCGCAGGTGCTTTTCAAACTCAACCACACAATGCCTTTCACCGACGAGTACAACGCCTTGGTGGGCGAACTTTTTGGCAAAAACATCGGCGAAAACGTATTTTTGCAGACACCGCTCAAAGGCGTTTGCTTCGACCAAGTGAAAATTGGCAACAATGTTTTCATAATGCCCGACTGCCTGATGATGTCGCGCGGTGGCATCACCATCGAAGACAACGTAATGATAGCCGCCAACGCTCAGTTAATCAGCAACAACCATGACCTTCACGACCGACAGATTCTCATCTGCAAGCCCGTCCGTATCTGCCGTAACGCTTGGATAGGCGCAGGTGCAACCATTCTGCCCGGCGTAACAGTGGGCGAAAACGCTGTGGTGGCTGCGGGTGCGGTTGTTACCAAAGATGTTGCCCCAAACACCATCGTAGGCGGCAATCCGGCTAAGTTTATCAAGAATGTTTAGCCCAAGAGGAAAAGAAGGAATAAACAAGATGAATAACTTTTTCAGTTGGTTAGTGTCGCTAACCAACTGAGGTTTTTCGGTTTTTAGTTAGAGTTGGCATCATTCTCCCCACACTTCACGGTCGTTGAAAAAACGGATTGATATTTTGTGCTTGTCAGACATCCTTTGATTGTATTTTTCTTGATGACAAAGATATGGTTTTTCTTCGATGTTTTCAAAGACTTTTTGTCAAAAACCCTCCAAAGAACGTGAACGCCTAATATTTAACGAGATTTCGATAGTTGGTAGAGAACTTGTTTAATAAAATTCTTGAACGATACTTTATTGAAAAAAATTTTTTAGGTCAGTTTTTTTTTGTAATTTCGCAACAAAATAGAAAACACAAATGAGCGACCTCAGCAATAATCAAGGCAGAGCCTACGAATTTGTCTGTTTGAACGCACTTTATGAAGAAATAAGTAAGTTTCGAAGTGCGCAAATAGTCATAAATAGTAGTTTCCACGCCGCACAAAAAGCATACAACACGCTTTCAAGCGTGGAAAAGGCACTTTACAAACAAAGTGCCTTGGCAATGATTCCATCCATTTTTGACTGCGAGCCAAGAATGATTGAGAAGGATGACGATGTTATCCAACTTTTCATTCAAAAGGACGAGGCAGGAAAGGCTGGCGACGTCCGAGATATAATCATTGTTAGGAATGATATTGAATGGGAAATTGGTCTTAGCATTAAACACAATCATTTTGCAGTAAAACACAGTCGTTTATCTGCAACCATTGATTTCGGTGAAAAATGGTATGGCGTTAAGTGTTCCGATCAATATTGGGCAGATGTTAATCCAATTTTTGAATACCTCGAAGAGGAAAAGAATAAGAATACGAAATTTAGCGAGTTGCCTGACAAAGATAATGATGTTTATAAACCATTGGTTCAAGCGTTTATAAACGAAATAAAACGTCAATGTGATATCAACAGTAGTATTCCACAAAAGTTGGTTGAGTATTTGTTGAGCAAATTTGATTTTTATAAAATCATAAGCATTGACGCAAAAAAGGAAACACAAATCCAATCCTACAATATTCACGGCACATTAAATGCTCCTGCAAAATGCATTAAACCGAAAATTGAAATCCCTATTGCCACCTTACCCAAAAGGATAATCAGTCTGGATTTTATGCCCGACAGAAGTAATACTGCCGAGATGTATTTAGATGGAGGATGGTATTTTACTTTTCGCATTCATAATGCAGAAACTTTCGTAAAACCATCGTTAAAATTTGACATTCAGATTGCAGGATTGCCAATTACAATAATAACTATAAATTGCATTTGGAAATAAAATGAAGATAATAAGCCTTTTCAGTGGTGCGGGTGGTTTGGATTTGGGTTTTCATAAAGCCGGATTCCATACCATAATCGCCAATGAATATGACAAACAAATTTGCCCGACATTCAGGGTTAATTTCCCTGAAACAGAACTACTTGACGATGATATTCGCAAAATAAGCGAAGATAAATTTCCAAAAGATATTATTGGCATTATTGGAGGCCCCCCGTGTCAATCGTGGAGTGAAGCGGGTTCGTTGAAAGGCATCGAAGATGCCCGAGGTCAATTATTTTATGAATATATCCGCATATTGAAAACAACACAACCTTTGTTTTTTGTTGCGGAAAACGTTTCGGGAATGCTCGCCGCTCGTCATTCCGAGGCGGTGAAGGGTTTTATGCAACTTTTTGACGACGCAGGCTATGATGTTTACCTCAAAATGCTTAATGCCAACGATTTTGACGTACCCGAAGACCGTGATAGAGTGTTTTATATTGGTTTTCGTAAAGATTTAAAAATCAATGATTTTGAATATCCGAAACCATTGGAGCACAAACCAACTTTGCGAGAAGCAATTTGGGATTTGAAAGACAATGCGATTCCCGCCCTTGTTCACAACAAGACTAACGGAGACAAATGCCAAGTGCCTAACCACGAGTATTTTATTGGTAGTTATTCGCCGATATTTATGTCGAGAAATCGTGTTAGGCAGTGGGACGAACCCGGTTTTACAGTACAAGCGAGTGGTCGTCAATGCCAACTCCATCCACAAGCCCCGAAAATGATAAAAATAGAAAAAAATAAACAAATTTTTGTCCCCGGCAAGGAGAATTTGTATCGTCGAATGACGGTGCGAGAAGTGGCAAGAGTTCAGACGTTTCCCGATGATTTTAAATTCATCTATGATGATGTGAATATCGGGTACAAAATGATAGGAAACGCGGTGCCTGTCAATTTGGCGTATCACGTTGCAAATCAGATAAAAAACACGTTGAAAAAGTACAAAGCAATATGAAAGTTTGTTCTTTTTTCAGCGGTTGCGGCGGCTTGGATTTAGGCTTTACAAGGGCAGGTTTTGACGTTGTTTGGGCAAATGATTTTGACAAATCAGTTGAACAGACATATCAATTTAACCACCCTAAAACTCAATTTGTATCCGCAGACATCCGCACAATTAAGACAGACGAAATTCCTGATTGTGATGGCTTTATAGGCGGTCCACCTTGCCAAGCGTGGAGCGAAGGTGGCAAAAATTTAGGTCTGAAAGATGACCGAGGTAAGGTGTTCCTTGATTACATTCGATTAATCAAAGAAAAAAAGCCGTCGTTTTTTGTCATAGAAAATGTTGAAGGCATATTGTCTGAAACACACATCGGGACACTCAATTATTTTATTTCCGAATTGGAAAATGCCGATTATGATGTTACGTATGCTTTATTAAATGCAAAAGATTTTAAAATTCCACAAGATAGAAAACGCATTATTATTGTTGGGATTGTTAATCAACTTGATACATTTTGTCTTTTCCCAAATCCTACCACAGAAAAGCCAATTACACTACGACAAGCAATTGGCGGTATTAAGGAAGAACCACGTTTTTATTCTGACAATCAAATAGTTAATCAACAATATGACAAGTATCTAAACCACGATGTCTATATTGGAAATTTTGATGCAAAATATATGTCAAGGAATCGTGTCCGTTCTTGGGATGAGGTTTCTTTCACAATACAAGCCCAAGCCAAAAACGAACCGTTACATCCGCAAGCCCCTAAAATGGAATTTGTTTCGTATAACCAAAGGATTTTTGCCAAAGGTTACGAACATTTGTATAGGCGTTTGAGTGTTAGAGAATGTGCGAGAATACAAACTTTCCCCGATTCGTTTAGGTTTATATACACTGATGTCAAAGACGGTTATAAAATGGTTGGCAACGCTGTTCCACCAAGATTAGCGGAAATAATAGCAAAAAGAATAATGAAAATATTAAAATAAATAGCAAACGCTAAGTTTTACAATATGTTAGTTTATATTTCACATCGGTTGCCCGACGCTTTTTTTGTTCATTGTTCGTGTTTTTAGTTTGTACAACGTGGCAAAATTATAAAAAATTCTGCATTGATGAAAGGTTTTTGCTAAAAAAATTATTTCGGTCTTTCCATAAAATCCAAATTTTTCCTTATCTTCGCCCTCACAAACCAACCCCAAAAAATCGCAAAAATTATGAAAGCATTATTCATCAACGGCAGTCCGCGAAAGAATGGCAACACTGCAAAACTTTTGAAACGGGCAATGGAAGGCGCGGCTGAGGCGGGCGCAGAAACCGAATTGATTAACCTTTACGACCGAAGCCTGAATTTCAAGGGCTGTATGAGTTGTTTCGCCTGCAAATTGAAAGGCGGCAAAAAGGGCATCTGCACTTTCAAAGACGATTTGCAGCCCATACTCGAAAAGGCTGTCGCCACCGACGTGCTTATCTGCGGCTCGCCAAACTATTGCGGCTACCCGACGGCAATGATGCGCGCTTTTATGGAGCGGTTGGAGTTTCCCACGGTCAACTATTCCGACTATACCAAACCGTTGGTTATCAAAAAGATACATTCTGCCACAATCTACACAATGAACTGTCCCGACGAGACTGTTTACAAGCAAATGAATTATGATATTCTGATGGACAACAGCGCAAATCAACTCGGCGTATTTGGTCCAACGGAGATTTTGCGCTCATTCGACACCTACCAATTCTCTAACTACGACCGTTATGATGCCGCCACATTCAGCGAGCCTCACAAGGCACAAGTGCGCGACACGCAGTTTCAGCAAGACCTCAACAAGGCTTACGAACTCGGCAAAAGATTGTGTGAGGAGGGTTAAAACTCTTGGTCGATGATTTTTCGTAAATCTTCCTCCGACGGCAACACTCGGCGAACATCTTCGGCGGTTTTGTAAGTGGCAACACCCATTGGATTGTCGTAGCCTTGAATCAAAAATTCGACAAAACTCTTGTCGGCACGTTTGCAAAGAATAATGCCGATAGTAGGATTCTCAAACGGCTTTTTGATTTCCGAATCAATAATCCTTAAATATGCACTAAGTTGACCGAGATATGCAGGTTTGAAGTCGCCTTTTTTGAGTTCCACCACAACCAAAGCTGCCAATTCACGATTGTAAAACAAAAGGTCGGGGTAATTGTCGTGTCCGAACTTTTCCAAATGATATTGGTTGCCAACAAATGTAAAATCGTGTCCGAAAGTCATTATAAAATTCTTGACATTATGTATAATCTCTTTTTCAACAACCCTTTCGTCAATATCTTCACGGTCTCTTTCGCCCAATTCTTCCACATTGATAAAATCCAAAAGATACTCATCTTTAAACATTTCAATAGCCTTCAACGCCTTTTTTGCATCGGGCATCGACTTTGAGAAATTGTTTGGCAGAATTTCCTGTTTGTGAAATAAATCGGCTTTGAGCATTTCGCGAAGTTTATACTTGTCCCATTTGTTTTGGAAAGCCTGATGAATGTAGAAAATACGCTCATAATATTCTTCGGTTTTATTGAGGATTTCAATATGATGAGTAAAACTAATTGACAAAAATTCTTGTGCATTAAAATCGATAGTATTTGGCAATCTAAATGCAGTAGTTAACGAATCGATTTTTATATCTTCGTTATTATCAGATAGTTGCGAATCGGTCGCCAATGGCGACCGATTTACGATAAACGACCATTGTTCATAGAACCTCCGCATTTTTTTAATGCTTTCGCAAGAAAAACCACGAAGTCCTGGCAGTTCTTTTTGAAGTTGTTGGCTTATATTTACAATTGCCCCTGTACCCCAAAAACCATTGCGTGAGTTTTTGGAAATATACTTACCAATGCCGAAATACAACGATAGTTGCTCGGCATTAACGGTTTTTGCTGCTTTGTATTGGCTCTGCAAAATGGCTGTCTTAATTGTCTTAACAGCACTCATCAAATCAGTAGTAATTTCGCTCATAGTCAATAACGATTAATGTTACTTTCCGCCACAAATATAGTCAATTTTTTTTATAATGCAAAATCAAGAATGTGTAGAAAATCATTTTGCAATTCTGATTTTTTTTGTAACTTTACCGAGAATAAAAACCCTGATTGTGATGGCAAGACAATTTAATACAGAGGTAACCTGCGACCCGAAACGGCACTATATGGTGGACACCACCAACAAGATGAAAGTTTTTGAACGTCTCATCAACTTTGGCAAATATTTCACCATCAACCGTGCGCGGCAGTTTGGCAAGTCAACGTCGTTGAAATGGATTTACAACCACCTCAACGGCGAATACATGGTTGTAGTAATTGACTTTAACAATCTAAACGAAAATGACTGTATATCGGATACTGCATTTTGCAAAGCATTAGGACGTTTAATTGATGACAATATAAATGATAATTTATTTGCCAATATTGATTCTTTTCATTCACTTGATGAAGCGACAAGAAAACTCTGTGAAAATAGTTCCAAACCAGTAGTATTAATCATTGATAACGCCGATAGGTTTATCATTCCGCAATTAGCGGATTTATTGAGTCATTTTAGGGCTGAATATATCGAAAGGAATAGTTTTGAACGAACGTCAATTTTTCATAGCGTAATTCTTGTAAGCGTTAAAGATATTACAAATTTACCGTTAATAATTGAGGAGCGAAAGTACAATTCGCCGTGGAACGTTGCCGCCGATTACAAACTTGATATGACTTTCAACCCTCAGGAAATCAGCACAATGCTTGCCGATTACGAGAATGAAAACCATATAGGTTTTGACATCAATGAAATTTCTCAGGAGATTTACAAATATACTTCGGGGTATCCTGTTTTGGTAAGTGGGGTATGCAAAGAGATTGACGAGAATTTAGACAGAGATTGGACAAAGAACGGCGTGCAAGAAGCCGCAAAAAACATCATCGCCAAAAAGACAAATCTGTCAGAAAGTATGATTAACAACCTTGCCAAATATCCTAAGTTAAAGGCATTTATCAGGGCTGTGTTGATGGAGAATTATTCGATTCCGCTTGATGTCAACAATCCGACGATGAAATTTGCCAATATGTTTCCCATTATCAAGGCCAACAAAGATGGCAGGGTTGAAATTCACAACTTGATTTTTCAACAGATTCTCATCAACCATTTCGTTTCGGAAAGCAACCTCAATATGCTCTCGCCCGACTCGGGTATGAGGCTCTATCTCACCAAACAAGGCGACTTGAATATGCCGCTAATTATAAACCGTTTCAAAGACTTGATGAGCAAAAAGACCGACAAGGCGGAGTTTCTCGAACGCGAAGGACGCTTTATGTTCATCTGTTTCCTGAAACCGATTATCAACGGCACGGGATTCTATTACTCCGAACCCGAAAACGACGACGGCAGCCGTATGGATTTAGTAATCACCTACAACCGCAAAGAATACGTCATTGAACTAAAAATTTGGCACGGCACAGAATACGAGATTTCGGGTCGCGACCAACTTTCCGAATACCTCGAAACCCGCAACCTCGCCGAAGGCTACCTTGTAACGTTCTCATTCTTAAAGGGAAAGACCGCCCAAGCCAAGCCCGAATGGATTGACCACAACGGCAAAAAGATTTAAGAGGCGGTGGTTGACTGCGGAAAGGAATAAGTCATTCCGTACAACTTTTCGCTCCAAAAGTGAAACTATTTTCTGAAAAATATTGATTATATTTGCAGCAAAATAGTTGAATTTCAAAACTAAATATCTATGAAAAAAATTTTAACCATACTTGCGTTTTTGTGCATTTCGCTTGTGGCGTGCGGCGACAAGGATGACGATACTAAACCCGCTGAAAATCAAGAGGAAAACCAAAAGGATAATCCTCAAAATAATGACAATCCTCAAAATGCCGAAAACCCTGAAAATCAGAACACTGAACCTAATGCCGCAAATGGCAAGACGCTTTTGGTATATTACAGTTATACCGGCAACGTCAAGAGCATTGCCAACGAGTTTTTGAAAACCGTTGACGCAGATGTTTTGGAGGTGCTTCCGGCGCAGGAAGGTCTTAAATATGAGGCAGATAACTACGCCATCGGCAGCGCATTAATCAAAGCCATCCGCGACAATCCCGACAAGGCTGAAAGTTACCCCGAAATCAAGTCTTACAAGATTGATTTAGAGCAATATAGCAACATTGTAATAGCCACTCCGCTGTGGTGGAGCAATATGGCGGCACCCATGCAGACGTTTTTGTTTCAAGAGGGTAACAAACTCACCAACAAGAACATAATGCTGATTGTATCGAGTGCAAGTAGCGGCATTTCGTCGGTGATTGACGATGCCAAACGTCTTGTTAACAAGAAAAACCTCACAGGCGAGGCTCTTTGGATAAACAACAGCAATCGCTCCGAAATGTCCACATTGCTGACACAATGGATTGAAAATCAAAAATTTGCATCAAAAATGACACAAAAACTCATCATCAACGTTTCGGGCAAGAGTCTCGAAGCCGATTTTGCCGACAATAGTAGCGCAAAAGCCCTTGCCGAAGCCCTCAAACAATCGCCAATTACCTACAAGGCAGATGATTACGGCGGATTTGAAAAGGTGGGCGACCTTGGTCAGTCGTTCCCTCAAAACAACGAGCAAATCTCCACCTCGGCGGGCGACATCATTCTCTATCAGGGACATAACCTCTGCATCTATTACGGCGAAAATTCTTGGAACTTTACCCGAATCGCCAAAATACCAAATATCAGCAAAGAAGAATTATTGAAATTCCTCGGCGATGGGGAAATCGAAATTAAATTGGAAGTGAAATAAAAAACTGCAATCCTCCATTTTTTTTAATGTAATCTTCCACCGCAAAAAAATGCGGAAGTAATGATTTTGTGTCGAATTTTGCAGCGTAAAAAATGTTGCAAAATGGAAGACTTCATCAAACAATTGAACGAAAAATTTTCTTCGGCTTCTGCCGAGGAAGTTTTAAAATATTTCCTTGCCGAATACAAGGGTGAAATCGGATTGTCGTCGTCGCTGAGTTACGAAGACCAAGTGCTCACGCATATCATTTGCGGCATCGACAAAACCGCCAAGATTTTCACCCTTGACACAGGCAGATTTTTCCCCGAAACGTATTCCCTAATCGACAACACCAATATGCGTTACGGCATCAAAATTCAGGTCTATTTCCCTGATTATAATGCCGTTGAAAAGATGGTGGGCGAACACGGAGTAAATCTTTTTTACGAATCTGTGCAACTCCGCCACCTATGCTGCAATGTGCGCAAAATCGAACCTCTAAAACGTGCTTTGAAAGGTCTCAAAGTATGGGTAACGGGATTGCGCCGCAGTCAGTCGGTGACGCGCAAAAATATGCAACTTGTTGAGTACGACCAAGATGACGACATCATCAAACTCAACCCCCTGATTAATTGGAGCGAGGACGACGTAAAGCGTTTTGTAAAAGCCAACAACGTCCCTTACAACCGTCTCCACGACAAAGGTTTCCCTTCGATTGGCTGTCAGCCCTGCACCCGCGCCGTCAAAGAAGGCGAAGACATCCGCTCCGGCCGTTGGTGGTGGGAAAATCCCGAGCATCGGGAGTGCGGATTGCATCAGAGGAATTGACAATTCACAATTCACAATTCATAATTCACAATTCATAATTCGTAATTAATAATTCAAAATTATAAAAATGAAAAAATCATTGATTATTGCCGCATTGTTTCTTACGGCGTGCGGCGGTGGAACGGTGAAAAACTACGTTTCCGAAGATGGCAAACTCCACGGCGAATTGTCGCTTTCAGGTGCGTTTGCGCTCTATCCGTTGGCTGTGGAATGGGCCGACGAATTTAAGAAAAACAACCCCGACGTCAAAGTCGATGTTTCGGCTGGCGGCGCGGGCAAGGGCATGACCGACGTTTTGGCTGGTATGGTCGATTTTGGAATGGTTTCGCGCGAGGTCTATCCTCCCGAAATCGAGAAAGGAGCGGTAGGTTTCCCATCGGCAAAGGATGCCGTTGTGCCTACCATCAATGCTAAAAATCCTGCCCTGCAAGCCATTCTCGCTAAGGGACTTACCAAAGAAGTTGCCAAGAAAATTTGGATTGATGGCAGCGTGAAAACTTGGGGCGAAGTGCTTGGCACCGACGATGCAACCCCAATCCACATCTACACACGTAGCGACGCTTGCGGTGCTGCCGAAACTTTTGCAAAATGGTTTGGCTCTAAGCAAGAGGAACTTACCGGAACAGCTGTTTTTGGCGACCCGGGACTTGCCGAAGCCATCCAAAAGGACATTTACGGCATTGGTTTCAACAATATTGGTTACGCCTACAACAATGATACTCACAAACTTAACGACGGTTTGGAGATATTCCCTGTGGATGCCAACGAGGACGGCACAATCACCGACGATGAAAAGTTTTATGACACCAAGGAATCGATTACCAAGGCGATTGCCGATGGCAAATATCCTTCGCCTCCCGCCCGCGACCTCTACCTCGTTACCAAAGGCGTGCCCACCGACCCGGTAGTTAAGGCGTTTTTGCAGTACGTCCTCACCGACGGTCAAAAGAAAAACGATCCCGTTGGCTACATCAAAATTTCACAAGACAAACTCGACAAGGCTTTGAAAACATTGGCTGAGGGCAAATGAACAAACTAAGAATCATAAAAGACCAAACGGCAAACGGGATTATGATGGCAGTCACCATAATCTCGATTGCCTTTGTGTTTGTAATGGCTATCGGTCTGTATATCAAGTCGATACCAATATTAGAAGAACACTCGCTTTGGGGATTGCTCACCGATTCGTCGTGGCAGCCGTTCAAAAATCATTTTGGATTTCTGCCATTCATAATGGGCACGATTTGGGTAACATTGTTGGCTATTCTGATTGCCTTGCCGCTGTCGTTGATGACGGCGATTTTCCTGACCGAATACGCCAAAAAACGTGTCAAAAAATTCGTTTTTCCCGCCTTGGACATCTTGGCGTCGCTGCCGAGCGTGATTTTTGGCGTTTGGGGCACGATAGTGATTGTGCCGCTAATTTCAGACAATATCGCGCCAGTTTTATCGGGCGAATTTTCAACGGGTTACACCGTCTTGGCGGCGGGCATCGTGCTGAGCTTGATGCTTGTGCCGATATTGGTGAGTCTGTTTGTGGAATTGTTTTCCACAGTACCCGACGACCTCCGCGCCGCCGCATATTCGTTAGGCGCAACACGTTGGCAGACTGCCAAAAATGTGGTTCTTAAAAAATCATTGTCGGGTATTTTTGCATCCGTTGTGCTTGCAATATCAAAGGCATTGGGCGAAACAATTGCCGTTTTGATGGTCTGCGGTTGCCTCCCCGAAGTGCCTAAGACGCTTTTGGACGCTTGTTACCCATTACCCGCCCTTATCGCCAACAATTACGGCGAAATGCTCTCCCTGCCGCTCTACGAATCGGCGTTGATGTTTGCCGCGCTGTTGCTGTTGGTAGTGGTGATAATATTCAATTTGGCATCAAGGCTGATATTGAGGAAGATTGAAAAAAGATAAATTATGAAACCAAGCATTATTTTTGAAAAAATCGCCAAGGGCTTTATGGTGGCGTCCGTCGCAGTTGTTTTTGTGATGGTGGCGAGCATTATATATACGATTTTCAAACGCGGATTCGGCTGCATAACGTGGGAGATGGTGTCGTCGCTGCCAAAAGGCGGATTCTATATCGGCGGCGAGGGCGGATTCCTGAACGCTACCGTCGGGTCGCTGTATATTGTTGTGTCATCGACGGTAATAGGCTTGATAATCAGCATCCCAATCGTGTTTTACCTCAATGTTTTTAAATCGCAAAAATCTCGACTCGCATATTGGACGAGGTTGGCATTCGACGTGTTATATGGCATACCGTCAATAGTTTACGGTGCGTTTGCATTTTCATTAATGATATATTTGGGAATCAGGACATCGCTTTTGGGTGGCATTATTGTAATTACATTGTTGATAATACCGATTTTGATGCGCTCGATGGACGAGGTGGCAAAGAATTTTCCGCGCGATTTGTTGGAGGCATCGTATTCGCTCGGAGCAACAAGATTGGAAACTATCGGCGTGGTTCTCAGACAGATAGCACCCGGAATTGCAACGGCAACATTGCTTTCGGTTGGTCGTGCAATTGGCGATGCGGCGGGCGTGATGTTCACGGCAGGTTTTTCGGATTCGATACCCACAACGCTTTCGCAACCGGCTGCAACATTGCCGCTTAGCATATTTTTTCAACTGAGCGCACCACAAGCCGAGGTTCAAAACAGAGCCTACGCCGCCGCGCTTGTTCTTACAATCATTGTGTTGATAATCAGTCTTTTGGGACGCTTTATCACAAACCGTTTTTCAAAACATAAACTCAATTAAAAATGTGGTTCAAAAATCTATTTTTGCGCAAATTTTTGGCGAGCGACAGCAACGAGGCTTTCGTTCCCGATGCCAAATTTCAACACCCCGAAACTGCGTCGGAAATCAAGGTTGAAAACTTCAATCTTTGGATTGATAAAGCGCACATACTCAAAGATATAAACGTAACAATCCCGCCCAACAAAATCACCTGTATAATTGGTCCGTCGGGTTGTGGAAAATCGACTCTCCTCAAATCTTTCAACCGCTTGAACGATTCAATCGAGGGCATCAAAACCTCTGGCTCGATACGTCTTGGCAATGAGGACATTGTAAATTGTTCAGCATCCGACCTTGTGGAACTACGCCGCAAAATTGGTCTTGTGCCTCAACGTCCAACACCGCTACCTATGTCGATAATGAACAACGTTGGATATGGTTGTAAAATTCACGGTATCAAAAAAATACGACAACTCCGCCGTATCGTCCGTCATTACTTGAAAGTAGTTGGACTTTGGGACGAAGTGAAAGACCGTCTGCGCTCGCCCGCCGTGCGACTTTCCATCGGTCAGCAACAGCGACTTTGTCTTGCCCGCAGCCTTGCCGTTGAGCCAGAATTTATCCTCGCCGACGAAGCCACATCTGCCCTCGACCCCGTTTCGAGCCGCACAGTGGAAGATTTGTTCGTGAAACTCAAAGAGCAATATTCAATCATAATGGTAACTCACACCCTGAGACAGGCAATGCGCATTGCCGACTATGTGATTTTCATCTATTTAGGCGAAATAATTGAGTGTGGCGACGCAAAAGAGGTTTTCAACAATCCCCAAAATGAACTTACCAAAAAGTATTTGCAAGGGGCGTTTAGTTGATTGGTATCATTTTTGCAACATATCAAAACGTCAAACTTTATAATGACAATACGATATGGAAGCATACAAGATAAAAGGCGAGGAAGATATTCCCACCGTGATATTGGACAGGGAAAACAATGTATTTGAAATTTCGGGGCGGTCGCTGCCGGAAAGCTCGGTCATGTTTTTCAAACCGATTTTGAATTGGCTCGACGAGTACAAGCACAATCCTCTGCCGAGGACGGAGTTTGTATTCAATATGAGTTATTACAACACCTCCACTGCCAAGCAAATCCTCGAAATTCTCTTGCGCCTCGAAGACATTTATAGTACGGGACACGACGTGCGTGTAACGTGGATATATGAAAGCGGCGACATTGATATGGAGGACGCCGGTGTGGAGTACGCCCGTATTGTCAACGTGCCAATCATTATGACTACCGCAGAGGTGGCGTTGCAGCAAAAAAAAGACGAGCAGACAAAGGGCAACCCCAAAAACGGCATAGAATTTCAAAAGAACGAAACTTTCATTGTAACCATCAGCCGCGAACTCGGTGCGGGAGGCCGCGTCGTGGGTCGTCTTCTTGCAGAAAGACTGCGCATCAACTATTTCGATTATGCTGTTATAGAGGCACTTACAAACCAATACGATAAAGATACCGACATCGTAGAGAAGGTCAACAAAGACCAAAAAAACAGTTGGTGGAGCGGCATCCGCGACCTCATAAAAACCAATATCGGCAAAAAAGAGCAGTCGGAAACTTCTGTCGCACCCCTTTCTGACAAGCAACAGGAAATCCTCAACCGAATCGCCCGCAACGAATCCTGCATTGTGGCGGGACAGAGCGCGTTTTATATTTTCAGGGATTATCCCAATCATATCAACATCTTCATCTGCGCATCGGACGAAAACCGCATCGCAAAACTGATGACCCGCGAGGGAATTTCACGCGAAGAGGCGATAGAAATCATCAACCGCGTATCGATGGAGCGCGATATGTACGTAGTAGAAAATACGGGAATGCCGCGACACGACACCCGCAATTATGACCTCGTAATCAATATGGACAACATCTCGGAGGAGGACGCCGTAAATATCATCATCTCGTACATCGAGACCAGGAAAAAATACTTTGCCCTCCTTGTTGACAATGATTAAATCTACTTCTTTTCAATCTTTTCAAACGACTCGCTCTTGCAGTCGTAATTGATGAAGTAAGTGCCTTTGGGGTACGACGACACATCTACGCTCGCCGCCTTGCCCTTGGTCATACGTCGCCCGTAAAAATCATAAATTTCATAGTCGGTCGCTCGGCTAAAAGTAATTGGCCCCGCGGTCTGCCCGTTGTTGCCGGGCTTGAAAGTTACCTCGGGCAGGAGGTTGTTGTAAGTAACTTCGTTGGAGTAGCGCGGCTTTTTGGTGCAATCTACCTGTTTGAGCCTCAGCTTGTTGATACCAGAATGTAGAGGAACATTCACGCTGTAATTATTGAGCGACGGCGTTCCTTTGCCATTGACCTGAGCCACGGCAATCCATTTTTTCCATTTGAACTGTTCCACCACGAAGGGCAGCGAACCCTTCTCCTCCTTGGTCGAGAAAGTGAGCCGTCCGGTCTTATCGACCTTCATCGAGACCACGTTGTATGTGCTTTGCGGTTTAAGTACCTCAGGATTAAGCACTTTTGGGGTGCAACCGTCCTTATGTTTGATGACCACGACAACGGGATCGCCCTGCGCGAGATGGTATTGCGTAAGGTCGATTTCAAAGCCGGAGCGATTGAGTTCGTCCATAGTAACAGTGCCGTTGACCGTAATCTCGTATATACAAAACCCCACGCCGGAGGCTGCAAAGGGATTGGTAACAAAGATGTTCTGCCCTTTGAAAATGCCTTCGACCCTGATTTCGTTGGCAGCCCCCGCCTTCGTAAAATTTAGGAGCGTCAGTAGCAACAATATGATATTAAGACCTTTAACTTTCATAATTCAATGTATAATTAGTAACGATTAGTAGCAAAACAAAATCGCCCAAATATACATATTTTATTTTGAATTTTCAATTAATTTTATCAATTCATCAACGGCATTTTCTTCGGGGATTGCGCGTTTGACCACTTCGCCCGCCTTGTAGAGCGCGATTTTGCCTTTTCCTGCGCCCACGTAGCCAAAATCTGCGTCCGCCATTTCGCCCGGACCGTTGACAATACAGCCCATAACGGCGATTTTTAGGTTGCAATATTTGGACGTTGCAGCCTTGATGCGCTTTACAGTGCCCTGCAAATCGTACATCGTCCTGCCGCACCCCGGACACGATACGTATTCGGTCTCCGTAACGCGCAAACGACTGATTTGCAATATCTTGAACGCCATCTCAACGGCTGCGACAGGGTCTCCATTGCTCTCCAAGCATACTCCGTCGCCAAATCCATCGATGAAAATTCCCGCACAAACAGCCGCCGGCGCAAATTTCTTGAACCGTGCGTCCTGTTCTCCGCCATCAGGTTTCAGGAGGACAGGGCAATTGATGTTGTTTACTTTTAATTGATTGAAAATCAACCTCATCGCCGCAGTCTTGTTGCGGCTTTGCGGCTCGGCGATGATGAGTTTATTAATAATATTTTTATTATTAATAAACTTTTCATTCACATAAACCACTTCAACACCCTTATTATCAGCCGTTTCGCTATTGTCGAAAATCATTATTCCACGGAGCAATGAGCGGCACTTTGCCACAATATTGCCATCGTTGCAGATAACGAGATCGGGCTTTTTGTTTGCCTTGACGAGCGAATCGAGGGCGGCTGCGAGTTTCATCAGTTCGTCTTCGTTGTTGATGGTGATGGCAACGGCTGCCGGATTGTCGCCGCCAAAAATGCCGACGGCGGTAGATTTGCGCTTTTGATAATGGTAAGGGTCGTAGAAGAATGGAATTTCGGGAAGTGCATCGCTCTGCGCGATATAATCACGGTAAGCAACAATTTCTTGCGCGGGAAGTATCTCGTTTTCAGGCTGTTCGGTAAGCGAAACACGGATAGTGTCGCCAATGCCATCGTTCAAGAGCGGACAAATACCGGCGGCAGATTTGATGCGTCCGTCGTCGCCCTCGCCCGCCTCGGTAACGCCAAGATGCAGACAATAATTCATCTTCTCGTCCTTCATCGCCTTCACCATCAGACGCGCCGCACGTATCGCAACAGTCGGATTAGACGATTTCAACGAAATCGCAACATCCTTGAAATCCTCAGCCTTGGCAATTCTCAAAAATTCCATCACCGACTCCACCATTCCTTCGGGCGTGTCGCCGTAACGATTGAGAATCCTCTTTGCCAACGAGCCGTGATTGGTGCCAATCCTGACCGCCGTACCGTGTTCGCGGCACACTTTCAGGAAATTGCGGAATGTATCTTCCAACAATTTGCCCTCCGCCTTAAACTCCTCCTCGGTCAAGCAAGCCAATTCGTGATGACCAAAATTGCCCGGATTGACGCGCACTTTTTCAACGATTTTGGCGCACTCGAATGCTATCTGCGCATTGAAATGCACATCGGCAACGAGGGCGCAGATGCCGTTGATACGCTCGTGAATTGCCTTCAACGCCTCCACATCCTTCATCGACGGCACGGTAACGCGCACGATTTTGCAACCGGTTAGGTTGACAACGCCAATTATTTGTGCCACAGTCTTCTCAACGTCGTCAGTTGGAGTGTTGCACATAGTTTGGACGACGATTTCATTATCGCCGCCTATCTTAACGCCGCCAATCTTCACCTCGTTGGTAACATTGCGGTTATAATTGGTTAACGAACTGATATATTCCATCTTCAACGAAAATTTTATTGATTAACGCCGCTTGCGCGGCTTATTTTTTAACGACAATTACCGTCAATTAACAAAAAATTATCGTCAATTTTTTTTATTCTATTAACAAATAATTATCGTCAATTATTTTTATAACATCCCAAAATTGACGGTAATTGACGAAAAAATTGACGGTAATTTTCGTTTATAAAATTAAGCGGGCGAGCCGCCCGCGCTCCACACTACTATTCCACGTAGAGGACGAGGCCTTTGAGGTATTCGCCCTCGGGGTGGTACATCGAGATTGGGTGGTCGTTGGGCTGTGTGAGTTGGTGGAGGATGCGGATTTTGCGCTTGGCTTGAAGCGACGCCTCCATCACTGCCATACGAAATGTCTGTTTGTCAATCGCCTGAGAGCAAGAGAATGTGAACAAGATGCTGCCCGGCGCAATGCGCTCCATCGCCGCACGGTTGATGCGCGTGTAGCCTTTTACAGCCTGATTGGTAACATTGGCGTGCTTGGCAAAGGCGGGCGGGTCGAGGATGATGAGGTCGTATTTGTTGGGCTCCATCTTGTCGAGAAATTCAAATGCATCGGTCGCGATTGCCTCGTGGTTGAGGTCAAAACCATTCAATTCGCAGTTCCTAACTGTCAAGTCGATAGCGGTTTGCGATGCGTCAACGGAAGTAACGCTCGATGCGCCGCCCTTGAACGCCGACACCGAAAATCCGCCCGTGTAACAAAACATATTCAATACATTCCTGCCCTTGGAATACTGACGGAGAAGCAACCTGTTTTCGCGTTGGTCAACGAAATAACCCGTCTTCTGACCCTCCACAACGTTCACATAAAATTTCATTCCGTACTCCAAAACCTCCTTCTCAGCCTCGTTGCCGTAGAGAAAACGGTTTTCGATAGCCGCGCCGTCAGATTTGGGGATGGTCTTGTCGCTCTTGTCATAGATGGTCGTTACCTTGTCGCCGAGTATCTCGCGGAAAATCTCCGCAAACATCTCCTCCAACAAGTACATACCTTTGCTATGTGCCTGAAAAACAACAATTCCGTTGTAATAATCACAGATAAAACCCGGAAAACCGTCGCCCTCGCCGTGTATCAACCGGCAGACGTTGGTATCGGGACTGTCGAGATAACCAATTGACTGTCTAAGCCTTATTGCAGATTCAATCTTAGCCTTCCAAAATTCGTGGTCGGGCTCCACCTCGTCGAAGGTAAACATACGCACGGTAATAGAGCCAATCTTCTGATAATGACCGAGTCCGAGGAAAGTATTGCGGCTGTCATAGACGGCAACATTCTCACCATCAACGGCATTGCCAATAATATTCTTGATTGCGCCCGAGAAAATCCACGGGTGCAAACGCTGCAAAGACCGTTCCTTGCCGGTCTTCAATATCACTTTGGGGTAGTTGTACTGTCGCATTTTGTGTAAGTTTTTTTGATGCGCAAAGATAGCAATTTTCTACCACCCGATAAAAAATTTTTGCTACAAACGTTACAATCCCCTCGACAAATCCTCGTTGTACTCCACGAGTTTTTGCTGCATCTGCGCCGCCGACTTCTTGAAATCGGCAAAGGTCATACCGCCCGACAGCAATCCGCCCAACAGCGGCACAGCCTTGCCCAAGACGTTGGGCGCGCCCTTGTTTGCGAGCCTTTCGCCTATCGAGGTGAGGATTTTGCGGGCGAGTGCGAATCCGGCAGTCTTCATCAAAAACTCCACAAACTCCTTGCCCGAATTTTTCCACGCACCTGTCAACACCTTCTGTATCAACGAGTCAACACTATTGACTCCAAGCATAAATCCAAGGCACAGCAACGTGCTACTCTTGCGGTATTCGTAGTCGGTAGGGAACGCGGTTTCGTAAAAATTGACGCCATAGATATAAGCCAACTTCTGCGACAGGATGACGTAATACGCAAGGTTTTGCACGATGTCGGGACCCGCCGCCGCAATGCCCCACACGCCACCCGGCAGCCCCGCAAGGAACGACAGCCCCGCAGTCTGCAAAACAGCACTTTTAATAATCTTGTCGGCGATATAATTGACCTCCGTAATGCCAATCGCCCGCACCGGATTGTCAACAAAATACATTTGCTCCTCCTTCGAGAGATTTGGCTTGTACTTAAAAAGCGTCTCCCTCAAAAATTGCTCCCTGTCCACCCTCGTGGCGGGATTGTCGATGGCGTTGATAATTAAGGTGTTGATGTTCATAATAGTAAAGGTGTTAAATTATGCAGCGATACCTTCCGAAAATAGATATTCGGGCGCAATATCAATTTGTCCGTCAAGCCAAGTTACCGTCCATCCGTCAAGTGCAAAATTAGCAAACACAGCCTCGTTCCTCAACGGCGCAAAGACCTTGTAACGTTCAATCAATGGCATACAGTCAAATATTTTCACACTACCATCGTTGAACGTCAGGGACAATTTGTAATCAGCGACAGGCTTCGCCGAAGTTACCCAAATGAGAGGATTGTCAAGTTTCATATTAGTCCAAGGGATTAATTGTTATTAAAGATTCGCCTTTTTCCATTCTTTGCCAATTTTCCAAAAGTTCGTCCTGATGCAAATCAAGCCATTCATAGACAAAATTCAAGGCTCGACGCGGCATCTCACCAACGACCTTGCCTGTCTTGATGTCAATCGTCGCACGATACTCATTATACTTAACGTGAAAGTGCGGCGGATTGTGGTCGGGAAGGTACATTGTTATGATGATTCCATAGAAACGACTAATTTCCGGCATAGTACAATTGTTTTTAAGTTCTTTGCAAAACTACAAAGTTTTTTTGGATATGGCAAAAAAAATGTTCTGTCGGTGCAAAAAAATTGATGTTTTTTATGGGTTTTCGGAGCGTTGACAAGCAACGCCCCTACAACATACTGTAATGGGGTTGTTACACTTTTTAGTCGGAGTTTTTGGTAAAAAGCCAGAAAAATTATTGTTCAATAATTCTTTTTATTATTTTTGCAAAAAATTTGAATATGAGTTACGATTTGATGGTTTTTAACAAAGAACGGCGTTTCAACGAGCGGAATGCGTTCTTGAAATGGTATGATGACCTCATACAATGGCATGAAAATGTCGATTATAACGACTACAAACATACTATGCCCGAACTGCAACAATGGTTTTTGTATATGAAAGACATTGTTCCTCCACTGAATGGCGAGTTTGCTCCCAAAGACGAAGATTTTGGGAAAGGCGATTTTAAGGAAGCAGACTATTGTATCGCGACAGAAGCAATTTATGTTGCATTTGCTTGGCAAGACGGGGAAAAAGTTCATCAAATTGTCAAAGATAGTGCGAAAAAGTTTTCTCTTGCTTTCTTCGACATCACAAATAATTGTGTCGTTTACCCTGATGGTTTTGTGTTAGACCTGTCCGAGACAACAAGCAAAAAAATGTCATTTTGGCAAAAGATAAAAAAAGCATTTGGCAAAATGTAAAAATCTCCTTACCTTTGCCAAAACGCAAAACTATTACAACTATGAAATTAGCAGAAGCATTACAGGAACGCGCCGATTTGAGCAAAAAAATCGACCAACTCAGATACCGCCTCGAAAGCAACGCCACAGTGCAGGAGGGCGAACAGACGGCGGAAGACCCGCAGGAACTTCTTTCAGAACTCGACACGGCAATCAGCCGCCTCGAATACCTCGTATCGCGCATCAACCTCACCAACTGCACAGTGAAGGCCGACGGCAAGACGCTCACCGAAATCATCTCCGAAAAAGATTCCTTGGTGAAGAAACACTCAATCCTGAAAAATGTGGTCGCCAGCGCAAGCAACATCTCCAACCGCGCCACACGCAGCGAAATCAAGATAAAACGCGCCGTGGACGTCAAGGCTATACAAGCCGCCACCGACGAAATTGCCAAGCGCATCCGCATTCTCGACAACCTCCTCCAACAGACCAATTGGACGGCAGACTTGATGGAATAACGAAACAAAGTTTTTTCGGGGTGAATGTCAAACTCAGTGAAAGAGTCAAATTTCACAAAATAGTCTGCGAAACTATCAGCGTGGCTACGGGCGCCACATAAACTTAATTGTCAAGTCCCTTATACATTACAAATGTATGGAGTAACGCTCATTGTCAACACCACGACATTAACCGGAAAAACTGCGGTCTTGGAGCATTTGCCTCCGAGACCGTTTTTTTATTTGCGAGAAAAGTGCTAATTTTGCGGCGTTAATAAACAACAAACATAACACACATCAAATGAAACAAATACTTTCACTACTCGCAGCCATATTGCTGTCCATCAGCGCAATGGCGCAAATGATGCCCCTGCCGCAAGACCCCGACACACGCGTCGGACGACTTGACAATGGACTCACCTACTACATCCGTCACAACGAAAAACCTGAAAACCAAGCCTGTTTCTACATCGCGCAAAAAGTGGGCTCGATGCAGGAAGAAGAACACCAGCGCGGACTCGCCCACTTCCTCGAACACATGGCGTTCAACGGCAGCAAGCATTTCCCCGGCAAACGCCTCATCGAAATGTTGAAAGAAAACGGCGTAAGTTTTGGCAGAGAACTCAACGCCTACACAAGTTTCGACGAGACTGTCTATAACATAGACAACGTACCCACCAACAAAAACACTTGGCTCATCGACTCCTGCCTCCTCGTACTCAGCGACTGGAGCGGCGCGCTCACCCTCGACGACAAGGAGATAGACAACGAGCGCGGCGTCATCCACAGCGAATGGCGTATGCGCACCGGTGCTTGGTACCGCATGATGGAGCGCAGCATCGAGACCCTCTTCCCCGGCAGCAAATACGGCCGTCGTATGCCAATCGGTCTTATGGACATCGTTGACAACTTCCCCTACCAAGACCTCAAAGATTATTACAAGACTTGGTACCATCCTGACCATCAGGCGATTATCGTAGTTGGCGACATCGACGTTGCCCAAATAGAATCCAAGATAAAGCAATACTTCTCCCACTTCACCAACCCCGCCGGTGCGCCCCCGCTCGTGGATTACCCCGTTCCCGACAACAACGAAGCCATCTACGTAAGCGAAAAAGACAAGGAACAGACCCGCAACACAATCTCCATCAACTTCAAGAGCGACGTCTGGCCCGATTCCCTCAAAAACACCGTCCAATACTTCGCCTCGCAGGAAATCCAAGACCTCATCAACAACATGGCAGAAAGCCGATTCGCGGAACTCGTGCAAGATCCCGACGCGCCATTCACCACCGCCGACGCATATTATTACGACTACATCGTCGCCAAAACCAAAAACTCATTCGCATTTGAAGGCGTGGCAAAGACCGGCAAAGAACTCGAAACACTCAAAAGCCTATTCCGCGAAGCAATGCGCATAAAGAAATACGGATTCACACCCGGCGAATTTGCCCGCGCAAAGATGGAAGAACTCTCACGCGGCGAAAAACTCTACACCAACCGCGCCAAACAGACCAACGAATATTACGTTCAAAAATGCGTGGAGCACTTCCTCAACTCAGAGCCGATGATGAGCATCGAACAGGCATACAGCCTCGAACAGTCGCTCCTCAATCAGATAGACCTCCCGACCGTCAATATGATGGCGCAGAGCCTCATCTCCGCTACCGACACCAACCTCGTAGTAATAGCCCTCGCGCAAGAAAAAGACGGCGCCACATACCTGACCACCGACCAAATGCGCCAGGCAATAGCCGAAGTACGAGCCGAACAGATACAGCCTTTCGTCGATAACGTCAAAGACGAACCGCTCCTCATACTCAGAGACCCCAAGTCGCTTAAAATCAAATCAAAAACCACCGACCCCGACCTTGGCACCACCACCTACATACTCCAAAACGGCGCAAAAGTCGTTATGAAAAAGACCGACTTCAAGGACGACGAAATCCTGTTTCTCGCGTCGAGGCTGGGCGGCACAAGCAATTTTGACGGTAACGACTACCTCAAATTCCGCTACGCCAGCGAAATCGCCAATAGCAACGGACTCGGCACATTCTCCTCCGTAGAACTCCAAAAAGCACTCCAAGGCAAACAATGCAACGTCAACGTAAACATCGACAACACATCCGAAGAACTTCGCGGGCACTCCACCCCGCAAGACATAGAGACTATGCTCCAAATGGCCTACCTCTACCTGATGCAGCCCGGCACGGACGAAAAGGCATTCGAAACATTCCGCAACCAAATGCTCATCAGCGTAACCAACCGCAAGGCCAATCCATCCTCAACCTTCTCCGACACCACCATCTACACGCTCTACAACAACTCGCCCCGCGTCAAAACCTACACCGAAGCCGACGTCAAGGCCATGGACTTCAATTCAATAATGCAGTCATACAAGCAACGCCTCGCCAACCCCGCCTCGATGACATACTTCTTCATAGGTAATTTTGACGAGCAACAACTATTGAAGTTGGTCATCAAATACATCGGCGCATTGCCCAAAGCGTCAGGCACTTCTTCAATACGCAAGAATATGTTGCCGTGGGCAAAAGGCAAAGGCGTCATACGATTTGAAAAAGAGATGCAGACCCCGCAGAGCCTCATCGTCGATTACATTTATAAAGAGACCGACTACACAATGCGCAACAAAGCCGTAGCCGAACTCTCCGCCGAAGTGCTCAAAACCCTATTCTTCAACGAAATCCGCGAAGAAAAATCCATCGCATACTCCGCCGCGTGCTACTCGGACTTCTCCCCATCAGAGAATCAGGGCAAAGCCGACGACATCCTCATCTTCCAATGCCCCGTAAAACCTGAATACGCCGACCTCGCCAACCGCACGATGTACCAAATCGCCCAAAAAGTTGCCGACGAAGGATTCGACGTCCAAGAACTCGAAAAAGCCCGCGAATACTGCCTCAAACACCATCAGGAAGTCATAAAGACCAACAACTATTGGGAATGGGTACTCTCCGGCAAATACATCTATTCGCTTGACTATCATACGGGTTATGACGCCACCTACCGCAGCGTCTCCGCCACCGACGTCCGCGACTACATTTACAATATGCTCCAAACCGCCAACCGTTTCGACTTCATCATGATCCCCAAAGGCACGGAGCAAAAATCAGAATAATTTGGAGTGCGGACGGCTCGTCCGCCAAAACAATGGAGTGCGGACATCTTGTCCGCCAAAACAATGGAATATGGACGGCTCGTCCGCCAAAACAATAAAAAAAGCCATCACACGCTATGATGGCTTTTTTTGTTAAACATCCAAACCGAAACAACGGATTGTTTTGCGGAGAGTCGTCAACGACAGTAATTTTATGCACCCACAACGAAAAAATATTCACGCGGCATAATATTCGCGACCATTAAGCCGTTATAATACAAAAAACAGCAAATGATGCACATTAAAACCATAACACAAACAAGCCAACTATTTTTTGCAAATGTAACATGGAGGAATTTTATGCAGTTAGATTTACAAAACAATGATACAACTATAATACCTTGCGGACAATTATACATAGAATCGTCCGCAAGGTATTTTTGCATACACATCAGACAATCAATTAATTAATAATTAATACATAAGCCAATGAAAAAACTATTATTATTCATCATTGCGGCACTACTCTTTGCAACGAGTGCCAACGCGCAGTGGGGGCTTATAGACCTCGGCGCAGCAGCCGTCAACAAGGCCAAGGAGAAGAAGGCTGAGAAAAGGCAAGCGGCTCTCTCCGACCTCCATCTCCCCACAACTCCCGACAAGAAAGCCAAACCAATCACATTCAAGTGGGGAAACACAACCATCGGCACCTACAACCCCACGACATTCGAAATCGCCTTCAACCTCAAATACGAGGACGGTTCAATGAAGGGTCAGCAGATTGTCTATAAGATAGACCCAGCCACAGGCGATGTCAAGAGCAACAACGGCACACCGAAAGGCTATATGAGGGACGGCGGCGAAATCGAATCTCCCAACCTCGGCAAACTGCAAGCCAAGCGAGAAGGCGGCAAAACAATTGTTTACCGCAACGGCAAGGAAATTGGACAAGTGAACACCGCAAAAGCCTGGTGCGAAGGCAATGACAACATCGGCTCATTCGACCAAGACGTCAGCAACCTCTTGGTGGCATATCTCTATTTCGGTTGCCTCGTTGCCGAAAGTCAACTCATCGAGTGGAAGGCAGAGCCAATAATTCCCCAGCCATCCAAAGAACTCAAAGAGGTAACATTCAAGGTAGAAGGCGACGTATTCGGCACTTGGAATCCCGAAACACTCCAACTGACCACCACCCTCACTTACAAGGAAGGAGCAAATGCCGGCAAAAAAATCATTATGATTCTCGACCCTCAGACTGGCAAAATCGCCAACAACGCAGGCGCTGTATTGGGCTCAATCAACAACAACGGCACAATAATCTCCATCGATGGTGACAAATACACATTGAAAGACGGCAAAGTTTACGACGGCAACGCAATCGTCGGCATCATAGGCAAAGACCACACTGTAACGAGTTACGATGCCCAAGTCGGCGAAATGGACGGCTATGTAAGCCCGCTATTGGCAGCATACGTTTACTTCGGCGTACTCATCAGCAAGGAAAACATTGCCACATACAAAGCCGAACAAGAAGCACGAATCAAGGCCGAAGCAGAACGCCGCGCACAAGAAGAAGCAGCACGCAAAAAGGCTGAAGAAGAGCGTTTGAAGGCAGAATTGGCAAATTTGATACCTGTGCAAAAAGGATCCTCAACAGTAGGTTACGTTGCAAAGAGCGGCAATGTTTACAACCGCGACAAGAAAATAATAGGTCAATTGCCCTCTGGCGGCTGCGGCACAATTAAAGACAGCGGCGGTTGGCGGATTGGCGACATCAGTTGCGATACAGAAATCACCAACAGTTCTGGCAAAAAATGGAGAGTTCACGGCAGAACTATCTACGTATTGAGCAATGGCACATACGGAGAATGGGAAACAATAGGCAGTGTAGATAGTTACGGAAGAGTTAATCTCGGATCCTCACAAGTCGGCGAATGTAATTGCGGTTATGATAAATGGGCAGTTGCGCTCATTATCTGCGGCTTCTTCTTCTAACTCCTCTCCCCCACCCCATACCTTCAAACGGCTGTCGCCACACGCGGCAGCCGTTTGTTGTTTTCATACGCAAAAAAAATTTGCAGAAAAAAAAGTATTGTGTATATTTGCAAAAAATAATCTCTAAAACATACACACAATGGACAGAGAACGATTAAAAGCAATAGGTGACAACCTTTGGGACACACTCTCAGACGACGACAGGGAATGGCTTGCCGAGTATCTGACGACAGACACCGCGAGGAAACCATTCAAGCGTTATTCTATGGACGAAATCAACACAATGCTCGACGAGGCGGAGGCACGGTTTGACGCTGGAAGATACGTTACCAACGAAGAAGTTATGCGGAGATTAGACCTATTAATTGACCACAGCCAACGAACAGAAACTGAGCAAGAAGAACAATTTGAAATGGCTATCGCTGTATGAAAATTCATTGGGACGAAAAGGCTGAAAGGCAAATGAACCAAGTAGCCATCTATATATTACAAAATTTTGGCGTTAAAAGTTTGATTAACTTCCGTCAGGAATTAAACCATACCACCGAACTCTTACAGTCAAATCCATATATGTGTGCATTAGAATCATTGTTGACTAAACGCTCGCGAACATATCGTAGCACAATCATCAACAAACTAAGCAAAATGGTGTATTATGTTGACGAGCAAAACGAAACAATACATATCGCCGCATTTTGGGACTGTCGTCGCGAACCATTGGCACAAATCGAACACCTGGAATAACAAAACATAAATTACAATTATGTCCCTCACAATCGAACACCTAACCAAATCCTACGGCGCAAACATCGCCGTCAACGACATATCCTTCCGCATCGACAGCGGCGAGGTAGTGGGCTTCCTCGGGCCAAACGGCGCGGGCAAAAGCACCACGATGAAAATCATAACAGGCTGCATATCAGCCGACAGCGGTACAGTACTCATCAACGGCACAGACATCGCCACGGGCGGCACCGCGCTCAAACACGCCATCGGCTACCTGCCCGAAAACAACCCGCTATACCTCAATATGTACGTCCGCGAATACCTCGAATATGCGGCAATGATGTACATGCCACAAAGCGAAACTTTAAGTGCAGTCAATTATGCCGTTGATGCAGTTGGACTTGGCGAACATCAATATAAAAAAATCGGTGAACTCTCCAAAGGTTACCGCCAACGCACCGGCATAGCCCGTGCAATGGTGCACAACCCCGAAATACTCATCCTCGACGAGCCCACAACCGGCCTCGACCCAAATCAAATCGTCGAAATCCGCAACCTCATCAAAGAACTCGGCAAGGAGAAGACCGTAATACTCTCCACGCACATAATGCAGGAGGCGGAGGCAGTCTGCAACCGCGCCATCATCATCCGCAAAGGCACAATCGTAGCCGACGACACCCTCGCCGCCCTCAAAGCGCACAACACCCGCCGCACGATAATAGTGGAGTTTGACCAAGACATCGACCCAAAAAAACTCAGCGCAATCCCCGGCATCGACAACGTGGAAGGCGCGGGACGTCAGTGGCAACTCACCGTGAGCGGCGACGACACCGAGGCAAGACGCGCAGTGTTCCAATTCGCAGCACAAAACAACATCCCGCTCCTCGAGCTCCGCCGCGAAAACAGCTCACTCGAAAACATATTCCACGAACTCACATTTTAGGAAAAAAATTTGGAGAAAAAGCTCCAAACCAAAAAACATTTTATATATTTGCGGAGAATTATACGACCCTAATCAGAAAGTATGATGAATACAAACAACGATTTCAACCCCGATTGGAGCAAAATCGGGTTCGGTTACGTAAAGACCGACTACAACATAAGGTGCTACCACCGCAACGGCAAGTGGGGCGAGATAGAAATATCCAGCGACGAAAACATCAATATGTCGATGGCCGCCACCTGCCTCCACTACGGACAGGAAGCATTCGAGGGTATGAAGGCATACCGTGGCAAAGACGGCAAAGTACGTCTCTTCCGCCCGGAAGAAAACGCCGCTCGAATGCAGTCAACATCACGCGGCATCCTCATGCCAGAAGTGCCTACCGACCTGTTCGTAAAGATGACCGAGATGGTCGTCAAACTCAACGCACGATTCATCCCCCCCTACGGCTACGGCGCAACACTCTACATACGCCCGTTGCTCATCGGCGTGGGACCCACAGTGGGTGTAAAGCCCAGCCCCGAATACCTCTTTATGATATTCGTAACGCCCGTAGGCCCGTACTTCAAGGGCGGATTTGCCACCGGCGACTTCATGATTACCCGCAAATATGACCGCTCCGCGCCCCTCGGCACCGGCATCTACAAGGTAGGCGGCAACTACGCCGCATCGCTCCGTGCCAACAAGGAAGCGCACGACCTCGGCTACAACGGCGAGTTTTATCTTGACGCCAAAGAGAAGAAATACATCGACGAATGTGGCGCGGCCAACTTCTTCGGCATCAAGGGCAACACCTACGTAACGCCCAAATCGACATCCATCCTCCCCTCCATCACCAACAAGAGCCTCATGCAACTTGCAGAATGGATGGGCTACAAGGTGGAACGCCGTCCGATTCCCGAAGAGGAACTTTTGGAATTTGACGAGGCGGGAGCCTGCGGCACTGCTGCGGTAATCACCCCGATACACGAAATAGTCGATGTAGAAAACAACAAGACCTACGTCCTCACCAAAGACGGCAAGCCCGGCCCAGTCTGCACAAAACTCTACGAAAAGTACGTCGCCATCCAATTCGGCGAGTGCGAAGACCCATTCGGCTGGACCCGCGTCGTAGAAGGCATCTAACATTGGAGTGCGGACGGCTCGTCCGCGAAAAAAGGAAGGGACTGTCACAAAAGGTGGGAAGCGAGCTTCCCAAGGATTTGCAGGCAAGGATGTCAGCATTCCAAATGCCATTTCCGACAGTCCCATTTTTTTTAATGCAAAAAAACTATTTATATTTGGTTATATTAAAAATAATCCATATATTTGCATCGGATTGCAGATAGCAATCCACGAATAGGTATTTTGAAAGGCATTGTGCTGTAATCGTTTGATGAAACGTGGAAAATTTCAGGAGTAATGGTTATTGCACAACTGCCACGCCTACTATAATAAGGCGTGGTCTGTTGTGTTATATTATTACTTCGGGTACATTCCACGACCTCATCAAACAATATGACGAAAGACAAGACTGCGCTTTTTTGTGTTTCTGTTGCGCAATTCCTTTGTATTATCAAATTTAATTATATCGACAAAAATGTGCAAAGAAAACAAATTCTGGCTATTGTTGCTTATCTGTGCGATTGTAATGCTGTTCTCAACAAATGAAGCGAAGGGACAGGGTAAGGAGGCGTATATTGTTTTAAGAAATGATACATTAACCTTTTACTACAAGAAACTCAAACCAAATGATGCTTCAAAACTAAGTTCTTTATCTGAAATCTATTGGAAACAAAAAATCAAAATAGCAATTTTTGATGAATCCTTTAAGGATTACAAACCAATTACTTGTTACAACTGGTTTGGAGGTTGCAACAATTTGACAGAAATAGTTGGTATGTCGGAGAATTTAAACACAGAGAATGTGACTGATATGAGCAACATGTTCTATTGTTGTTACCATCTGTCAGCCATTGATTTGAGCGGTTTTAAAACAGATAAAGTTACAAATATGCAAGCAATGTTCATGTCATGTAGCAAAATTAGAAGACTCGACATAAGCAGATTTAATACAGAAAATGTTACAGATATGAATAATATGTTTGCAAATACGAGACTTACCTATCTTGATTTCAGTAAACTAAACACATCAAATGTCACGAATATGGCATATATGTTTCAAAATTGTGGAAACCTTGATTTCGATTTTAGAGGATTTAATACAACAAAGGTAACTAATATGCGTGGCATGTTCAAGGGTTGCAGTAACACTAATATTGATTTGAGCATGTTAAATACAGAAAATGTTACAAACATGTCTGAAATGTTCGAGGATTGTCGAAAACTTAAAACAATATATGTGGGAGAGAAATGGAATACGGATAAAGTATCTTCTTCTGAAAGGATGTTTGGAAGTTGTGGAAAACTATATGGTGGCAAAGGCACTTCTTCGCAAGAAAAAGCAATTTCAGACAAGACGTATGCGAAAATAGATGGTGGCAATGATTCACCAGGCTATCTCGCAAAAGCAGGGGAACCTGTTTTTACCGTATCGAAAGAGGCTTATGCGCTTTTACACGACAACACATTAACCTTTTACTATGCCGAAACTATTCCCGAAGATGCTTTTGATATTGATGCGTATGATTTGGCTTCTAACTCGGGAATATGGAGGAAAAATGTCAAAAAAGTTGTTTTCGATATATCATTCAAAGAATATAGACCATTATCTTGTATGAATTGGTTTTATGGCTGTGAACAATTAACTACATTTGAGGGTATGAAAGATAATCTAAACACTGAAAAAGTTAGAGGTATGTCGGGAATGTTTGATAATTGTAGTAGTCTCACAGAGTTAGATTTGAGCGGTTTTAACACTGTCAGCGTGAAAAACATGGACCATATGTTTAATTGTTGCCACAATCTTAAAACCATATACGTAAGTAATAGTTGGAATATAGAAAATGTACTTTATGATACATTTATGTTTTACAATTGCTACAAACTTTGTGGTGGCAACGGTTCTTCATTTGACTATTGGAGACATTTCAACAAATCCTTTGCAAAAATCGACGAAGGAGAAAACAACCCTGGATATTTAACCTTAAAACCAATGTCTATTTTTGTCAAAACACTACCCAAAACAGAGTATCTTGAAGGCAACATACTTTCTTTGGATGGTGGCATCTTAGAAATTGTTTATGGAAGCAACATTATTGAATATGTTGAGCTTACACATGCCTCCGTTTCAGGGTTTGACCCTTTGAGAGTTGGTGAGCAAACTTTGACGGTTGAATATCTTGGAGAAAAAACAACTTTCAACATCAACGTAACGGGAAAAAACGTAACATCAATCGAAATTTCACAACTTCCAAAAACAGAATATATCGAAGGACAAAACTTAGATTATTTGGAAGGAAAATTTATTGTCAAATATGACAATGAAACGTTTGACGAACTCGAGCTTTCAAAAGCTGTGGTTTCTGGTTTTGACAAAAACAAAATAGGCGAACAAACATTATGTGTGCAATATCAAGGTAAAGAAACAAGTTTCGATGTCATTGTAAAAGAGAAGTCTGTAATTTCAATTGAGATTACGAGACTACCGGTTGTGGTGTATCAAGAAGGAGAAGATTTAAATCTCGACAATGGACGTGTCATTGTAAGATATAACAATGCAACCTCCGAAGAGATAGCACTAATCTCTGCAACCATTTCAGGCTACGACCCCAACCGTCTCGGTGAACAAATCATTACTGTTGAATATCTTGGTTTGCAAACTGAATTTAAAGTAACTGTCAACGAGAAAAAAGACGACCCATCAACTCCTGTTTCAGAAATAGATACCAATAATGCCGTAAAAATCTACTCTTACGGCAAGACAATAATAGTAGAAAATGGTGGTTCAGAAATCAAAATCATCGATATGTCGGGACACATTGTCAAAACAGTAACGTCTAATAGTAATCGGGATGTTATACCAATGTCGAAATCAGGACTGTACATAGTAAAGACTGTCGTAAAAACACAAAAAATAATGATACAATAAAATTGAATATGGCATTCAAACCAAAACAGACATATACAGAAAAAGACCAAAGAGAACAGCAATCAGTTGATTTTATTAATGTACTGTTGAAAGGTACGCACGCGTATCCAGAATTAAAATATGGAGAAAAGGGGGCAAACATTGATGGATATATCCATTTACTTGACGAAGAAAGATGCATTGATGGTAAAATGACAGTGCAAGTAAAAACAGTGTCACCTTGTAACGAGGAGAAAAATGTATTTCCCTGTCCTACATCTTTGTTTGGATATGCAGAACGAACAAATGATGATGTTTTTTTGTTGGCGGTTGACCATCTGCAACAAGTTGTCTTGTGGAAATACATATCCAGACAACTAATTAAATACTATCGACACAAACAGGATCAAGAAACAATTACCTTACACTTTGATGACAATGAAAAACTAACGAAAGATAACATTCACGAAGTAATAAACAAATGGAAATCTATTTGTAATTTCCATAAAAAACTAATAGATAACATTGAGAATATAAACGAAGAAAATGAAAGACTTAGAAACCTACTTGTAAATGCAGAGTCATCTGCGTTTACCATACCAAAAACAGAAGTCATAGAAATACAAAAATTTTCTAACATATATAATGGACTACTTGATACAGATTTCAATTATGTAAAAAGAATGCGATACCCTTATATATGGAAACAAGGCATAGCTATTTTTGACTATCAAGATGATGAAGTGTTATATGCCATTTATTCAATAAAATACGGAGAAAACAGTTTACTAATAAAACAACTTCCTCAAAACTTTTTAAATAAATTCAATTTCAATCTGGCGTATCATGGTGTCAACAAAATAAAGAAAGACATTTTCTCTTTGGCAAAAGAAATACTCTCTGATGACATAACGCAAATGTTTAAAAGATACAAAACAATACCTCCGTATGATTACTATGTAGTCGAATATCTTCAAGATGTTATTAACACATATTCTAATACTCTATGTAATTCTACTCAAATTGCACATGATTATTATGCGCTCCAAAAAGAAATAGAACAACATATCAAAAAACATAGAAAAATATTAAAGGGAGGGTACAAACCTGTTGACTTAGAGGTGGTAGATGATTGCATCAATTATTTATTAAACAGAGGTTACAAAGAAAATATCGAATTATACCCAAGCGAGAATGAATATGGATACACAGGTTACGCTACCGATTCTTTTACACCAGAACTCGCATTTGCAAAAATGCAAATTGTACTTAATTATGTCTATGAAACATATACAAATTTTATTAATAATAATTTTTACTCCATTAAAGATGGATTGGATATGTATTTTAATGCAGATTTTGTACTAATTAATTTAGAGTATGACGAGGAATATCCAAACATCCCAGCCTACTATTTTTACCGTAACGATAATATTTACAAAAAAGGAAAAACTAATGTAGAATTTTGTTTGCAAAAACAGCATGAGTTATTCAACAAATATGCTACATCTTACTTCTTTGAAAATGAAATCACCTATAAAGGACACACTTATCAATGTAAAAGGGCATGGAGTTTTTCAACTTTTGACGTCATATTCGGCAGAACATGCTTAATAGATACTTTTTATAAGGTTTTTAAAACAAGATTAGAACAATATGTTAAGGACATGCAAATACATATCTAATATACCTATTATCAGTTTTAACAACAAATCCGATAATACCTCATTCCCACACTCGAACCTATTCAACCAAAATACATAATATAAATCTTATATAAGCGCACACCATATAAAATATTGATATTCAACAAAATAACAATTATATCTTTCATTTCTATCTTCCATTTGTACAAAAACTCCGCACAAAAGTGGAAGATATAAATCATTTAACAAGTTCATACAACGCCCATCTATTATCACCCGATTTCTTCACCTTGCCAGATAAAATCAATTGATTAATGATAATCAATATCTTCTTGTGCGTTATTTCGAGACCGATTCGTTGATTAATATCCCTAATAGCTGAACGTTTGTATATACGCAAGTCTTCAATAATTAACTCACGGATACGGTAATCCTCGATACGTTTCAACGTTGTATGTCCTTTGTAGTTGGAGTCTTGTAGAAGCTGGGGAACGACTTGATATTTAACAGCACTTGTTTTTCCCGACGATGGAACAACAAGCCCAAAATCCAATAGAGGACGAATCCATGAACGTAAAGCATCTGAATTTTCAAGTCCAATCAATTTGCACAACGCAAGAGCCGAAATACTTTCGTTTTGTGCTATCAAACCAAGACAAATAACTTGTTTTTGCTTTAAATCAAAATTACGCGAAATATGTTGCATCAGTTTGACAGCTTCCATACTTACGATTCTCCTTTTAACAACAGCAGTAACAGAATCTTCATCCTCAATTACTATGGGCACTTGTTTACCCTGCGACAACTGAATAGCATACATCAAGTCATACCCTGACCCTTCACGCTCCATCAAGTGAAGAATATAGAATAAGGCCGCCATGTGTTCGTTACGTTTCACGGTTTTATGCAATATATTGTCTGGAGTAATGCCCAGCGGCAACCTGCCCGGATTCCTAACTTCAACGCGGTCAGGAAATATATTAATAAAAATATCGCCTCTAACGGTATATGGACGGTGAACAAGTGCATTAGCAAGCAATTCCCTGATGACACTCTTGTCGTATGCAGGAATGGTACGACGCAACAAACCGTCAGGTACTTCGTATGACTCTTTCCAATCTGGTATCTTATCCCAAATATCATCTATAAGTTCTGCCGGGTTAAGCGAAAAATCATCCCATACCCACTTATTAATTTTATCACCATACTCGTCATATTTGATGCACTGAACCACTAACGCACTATTTAGTCGGGCACGATACGACGCTTTACCCAAAAACAATACGCCCAAATTAGTTAAACGATCTGTATCAGGGACTATCAACGAAAAATGTTCTAACAATTCATGCTCATCCTTAACCTTGACAAATTCACTGACTCTGTTTGACATTTTGACCGTTTTGATAAAATTTACAAGTTTTTTTCTGTCGACAAAACACGTTTCAACACCACTATCTTGATCCTCCCACCTCAGACACCCCTTATCCGCTGCAAGCCGTGCTAAGTCCTCTGAACTAATAGGAACACTATTGTCTCCCCTCCGGAAATAGACCTGTCCTGTTGAAGTCGTAGCAATAGCATTTGGGTTACGCAATATATGCAACCGCAATATCTCGCCTCCATTTTTTGCTTTAACTACCTCTGTACTAAGGCTGACACCAACAGTCAGTCCTGTCATACGATTAATTAACGTTGTAGGCAAATCCAATGGCACAATCTGACTCGAATCAGGCAAATTGACGCCATCTTCAATCCCAAAATCGATAATCCCCCCCTCTGCATTACAAAACGCAACGCAATCTTTTGCGATTTCTTTAAAATCAGACTTATGACCACATATAGATCTAAGCGATTTCTTATCATATATTGAATTTTCTCTCATAGTATAGCCCCCTCCATTACAGCAAATACAAATCGATGTCCCGTGTTTCTATGTCCAAGCGTTTGCCCAGATACCGGTTGGTAAGCATCCCGTTGTAGCAATAGATGCAGGAGCGCAGGAGCTTGTTGAACGTGATTGTAGGATTGATGCCGCCATTGTCGGCAATCTCTTTGATAAGCGGATACAGCACATTGCTTAAAGCGATACTCGAAGTCTTGGGAACGAGGGCGGTGATGTCGGGGAGGCAAAAATGTTTTACGCCGTTGACGTCATAGACCGGTTGCTGAAGCGTCGTCGGATGCGATGTCTCAAAACACGAGCCCGTCACCACATTGAGGTCCACGATTACCGAACCCTTCTTCATCGTAGCCAACACATCGGCAGTTACTATCGGATAGGGCTGCGACGTGATATGTTTGGCGCCAATTACTACATCGGCGGTTGCAAGTGCCTTATTGAACACCTGCGGCAGCAATACCGACGTGAAAATATCCCTGCCGAGCCTCTGCCTGAAACCGGCAAGTTTGCACACGCTGTCGTCAAACACCTTGACTTCCGCACCGAGAAATTCAGCTGCCTTTGCCGCGTGTAGAGCCGCAACGCCCGTGCCTATAATCACCACCGACGATGGCGAAATGCCCGTAACGCCGCCGAGCAACACTCCCTTGCCGCCGCTCTGTTTGCCGAGTTGTTCTGCCGCAATAAAGATGGCGTTTCTACCCGCTATCTCGCTGTTGATGTGAGAGATAGGATAAAAATCTTTTTCTGTCTGAATGTACTCCATCGCAATTGCAGTAACCTTGCGCTTCAGCAAAGTCTGTATGTACTCCTTGCTTGCCTGAGCCACGCCGAGGTAAGAGATGAGGGTCTGACGTTTTTTGGTCATCGACGCCTCCTCCACCGTGAAAGGCGAAGTTTTAAGGATGATGTCTGCCTTGAAAAGTTTTTCACGCGATTCGGTAACGTCCGCGCCAGATTCGGCGTATTCGAGGTCGTCGTAATTTGCCTGTGCGCCCGCGCCGCTTTCTATAAGCACGTGATGCCCGCCCGCCGCAAGTATCGACACGCCCATCGGCGTGAGCGGCACACGGGTATCGGTGTCGGGAACGTTTTTGAGTACGGCAATCGTCAATTCACGACCGCCCTTTACAAGTTGCTGCAACTTCTCCTCCGGCAACAACGATATTTCAGTTACACAAAGTTCAGGTGTTTCAGTTATCATTTCTTTTAATTCTTTATTATTCTTTTCATTTTTGGCTAAACCGCTGCAAGGCGGTCAACGGTCATAATTCGCGTTCCATCTTCGGCTTCCTCGATATTGACGGCTATCGTGTTGTCGGGCAGGACGGGCAGGAGCGTTTCGGGCCACTCGATAAAGCAATAGTCGTTGCCATAAATATAATCTTCCGCGCCCGCCGCCATCGCTTCTTCGGTATCCTTGATGCGGTAGAGGTCGAAGTGGAAGATGTGGCTGCCGTCTTTGCAAAGGTAATCGTTGACAATGGCAAAAGTCGGCGAACTTGCCTCGTCAATTGCACCCATTGCCTTGCTCAATGCCTTGATGAAAGTGGTCTTCCCCACCCCCATTCCAGCGTTAAAAATTATGCAGCGCGAATCGGGATATTGTGTCTTCAAAATCCCAAGAAACTCCTGCGCCGCAGCGTCTATCTCTGATAAATTATTGATTTTCAACTGACATTCCATAATACTTAGTCTTATAATCAGTCATTATTTTTGAAAAATTTGTTCCGATTTTGTAAAATTTCTGCCCGTTATGGCATCGCCTCTGTAATGTCCGCCGCCTACGGCGGGAAATCTCACAAATCTATTCAAATCTTACAAATCTTTTTAATTCTTGTTGTTTTTTATCTTACATTCATCGCTATTCACCTCCGCCGAATGGCAATTATGCATTATGCATTGTGAATTATGCATTACTTCGGCTTCAACGTTATGAATGGTATCAGCAACTCTTCCATCGAGATTCCGCCGTGCTGAAATGTGTCGCTGTAATACTTGGCGTAATAGTTGAAGTTGTTGGGATAAGCCATAAAATCCCGATTGTGCGCAAATATGTACCGCGTGCTGATGCTTTGCTGCGGGAGTTGCGCGAGTTTGGGATTTTGGATTTCAAAAACGTCTTTCTTGTTGAACTGCAAGTCTTTGCCAATCTTGTAGCGGACGTTGGAGGTGATTTCTTTTTCGCCCGTTACCTTTACGGGATTGCTCACACGAGTGTTGCCGTGGTCAGTGGTGAGGATTACCTTAAAATCCTTGCGCGATAAGGTCTTGATGAGCGTCAGGAGCGACGAATGTTCAAACCACGTCTTAGTCAATGCCCTGTACGAAATCTCGTTGTCTGCCAATTCGCGCATCATCGGATTGTCGGTGCGGGCGTGCGAAATCATATCCACAAAGTTATAGACGGCAATGTTGAGCGGCGTGTCGGCGATGTTTTGGATGTTGTCGGTGATGCGTTGACCCTCGCGGTTGTTGAAGGTCTTGTTGTAAGTAAACTTGACATCAAGCCTAAACCTCGTCAACATCGTCTGTATCAATTCTCGTTCGTGGTTGTTTTTGGAGTGCAACTCGTCCTCGTCGGTCCAAAGTTCGGGGTAAAGTTGCGAAATCATCAATGGCGTCAACCCCGAAAACATCGCGTTTCTCGCGTACTGCGTGGCGGTCGGCAGGATCGAACAAAGGATTTCTTCTTTCTCAACTGTCAGATATTCCGCGATTGTGGGTTGCAGTGCCTTCCATTGGTCGAAACGGAGGTTGTCAATCACAATCCAAAAAACTTTTTGCCCCGCGTCCAACATCGGCAATATCCGCTCCTTAAATACGTCCATCTGCATCATTGGTCGATGTTCGCGTGCGCCGTTTACCCACTTTTCGTAATTCTTCTCAAAATACTTGCAGAACGCCACGCCCGCCTCGTTTTTCTGATAATTGAAGATTTCGTAGAGCGTGGTCTTGTCCTCGTTGAGGTCTTGGAGTTTCAGGTCCCAATCCACCAATTTTTTATATAACGCGACCCATCCGTCGATGTCTTTCACCTGCGCAATCTCAGTGCCAAGTGTCTGAAATTCGCTTTGATACTCCTCGGCGGTCTTGTTGCTTACGAGCCGCTTGTTGTCGATGTTTTTCTTGATTGACGAGAGGATTTGGAACGGGTTGACGGGCTTTATGAGGTAGTCGGAGACCTTGCTGCCGAGAGCCTCGTCCATAATCTCCTCGCCTTCGTTTTTGGTAATCATCACCACCGGCACGTCCTGATTGATTTCGCGGATGGCGCGAAGCGTATCAAGGCCGCTGAGACCGGGCATATTTTCGTCGAGGAAGATGATGTCGAAAGTGTTGGAGCGCACCTCGTCGATAGCGTCGAGACCGTTGGAAGCGGTTGTAACGTCATATCCCTTGCCCCTCAGAAAAAGTATCTGCACTTTCAGAAGGTCAATCTCGTCGTCAATCCAAAGTATGGTGTTCTTTTTCATTTTTGGACAATGGATTAGATGATTATGCCGTGGAGGATTAGGTCTATCAATTGGTCGATTCGCGATGTGAACTCCACGGCGTCGTTGGTTCTGAAAACGTAATCTTCAATGCCCTTCACCGCCATTATCAGAGCCATCGCCGCGAGGTCGAGATCCTTGACATTGAAGAGCCGCTTCTTGACGCCCTCTTCAAGTATATCTTTAAATAGCCTGATTTCCTCCCTGTCGTAGAGGTTGTTGAGCCTGCGGACAAAATCCAAATGCCTGAGTTTAGTGTTCTTCAATGCGGAATGGAAGTTGGTGTATATCTTGATGATATTCATCCTCGTGAGCACATACACCTTTATCTTCTCCACGGCGTCGGCAGTCTTGGCGAGCGCATCGATGATGGTATGGCGAAACGCCACCGCCTCAGTAAGCACCACAGACTGAAAAATCTGCTCCTTGCTCTTGAAGTAGTAATACATCGAACTCTTGCCCTTGCCCGTTGCCTTGGCGATATGCTCCATACGGGTCTTGTCGTAGCCGTACTTATTGAACACGTGCCTCGCAATCTTGATGATGGCATTGCGTTTTTGGATTCGTTTCTCTGTCTCGTTGGGATCAATAGCCATAACGATTCAAATTTTGTTGGTTTTTCACGCCCAAATATATTATGTTTTTGTCTAACAAACAAATTTTTTTTT
>DGIK01000198.1:18386-23901 GCA_002393195.1 Bacteroidales bacterium UBA3824 | reverse complement strand
ATCTACGGTTCACGCGCTGCCAACGGCGTAGTGCTCATCACCACCAAGCAAGGCAAGAAGGGCAAGGCACAGTTCAATTACAGCGGAAGCACCGGCTGGCAGACTGTTGCCAAGAAACTCGACCTGATGAACTTGCAGGAATACGCCAAGTACCGCAACGAGTTTTACGCCGAGACCCAAAACACCGAAAATTCTGGTGAATTTGGCGATTACAGGCTCTTGGGCGAGGGTACCGACTGGCAGGACGCCATCTTCCGCACTGCCTTCATGCACTCTCACAATCTGAGCGCATCAGGCGGCACAGATGCCGTAAGGTACTACCTTTCTGGCGGTTATTACAATCAGGAAGGTACTATCATCGGTACAAGTTTCGATAGGTTCAATTTCAGGAGCAATATCGACGCACAGGTTACCAAGTTTATGAAAGTGGGCACCAACTTCTCCTTCGCCACCTCACACGACTACCTCGTAATGAACAACAGCGAGGACGGTATCATCTCGATGGCTACGTACATGACCCCCGACATTCCTGTTTATGGTCTTGACGGCGAATACGCAAGCCTCTCTGGAGAAGGTCGCAGTTTCCAAAACCCAGTTGCAAAAGCCGAAATCATCGACAACAAGTTGGCACGTCGCAACCTCGACGTAACGCTCTACGCCGACATCAATTTTCTCCCCGAACTCACACTCCACACTGAGTATTCGTTGAGCAACGCCAACACCAACTCTTACTACTTCCTGCCCACCTACAACTTCTCGTCCACCGACTTCAACAATCAGAGCACAAGTCAGGACGGCAAGTACGACAACCGCTTTTGGCAGGTAAAGAACTTCCTCACCTACACCAAAACATTCGGCGACCATAGTCTGACCGCCATGATTGGTCAGGAGACATCCGAATACGAATGGGAAAACATGAGCGTCAAGAATACCGGTCTTTCGTCCAACGACATCAAGAACCCCGCACTTGGCGCAGGCGACCCCACTATCAACTACGGATTTGGTTCGGGTTCGAGGGTTTCGTTCTTCGGACGCGCATTCTACGGATTCAAGGGCAGGTACAACATCACCTACACATACCGTCGCGACGGTTCGTCCAACTTTGGTCCTGAAAACCGCTGGGGCAACTTCCACTCCTTCTCGGCATCTTGGAAATTCTCCGACGAGGCATTCTTTGAGAACATGAGGGAAATCGTCAACAACGGACGTCTCCGCATTGGCTGGGGTCAGGTCGGCAACGACAATATCCCCGCATTCACTTGGGGCGCATCTGGTCAACTCGAACAATACGGCGGCGGCTATCTCCTTGGCGGCGGCTACCGTCCCACCCGCGTGCCCAACCCGTATGTTACGTGGGAGACCCAGGAATCTTGGAACTTCGGTCTCGATTTGAACTTCTTGAAAGACCGTTTCCAATTCGTATTTGAATACTATACCAAGACTTCCAAAGACATGCTCATGAGCCAGCAACTCCCGACCTACATGGGTACGGAAGGCAACGACGCCACCAAAATCCAGGCTCCGATGGGCAACTTTGGCGAGATGAAGAACACTGGTTTTGAAATCACCATCAATACCACCAACATCAACAAGCACGGCTTGAAATGGACCACCAACTTCCAATTCAGCCGCAACAAGAACGAACTCGTCAACCTGAGCGGTTCTGGTAACGACGCCATCCGTGGCTATGCACAGTGGGGCAACCAAGGCTCTCCGATCTGTATCTCGCAGAATGGCGAACCGTTGTATCAGTTCTACGGCTATGTTACCGACGGCATTTATCAGGACATGGACGACCTCCTCAATTCGCCGAGGCGCGAAGGCGCACCCATCAGCCGCACACAAGGCACATGGGTTGGCGACATCAAGTACAAAGACCTCAATGGCGATGGCAAAATCAACACCGAAGACATGACCATCATCGGCGACCCCAACCCCGCATTTACTGGCGGCATCACCAACACCGTAACATACAAGGGATTCGAGTTTTCGCTCTTCATTACGGGCAGCTATGGCAACGATGTTTACAACTACACCGCCATCAACCTCACCAGCATGCGCAATGCCTGGAACAACCAACTCAAATCTGTTGACGACCGTGCAAGGCTCTCAGTCATCGACGAAAACAAAGCATATCCGTGCAACGTAACCGTCAAGGACAAGGACAACAAAGATGTAGAAATCGAGTGCAACTCCTGGATGGACGACCCGACCAATATGCGTGTTACAGGCGGCGACGGCAAGATGCCTCGTGCTTCCATGGGCGACCCCAACGGCAACTCGGGCAACACCACTTCCGCAGCAGGCTACCACTCTGACCGCTACGTAGAAGACGGCTCCTACCTGAAAATCAAGCAGATTTCTCTCGGATACTTCATCCCGCAGAAATATCTCAAATATGCTAAAATAAGCTCCGCAAAGGTGTATGCAAGCATCAGCAACCTCTACACCTTCACCAAATACACCGGACTCGACCCGGAGGTGGGCGTAAGCCAGACCACCAACTACGTTTCTGGTGTTGACATAGGACGCTATCCCTCACCGCGTATCTTCACGGTAGGTCTTAATCTTCAATTCTAATTAACATTCATCTCGAATAATATGAAAAACAAAATATTAACAACAATAGGTTTGGGTTGCTTGGGACTATTGCCGGCACTTACATCGTGCGAAGACTTCCTCGACCGCCCCACGGAAGACAACCCGACGGCGGTGGACTTCTACCAGAGCGAAAACGAACTCAAGCAAGCTATCAATCCGCTGTACTGCATTGCCTGGTTTGACTTCCAGCGCATGTGGATAGACGCAGGCGACAACCTCGCGGGCAATTACGGCAAGGGCGCATCCAACATCTACACATCGCTCCAAACCACTACCGCAGGCGCCAACGACATCCTCACAAACGGCTACGGCGCACTCAACGCCGTAATCAGCATGGCAAACATCGCCATGACCAACATGGACGCATACTCTCCCCTCGATGCATCAATCGTCAATAAGTACAAGGGCGAGGCTATGCTTATGAAGGCTTTGTCGTACTTCTACATTGTTAGGCTGTGGGGCGAGACTCCCATCATCGACGACAATGTGAAGATCATCGGCGAAGGTCAGTCGTACAACCTGACCAAAAACACCGAGGAAGACATCTACAAGTACATCATCACCGTATTGCAGAAGGCGGCAGAATACCTGCCCGAATCCAACGACCCCGGCAGGGTTGACAAGTATTCGGCTTACGGACTTCTCTCCAAGGTGTACCTCTACTACGGCTGTCTCAAAGGCAAGGACGCTCACCTGCTCGACCAGTCGCTCAAATACGCCGAACTCGTGAAAAAATCTGCCCACGGCACTCTCGAACCCGTGTATGGCAAACTCTTCCGTCACGAAGGCGAAACATCCCCCGAGAGCCTCATCACTCTCCACTGGGCTCCCACCTACAACCCCTACCCCTCCATCAACATCAACCACTGCGACTTGGGTTGCTCTGGATTGAACGAGACCGGCGCATGGGGTCAGTGGAACTATGTAACAATCGACCTGCAAAACCTCTTTGGTGTCAACGCATTTGACCCCAACGTAAAATACGGCGAACCCACCACTCGTCCCGACAGCTACAAGGATGAAAATCTCTCCGTTGCCGCCGGATACGACGTAAGGCGTCCCGCTACAATGGCTCTCTACCACGACTACATCCCATTCTGGCAGAGGGACAAGGAAATCCCCGCACTCGGCAAAAAAGGTTTCTATGTAACCTGGAATTGCGGCAAAGCCGACAAGGAAAACACCACCGACGTTGACAACGGTTGGGAGTGGGTATTCCCCTCTGGCGCAGCTCCTGTAAAGCAAATCCACGGCAGCATCGCCGACCACATCGCCGAATTTGGCTGCACACCCGACGGACAGGGCAGCTGTATGCCGATGATTCTCCTCCGTACAGCTGATGTTTACCTCTGCGCAAGCGAAGCCGCATTCCACAAGGGCGACATGACCACCGCAAAGGAATACATGGACATTGTACGCACCCGCGCCGGAGTTGGCAACGAGGCTTACACGCTCGATATGAAATTCTACATCGACGAGCGCCGCAGAGAGCTCGCTTTTGAGGGCGACAATTACTACGACCTCCGCCGCTGGGCTTACATCGACGTAGAATCCGCAACAGCATACATCCTCGCACAGGAGCGCAATTCACGCGCATGCGGCTGGCTTGGTGGCGACGGCGACATGATGAGCGCGTTCAAAAATCCCACCAACGAAGACTACGTAAAACCCAACACCGACGTCAAGCCCACGACTATTCCGTCGTCAACATTCAAGAGTGTTGCCGCTGGCGGAGCATTCCTGCTGCCCTACCCGGACAAGGACGTAGCAGCCAACCCCAACCTCGGCGGAGACGCGCAGAGCTACGATTTTTCACAATTAGGTTATTATGACGACTCTAAAATTTAAAGAATCATGATGATTAACACAAAAATAAAAACGGCATTGTTGCTGCTGATTGGCTTGGTGACGGGCTTTTCGATGGCAGCCTGCAACGATGACGACGAAACCGATACCAACGCGGATCCCGTGGTTAGGTATTTCAGACCGACGGACGCCAACATCGCCGATTCATTGATTGTTGACCTCTCGCTCGGCCAGACCGTTGCAATGATTGGCGAAAACCTCGACAACATCATCGCCATGAAGTTCAACGACCAGGAAATAACCCTCAATCCGTGCTACATCACCCCGACGGCGTTGATATTCACCACGCCCAAGACCATCCCCGGCACGGTGTCCAACACGCTCTACCTCACCTGCAAAAACGGCAAAGTGATTGAGTATCCCACCGAGACCATCCTGCCCGCTCCCGTCATCGAGAATGTCAACAAGGGCTTCTTGAAGGCTGGCGACGTAATCACAATCAAAGGCAACTACTTCATCCCCACGGAAGACACCCCGATTGCCATCACGTTGCCGGGCGGCGTAAAGGCTACCCCCGACGAGTCGTCCACCTACACCACAATCACCTTCACAGTGCCTGACGGCGTAGCCCAGGGCGGCGCATTGACGGTAGAGAGTGCATTTGGTACATCGAGCTGGTCTTACGACATGATTCCCTACGCCGACCTCAAAGAAAGCAAGGTAGAGGGTATCCTCTTTGACTTCGACGGCAAAAACGGTGCAATGGCAGCTGGCATAGGCTGGCGTGCCGGCAACGCTGCAACTCCTCCCGTAGAGCTTTCTGGCAATGCCTGCCTCTTCGACAACAAGGGCGCAGCTCTCGAAGGCAACGTTTCTGAAACATGGCTCGAAGACAACATGACCATGAACTACTGGCCAAGCGATGCCGACAACATCCTCACCCGCATCCCCGTAGCCAATATCGACGACTACGCCTACCAGATGGAAATCTTCGTAGAAAATCCGTGGACGGGCGTATGCTTCGCCGTACAGCCCACAAGCCTTGCAGCCGTAAGCGCAAGCAACAACAACAACCAGTATTACGCCACTGTATCGTCGTACCTCTACG
>DGIK01000198.1:0-18344 GCA_002393195.1 Bacteroidales bacterium UBA3824 | reverse complement strand
TCGTACCTCTACGAGCCGTACATTGCTACTCCGGGATTCACCACCGGCGGTGAGTGGATTACGCTCACAATGCCGCTCTCACAGTTTACCAAGACCATCGACGGCAAGTCGAGCAGCGGCCTCGTTCCCGACGATTTGGCTGGTCTTACGATACGTTGGGCGGGCGCAGGCTCTGGCGACCTTACCGCGCTGCCGGGCTTCACACCCAAATTGTATTTTGACAACGTAAGGCTTGTTAAAAAGAAATATTAATGGAACGCAGACGGCTCGTCTGTATGGCGGCTCGTCTGCTTAACCTTTTAAAAAGAAATAATTATGTTCACAATAAGCAAAAAATACTTATGCACGGCGGCTCTCTTGGTGCTGGTATTGGCTACCGCCATCACCTCGTGCAAAGACGACGACGAGGCAAAGCAGACCTACAACTTCCTCGAAGCATTTGGTCCCTGCCCCGTGGCTCGCGGCGGCGAACTCACCTTCATCGGCGCAGATTTGAGCAGCGTGAAGAGCGTAGAGTTTCCCGGCGGCGAAAGCGCAACCCCGGTGTTCCAGGGCAACGGCAAGTTTACAGTAACAGTGCCCGAATCGGCACAGCCCGGCATCCTGATTCTCCACACAACAAACGGCGACATCAAGACCGTATCTGAAATCGGATTTTCGGAGCCGGTAACAATTTCAGGATTCACACCCGAGGCACAGCGTCCCGGCGGCGAGGTTACAATTTCTGGCAAATACCTCTCCAACGCCACCAACATTGCAATCGGTCAGATAAAAATTCCGCTCCAACCCGCTTCCGACGAGCAGCAGGCCATCTACGACCAGTACATCAAGAGCCTCACCAACGAAGCAATCACATTCGTGGTTCCCGCCGAGGCAGTTACAGGCGAGCTTAGCCTTACCGACGGACAGGCAGTGAAATGCGGCACTATCACCGTTACAACACCCAAATTTACCTCTTGGAGCAAAAGCGACAACCTTGTGCCCGGCACCGACGAAATCTCGATGACAGGCTCTGACCTCGACCTCATCAACAAAATCACTTTTGCTAACGGCACAGAGATAGCCGCCGCCGACCTCAAACTCACCGCAACCAAAGCCACCTTCAAACTTCCCCTCGCAGCAGGCGACGGTGCAATAACGATGACCACGATTTCGGGCGTTGAAGTGGACGCTGGCAGCATCAAGACCATCAAACCGACCGTAACATCATTTGGCTCTGCTAATGAGTTCCCCTACTGCGACGACATCCTTTTCATAAAAGGCACAAACCTCAACCTCGTAAAAGCGATAATCGTTGCCAACAAGGCAGACAACGAGCAGACTGTTACCACATTCACATCGACAACCGACACTGAAATCCAATTTGCAGTGCCTGAACTCATCGGCACATCAATGATTTGGGACAACGCTGTCAACAACAATGTTCCCAACGGCGACCTCTACATCATCACTCAGAGCGGCGAGCGCATCAAAGCATCCACCGACAACAAACTGCAAATCGGCTGGGCAAGCATCGGCAATCCCGCTTCCTACGAAATCACTGCCGGCGACCTTGTAACGATGACAGGCTGCACCAACACCGCCTACATGACCAAGGTGGAAGCCGACGGCGTAGAAGTGGCTGTTACTAAGATTGCCAAAGATTCGTACTCGTTTGTATGGCCTCTCACCAATCCGGGCAACGACAAGATTCTCACGGTATATTACACCAACGGCGACAAAAATGACAACCAATGGGCTACACACTTTACTGTTGCAACGTCAGCGTTGCCATTCGTTTTGGTTGCTCCCACAGAGAAGATTTCGCAAGGCGGTACAATCATCCTGCAAGGTGGCAATTTTGAAAAGATCACCAAAATTATGTGCGGCGATAGCGAATTGACCGATTTTACCGCAAGTGCTGACGGCACCAAATTGTACATCGAGGTTCCTGCTACATTCAAAGCATGCGTTGCAGCCTTGGATTTAATCATTGATGAATCTCACAAAAGCCAAACTCCAGTCTTGACTATCGGCGACCCCGAAGTTGTTTTGTGGGAAGGCCCTTGGGACAAAACAAGTGCTTGGAATGGTTTTGAAGGTTTGTCTTGGGGCAATATTCCAGCAGCATTCAAAAACATCCATGTAGGTGACGAATTTAGAATTTACGCCACAAACAACGGAGGCTGGATACAATGCGGATTCCGTCTGGCAGACGGCTGGAAAGACAAATATCCTGACGGCACAGACTGTCAGCATCAGCAAGACCAACTTTCCGCAGACGGCTACTTCTCTTGGATTGTTACCCAGCAAATGTATGACGAATGGAAGGTAAATTCCAACGGTATTATCATCTACCTGAACGGTGACAACTACGTGATGAACAAAATAACATACATTGCAAAATAGTTGTCAAACATCACACATCTAAAATAAAAAAATCCCCCTGCGGACACAAGGAAGTGGCACGCAGGGGGATTTTTTTTGACTAATCAAAAATAATTGTTTAAATTTGTAACGTTGAAACTCTTATTTATATGGATAGTAAAAATACATTTTTACGAGGGAACGGCTACTGCCGCAATCTATATTTTTATCGTAAATCGATGGTGATATACGATATGACTTTTTATTTTGTGAAAAAATACCTACCACCTTACGGAGATAGAACAGTGGATCAAATGATTCAAGCTGCCCGCAGTGGCAAGCAGAATTTTGTAGAGGGTATGGCAGATGGCGTAACATCCTTTGAAATGCAAATCAAACTTATCAATGTTGGCAAATCAAGCCTACAAGAACTACGCGAAGATTACGAAGATTATCTCCGTACCAGAAATTTAAAAATATGGAAATCAGAACACCCTCGTTACGACAAAATGCTTGATTATTGCAAATTTCACAACGATTTGCCTGATTACGAGCCGTTTTTCACACGTTGGAATGACGAGGAATTTTGCAACGTTGCAATCACACTAATTCATTATGTTGACAAGATGTTGGAAAAATTTTTATTACAGTTACAAGATGAGTTTGTTAAAAATGGCGGTATAAAAGAAGCAATGACAAGAGCAAGATTGAACACAAGGAATGGAAACAAATAGTTAACTAGTTATACTAGTAAACTACTCAACCCCAACAGAGCAAAATATGGATTACCATAAGAGGAGACAATCTAACCATCAACTAAATAGAAATAGCAAAATTCATCGAACACCTTCTAATAATATAACGCCCTTGTCAAGTACATCACATCACACCGTTGGCATTTTTTTGACAAAAACATTTTGCTAAATAGGAAACAATTGTTAGATTTGTAAAATCATAAAAAAATTCAATGATATGAACAAGCATCCATTAACCCACGCTGTCTTCTAATGTTTTAACCGGCAGTCGCGGCTATATGCTGCCACCGCCACAACATTAGAGACACAATGGGAAAAAGCAAGAAAAGACTTCCGGGTGGTCCATACGTAGGACACTCGCAGAAACGTGGCAAACAAAACAGCCACAGACGTTTCCGCCGCCGTGAACACATTTTGATTCAGAGCGGCTTTTATGATTTTATGCCATATTGTCAATACGAGATTACCAACCAATGGGATCTCGGCGGCGATGGCAAAGGCTTTTGGGGCTACCATCCCGATGAGGAATGGTTTGCTAAGGCAATGAGGAAATGAAAAGTTGGTAATCCCTCGCTACTACTCAGTGAGCGGTAGCGGGGGATTATTATTATTAGTTTTTACCGCGCCCTCGACGAAGTAGAACGCGCCCAAAGAGGCAACTCATAAAAAACATCGGCTCAGAATCATCCATAATTCTGAGCCGATGTTTTTTATTATCTGTACTAATCGTAATCCTTACGCCAATCCAGCGAAGCCCATGAATGCCATCGCCAGGATGCCGGCGGTGATGAAGGCGATTGGAACGCCTTTCATGCCTTCGGGGACGTCGGCGAGTTCGAGTTGTTCGCGGAGACCGGCGAAGATTGTGAGGGCGAGACCGTAGCCAATGGCGTTTGCAAGGGCATATACGGCGGCTTCAGCAGGGCCGTAGGTCGCCTTGCCCGCCACCTCGATTGCAACGCCGAGAACGGTACAGTTGGTCGTAATTAGCGGCAGAAATATGCCCAACGCTTGATACAGCGAGGGCGACACCTTCTTCAATACGAGTTCAACAATCTGCACCAACGATGCAACCACGAGGATGAACGCAATGGTCTGTATAAATTCGATGCCGAGAGAGACGAGGAGTTTTTGGATGTAGAACGTTACGAGCGTTGCAATCACCATCACAAAAGCCACTGCGCCCGACATGCCGACGGCGGTGCTTACCTTGTTGCTGACTCCAAGGAACGGACAGATGCCGAGGAACTTGGCGAGTACAACGTTGTTGACGAATATCGCCGATATTATTATCAAAATGTAATCCATGGCTTAGTCCTCCTTTTTGTAAATTTTGTTAGACAATTTCTTGGCACCGGCAATCAGATAGCCCAACGCGAGGAATGCGCCCGGAGCAAGCACAAAGCCGATGATGCAGTCGCCTTCTACGAATTTGAAACCGAAAATTGCGCCCGAACCAAGGATTTCGCGGATTGCGCCCAACACCGTGAGTGCCAATGTGAATCCCAATCCCATTCCAAGACCGTCGAGAGCCGAATCGCCAATGCTATTTTTGCTTGCAAATGCTTCGGCGCGTCCGAGGACGATGCAGTTGACCACTATCAACGGTATAAACAAGCCAAGGCTTTCGTTCAACGCCGGCAAATATGCAGCCAAAATCTGTTGCAGGATTGTTACCAACGACGCGATTACCACGATGTAAGCCGGGATATGCACGTTGTCGGGAATGAAGTTTTTGATGGCGGAGATGATGACGTTTGAAAGCAATATCACAAACGTCGTAGCAAGACCCATACCCAAGCCGTTGATTGCCGATGTGGTAACGCCCAACGTGGGACACATACCCAATATCAGCACCAACGCCGGATTCTCCTTCAATAGGCCTTTGGTCAATATCGATAATTTGCTCATTTCCTTTTAATTTAGAATTAAAAATTAAGAATTAAAAATTAAAAATGGGCTTTCGCCGAATGGCAATTTTTAATTTTTCATTTTTAATTTTACATTTAAAACTTACTTATCTTTGTCAATTTCGCTTTCGTTGGCGTTGGTATTGGACGTTGCGCCGGAGTGGGCTTCCACGGGTTTGCCGAGGTGAGTCATCAGCGCGTCGTAGGCGGTCTGCACGGCGTGTGCGTATGCCCGCGAGGTGATTGTGGCTGCCGAGATGGCGTCCACGTCGCCGCCGTCCTTCTTGACCGTGAGGCGGAAAGCGTTGGGATTTTTGCCGTTGAACTGGTCGTGATACTTGGGCTCAATCGCCTTTTGACCAAGACCAGGAGTCTCGGCAAGCACGGTAGCCTGTGTGTTGATGATGGTGCCGTCGGGCAGGAATCCCGTCAAAACCTCCACATGACCGTTGTAGCCGTTCATATTGCCCGCCTTGACAGCGTATCCTACCGGCTGACCGTCCTTTTTGGCAACGTAACAGAGATATTCTGTGCCGCCCAGGGAAATTTTTACGGATTCTTTTACCGGGTCGTTGTCGTGTTCGGGGAGTACGAGTTTCAGCGACGCTTGCTCCTTTTCTGCCTTTTGCTGTGCGATGGTATCCTTGGTGGCGTCGTATATGGCGGCAACACCGGCGGAGCATATCACCGCTATCAGCAACAACACTACTACCATCTGCACGATGGTCGGGTTTTTCTTGTCTATCATGGTGTTATTTGGTTTTTATCTCGCCGAAACGGGTTGGTTTAAACTTCTTGTTGATTAACGGTGTAACGGCATTCATCAGCAAAATTGCGAAACTCATGCCCTCGGGGTACGAGCCCCACAGACGGATGATTACTGTCAAAAGTCCGATGCCGATACCATAAATTATCTTGCCAGTGGAACTCATCGGCGACGTTACGTAATCGGTAGCCATGAAAATAGCACCGAGCATCAAACCGCCGCCAAGGAGATGGTACAACGGATTTACGCACACTGTCGGGTCGATGAGCCAAACAAGCAATGTGAATACCGCCACAGTGCCAATCACCGAAACAGGGATGTGCCATGTGATTATCTTGCGCCAAATCATGTAGATGCCGCCGATAATCAACGCCAATGCAGCCACTTCGCCGAGTGAGCCGCCCGTTGCGCCAAAGAGCATATCCAACGTGTCGGTTTTGCCGAGCATGTCGTGGCTCATTGGGGTTGCGCCAGTTGCAGCATCAAATGTATGATCAAATGCTGCATTGAAGTATTCGAAACGGCTTTTTATTGGCGTGGGCCATGTGGTCATCTGTTGCGGGAAAGAAATCAGGAGAAATACACGACCCACGAGAGCCGGATTGAAGAGGTTTTGACCCAATCCTCCGAAAGTCATTTTGGCGACGCCGATAGCCACCAACGCGCCAATCATCACGATGAAAGGGTTGATGTTGCTCGGGAGGTTGAAAGCCAAGAGTACGCCGGTGAGGATTGCGCTGCCGTCGCAGATTTGCGGTTTTGTTTTGAGGATGTATTTGGCTATCAGCCACTCAAACAATACGCAGAATCCCACCGAAACAAGCGTTGTGATGAGCGCGCCTATGCCGAAGAAGTACAGCGAGCACAGGAACGCCGGAATGAGTGCCATCAATACGCCAAACATCAGGGAACTTACTGTTTCCTTGCCTTTGGCGTGGGGCGACGGCGATATGGTTAAAAGATTGCTCATTTTGTTCTATGATTGTGATGATTATTTTTTTCGTGATCTGATGATTGCCATTACTTTTGCCTTGCCGTAATTCATGAAGTCGAGTATCGGACGGTTGGACGGGCAGGCAAACATACAACAGCCGCACGAGATGCAGTCGGTGATGTTGTTGGCCTCCAGGTCGTCAAAACGATTGAGTTTGGCAAGTTTTGAGAGCAAGTATGGTTCGAGGTTCATCGGGCAGGCATCCACGCACTTGCCGCAACGGATGCAGGGCGCGGGTTCGCCACGGTGAGCGAGCGATTTTGGGAGCATCAGGATGCCCGACGTGCCTTTTGCCACGGGGATTTCGGTAGAATTGATAGCCTTGCCCATCATTGGACCGCCCGAAATGAGTTTTTCGGTGTCTTCGGGCATACCGCCAACGGCTTCTATGAGCGCACTTATCGGCGTGCCAATCCTTACGAGGAAGTTACCAGGATTTTGTACGCTGTCGCCCGTTACAGTAACAATCCTCTCAAAAAGCGGTTTGTTTTTCATAACGGCTTCGTAGATTGCAACGGCTGTGCCGGCGTTGTCCACTACTGCGCCCACGTCTATCGGCAAATGCGGTGGTGGCGGCACTTCGCGTCCAAGGATGGCTTTAATCAAGTGTTTCTCAGAGCCTTGGGGATATTTCAATTTCAAGGGGACAACCTTGATGCCGGGGTAGTTGGCGGAGAGTTTGGTGAGGTACTCGATGGCGTCGGGTTTGTTTTGCTCGATGCCAATGTACGCCTGATCGCATTTGACAGCCTTCATTATCAACTGTGTGCCAATCATGAGTTGCTCGCCTTTTTCGAGCATCACGCGGTGGTCGGCAGTGAGATAAGGCTCACATTCAACGGCATTGATGAGCACAGCCTCCGCTTTTTTGCCTTCTGGCACCATGAGTTTTACGCGGGTAGGGAATGTTGCGCCGCCCATGCCCACGATGCCAGCCTCATGCACCTTGTTGATGATGTCTTCGGGCTTGAGGTCGTCGATGTCGCGGCGGATGTCGGGCGAGCGGTCGATGGATTCTTCCCATTCGTCGCCCTCCACGGTGATGAATACCGCCTGTTTGGTGTAGCCCGAAGCGTCCGGGACGGGGCCGATGTTTTTCACCGTGCCGCTCACCGAAGAGTGGATGTTGGCGGAAACAAAACCGGTGGCTTTTGCAATCAACTGTCCCACCTTCACCTTGTCGCCCTTTTGGACGATGATTTCTGCGGGTGCGCCGATGTGCATTGCGCATGGAATTGCAACCGTCTGAGGCACTGCAAGCGGCGTGATTGGTTTGGCGGCAGTGATTTTTTTGTCGGCGGGATGTACGCCGCCTTTGCTAAAAGTCTTTAATTCCATGTCTATTGTTTTTGCAAATTGTCAGAATTGGGGTTGGTAGATGTTGCGGGTGCATTGTCGGCGACGGCGGCAACGTCCGCTTTGGGCTTGCGCGGCGGGAAGTTTTCCTCCTGGATTGCACCTGTGGGACATTGCTCTACGCATTTGCGGCACATCTTGCATTTCTCGAAGTCGATGTAGGCGACATTGTTTGCCACTGTGATAGCCTCAAACGGGCAGGTCTTGGCGCATTTGCCGCAACCGATACATGCCGACGAACAGGCTTTTTTGGCAACCGCGCCCCTGTCCTTGTTGATGCACGAAACATAAACCTTGCGAAATTTCGGGGCTTTTTTGCGGAGTTCGATTACAACCTTTGGACACGCCTTGACGCATGCACCGCAGCCGGTACATTTTTCGTCGTTGACTTCCGGTAGACCAGTCTCGTGGTTGATTTTGATTGCGCCAAACTGACAGACTTTTTCGCAGTCGCCGAGTCCGATGCAGCCAAAGGAACAACCCGTTTCGCCACCGTAAGTTGCGCTCACAATGGCGCAGGTCTTTGCGCCTTCGTAATTGCTTGTCTTGGGGCGGCAGTCCTTGCTGCCACGACACCTTACGACGGCTATTTTGGCGTCGGCGGTTACAGCCTCCACGCCAAGCACTTCGGCAACTTTTTTCATGACATCGTTGCCGCCGGCGGTGCAGACCTTGCCGTTGAAGTCCTTGACGCACGCCTCGGCAAAATTGCGGCAACCGGCATATCCGCAGCCGCCGCAGTTGGCTCCGGGCAGACATTCCGCCACTTGGTCGATGCGCGGGTCTTCCTCCACCTTGAATTTTTTTGCTATCACATACAATATCACGGCGGCAAGTATCGCTATGCCGCCCAATACAAGTATGGACATCACGATTACATTATCCATTTTTTGTTTTTGATTGTTATTGTTTAATTTAGTTATATTTTCGATTTGTTGATTTGTTGATTTTCAACTTAATCTTTCATCTCTCCATTTCCTCCACCCTGAATTTAAATTTGCGCCGCAATTTGTGCCGCATCATATATAATAAGGTGTAGTATATCGGCAACACCGCCAAACCGCTCACGCAACCGATGTCTTGGTTGCCAGTAACAGCAATTAACGCAAACATCACCGCAAACATCAGCACCAACGGCAATACGTAGGCAAGCAAAACGCTACTGAGCGCAAGTGTGGGCGTGAATGAAACTTTCACTTGCTGCCCTACCTTTAAATCCTGTCCTGGCTCAGCCTCCGCCTCCACGCGGACTTTCTTGCCGTTGGTATGGCATAGCCCTTTGGCTTGGCATGTGCCGCATGCCTCGCTCACAAGAATTTCGGCAACTACTTTGTTGTCAGTTATTTCTACGACTTGTCCGTCGTGGTTGATGCTGTCGTGGTTCATACGATGATGTGTGTTGTTACAAACTACAAAATTAATTAATTGTTATGAAATCCCAAATTTTTTTGACGAATGGCTGTATTTTTTTGATGCGCGCCAACGGGAACAAGCGGCATTTCAGTAAGTTAACATAAAATTAATATTTGTTATTTTTTTCGGCGGAATCCAATTGTTATTATAAATTATAATGTATCTTTGCAGCCGAAAATAAAATATCTAATGTTTATGAACACATTTAACAACATACGCCGAAACGCAATTATTTTTGCAGCGTTGATACCGTTGGCTTTTCAGTCGTGCGGTGGTAGTGGCAGCAATACCAACACCACGACGCAGACACCAACCGCCAACACCCAGCAACAGCCTGCAAAACAGCATTTTGAGATTAAAATTCTCAACAAAAACCCCGAATCGACGGGCAAGATTGGCGACGATTACAACCTCGACATCACGAGCGACGGCTCGGTAGTTGCCGATTCTACAATCATCAAAATCGACGGCAAAAAAGTGGCAACCCTCCCTAAAGGCGAAACTTCATTCAACATCGCAACATCCGCATTGAGATGTGGACGTGTGCCGGTGAGCCTCCAATTTTGCCTGCCCGACGGCACGAGCGAATACGCTTCACAGACATTGATGTTGTACTCCGACATCATACCTAAGAAGAAGAGTTACAAGGTATTAGCAACCTATCCGCACGATGTGGAGGCATATACGCAAGGTCTGGTCTATGAGGACGGATGCCTGTATGAATCCACTGGTCTCAAACGCAAATCGTCGCTCCGAAAGGTGAAAATCGACAACGGCAGCATCCTCCAAAGTGTAAACCTCGAAGACGAATATTTTGGCGAGGGTCTTGCAATGATTGGCGACAGGCTGATGCAGTTGACATGGCAGTCGCACAAAGGCTTTGTCTATGACAAAAAGACCTTCCAAAGGCTCTCAGAGTTCAATGTGGCGACAGAAGGATGGGGACTTACAGCCCTCAACAACGACACTTTGATACTCACCTCCGGCAGCGAAAACCTCTATTTCTTGGAGCCAAACGGATTTTCAACCATCAAGACCGTGCAAGTCTGCGACAATCTCGGCGTGGTGCAGTACCTCAACGAGACCGAAATGGTGGGCGGACGACTTCTCGCCAACATCTATCAGACCGACCAAATCGCCGAGATAGACTACAACACAGGCAAAGTATTGAGTTACATAGACTTGACAGGAATCCTGCCCGACAATCTGCGTTCCACAACTACCGACGTGCTCAATGGAATTGCCTACGACGCGGCGGGCGACAGGCTGTTTGTAACCGGAAAAAACTGGCCAAAAATCTATCTGATAAAAATAATTGATGCAAAATAAAAAAACTTTTGCACGTTTGAAAAAAATATAATACCTTTGCAACCGCTAAAAATATAAATGTTTGCAAATAATTAAAAAAATATAAACAAAAACAAATGTTAAACAAAGGATTGATTAGGGTTTTGGCGATAGCATTGGCTTTGGCGTGCCTGTTCCACCTTTCGTTCTCGGTGGTAACGTCGAAAGTAAAGTCTGATGCAGCGAAATATGCCGCCGGAAATCCTGAGAAAGAGGCCAAATACTTGGACTCTATTGGAAACCAAAAGGTGTATTTGGGATACACATACAAGGAATGTCTTGAAAACGAGCTCAATTTCGGTCTCGACCTCAAAGGCGGTATGAACGTCATTTTGGAAGTGTCGGTGGCAGACGTTGTTAACGCACTTTCAGGTCATAGTCAAGACCCTACTTACTTGCAGGCTCTCAACCTCGCCAAAGAAAATCAGAAAAACAGTCAGGACGACTTTATCACTCTGTTTGGCAAGGCTTTCGAGCAAGTGGCTCCCAATGGTCAGTTGGCTTCCATTTTCAACAATTACAACCTCAAAGGCAAAGTAAATTTCAATTCCACTAACGCCGATGTCCTCAAAGTTTTAAGGGACGAAAGTGAGGCTGCTATCGCAAACTCTTTCAATGTGTTGCGTACTCGTATCGACCGTTTTGGCGTTACCCAGCCCAATATCCAACAACTTTCGGGTCAGACAGGCCGTATCCTCGTGGAGCTTCCGGGCGTCAAAGATCCTGAGCGTGTAAAGAACCTCCTCAAAGGTACAGCAAACCTCGAATTTTGGGAGACTTACGACAACCGTGAAGTTGCAAACAGCTTGATGGCTGCCAACCAGCGTATTAAGACTTTGAAGGATGCCGGATACGATTTCGACAACAATACCGTTGCCGCTCCCGTTTCCGACACCACAAAATCTACTGTTGCAGACACAACTAAATCTCTCCTCGGCGGCGACGACAATATCCTCAGCGAAACAGATTCTACCGCTATCACTCAAAACGAAGAGCAATATGCAAAACAATATCCGCTTTTCGCAGTGCTTCATCCGATGGTCGATCAAAGCGGTTCCTTTGTAGGCGGCGCGGCCGTAGGTTTTGCTAATTATAAGGATACTGCCACTGTCAACAAATATTTGGCTACACAGCAGGTAAAAGATATGTTCCCCCGCGACCTCAAATTCTTCTGGTGCGTAAAGCCGATGGAGCAGGACGAGAGCAGCTTCGAACTCGTTGCCATCAAAGTTACAAACCGCGACGGTACAGCTCCCCTCAATGGCGACGTAATCACCGACGCTCGTGAAGAATTTGACGAAAGGAAAGGCGGCGCAGCAATGGTGTCTATGACAATGAACGGCGAAGGTGCGCGCACCTGGGGTCGTATCACCAAAGACAACATCGGCAAGCAGGTGGCTATCGTACTCGACAATTATGTATATTCGTTCCCGACCGTACAGAGCGAAATCACTGGCGGCAATTCTCAGATTACCGGCAATTTCACCGTAGCCGAGGCAAAGGACTTGGCCAACATCCTGAAATCTGGTAAACTTCCCGCACCCGCAAAGGTAATCGAGGAAGAAATCGTAGGACCTTCGCTCGGTCAGGCTACCATCAACCAGGGTCTCTGGTCGTTTGTAGGCGCATTCGTCATTGTAATCCTTTACATGATTTTATTCTACAGCACAGCCGGCATCGGCGCAGCAATCGCGTTGATTTGCAACGTATTCTTCTTGATGGGCGTACTCTCGTCGCTCGGCGCAGTTTTGACACTTCCTGGTATCGCCGGTATCGTGCTCACAATGGGTATGGCTGTGGATGCTAACGTCATCATATTCGAGCGTATCCGCGAGGAACTCCACAATGGCAAGGGCATGAAACTCGCCATCCAGGAGGGTTACAACAACTCTTACTCCGCAATCCTCGACGGCAATACTACCACACTCTTGACCGGTATCATCCTCTACATCTTTGGTCATGGTCCTATCCAGGGCTTTGCCACCACATTGGTAATCGGTATCATCACCACCCTCGTAACAGCAATCTTCATCACAAGGTTGTTCTTGGAATTTTTGCTCGAGCGCGGCAAGAACATCAAGTTCTGGACCAACTGGAACGAATACTTCCTCAAGAACACCAAGATCAACTTCATCGACATGAAGAAGACCGCATACGTCATTTCAGGTGCATTGATTGTAATCAGCATCGCATCGATGGTCATCAAGGGCTTCGACCAAGGCGTTGACTTCGTGGGCGGTCGCACATACGTAGTAAAATTTGACGACAAGGTATCCACCGGCGACGTGAGGGCATTGCTCTCCGAGAGCTTTGGTTCTGAGCCGCAGGTAAAGACCTTTGGTGCTGAAAATCAGGTAAAAATAATCACCAAATACCGCATCGACGACGAAGGCGACGGCGTAGATTCTGAAGTACAGACCATCCTCTACGACAAGCTCAAATCGCTCTACAAGACTCAAAACATCTCCCGCGATATGTTCTTGCAAGGCTTTGTAATCGACAACGGCACTCCCGTACTCTCCACCGACGACAGCGTCGAAAACTACGGTTTCCAATCGTCGTCCAAGGTAGGACCTACCATTGCCGACGACATCAAGCAGTCGGCCACCATCGCCATCTTCATTTCGCTCATCGTGATGTTCCTCTACATCTTGATAAGGTTTAAGAACTGGCAGTATGGCCTTGGCGCAACAATGGCGTTGGTACACGATACCATCATCGTGCTCGGTGTATTCTCACTCTTCAGCTCGCTGATGCCGTTCTCCATGGAAATCGACCAGTCGTTCATCGCTGCCATCTTGACCATCGTGGGCTACTCCATCAACGATACCGTGGTAGTATTCGACCGTGTGCGTGAGTTCATTGGTCTTCGTCCGAGCAACTCGCTCAAGCAGAATATGAACGAGGCTATCAACTCCACACTCTCCCGTACCGTGAATACATCACTCACCACATTCTTCGTATTGTTGGTAATCTTCATCTTTGGCGGCGAGGTAATCCGTGGATTCGTGTTCGCCTTGATGCTCGGTACTATCGTTGGTACTTACTCTTCGGTATTCGTGGCATCCCCGATTGCCTACGACTTCCTCAATAGGAACAAGGAGGCGGCAGCCGAAAAATCCGACAAATACACCAAGAAATAGTTTAAGCAAAACGTATTTGACATTATAAAAAACGCCGGAGCAACCGATTAAATGCTCCGGCGTTTTTTATTATTACATATCGTTAAGAATACAAAAAAATTTCATTTTATCAATGATTTTTAGTTACTTTGCAGCACAATTAAAACCAAAACACATACAATGAAAAGACTCATAACAGCAGCCGTATTGACGCTTGCAGCGACGGCGGCGCAATCACAAATCGTAATCAATGAAATATGTACCGGCACCGACACTCTCGAATACAAGGGCTATTCTTGCGACTGGGTGGAGCTGTACAACGCCGGTGCGGAGGATGTCAACCTCAAAGGGTACGCCATCTCCGACAATCCCAAAAAGCCACGCAAACACGTCATCGACTGCGACGCCGTGATAATCCCCGGCGGACACGTAGTGATACTGTGCAACGACCTCGGCACCGGGCTCAACGCCGGATTCAAGCTTTCGAGCGACGGAGGCGAAGATATTGTGCTATCCAACCCCTCAGAAGAAATCATCGACCAAGTAGCCACCACCCCACTCTACGACGACCATTCATACGGACGCATTACCGACGGCGCAAGTTCATGGGGCGTATTTGACGTAGCCACACCCGGCAAACGAAACAGCAACTCCAAGGCTCTCAGCGAAACACCCGTAATATCGCCTACCGCCGGATTCTTCGCCACAACCCAAAAGGCGACCATCACATGCTCCGACCCTGATGCGACCATCTATTACACCACCGACGGCTCTACACCCAACAAATCATCCAGAAAATACACCGCCGCCATCAGCATCAACAAAAACACCGCACTCCGCGCCATCGCCATAAGCAACGGTTGCAAGGAGAGCAAAGTGGCAACAGCAACATATTTCATCAACAACCGACAGATGACGCTCCCTGTGGTATCGCTCGTTACCGACAGAAAAAATTTTTACGACAATAAGATTGGCATCTACGTAGAAGGCACCAACGGCGTGGCTGGCAAATGCTCCGACAACCCCGTCAATTGGAACCAAGACTGGGAACGACCCGTACACTTCGAGTATTTTGACAAAAACCAGATACTCCAACTTTCGCAGGACGCCGGCGTAAAGATTACCGGCACTTGCAGCCGCACAAACGCCATGAAGTCGCTCCGCATCATCGCCCGCAAGGAATACGGCGACAATAGGCTCAGATACAAATTCTTCGACAAGAAAGACATCGACAAATTCAAATCTATCGTACTTCGCAACGGCGGCAACGACTTTGGCGGCACAATGCTCCGCGACGCTTTGATTACAGGACTTGCAGCAAGCGGCAGCATGGATGTGGACGTACAAGCATTGCAACCGGTGGCAGTGTTCCTCAACGGCGAATACCTCGGCATGCACAATATGCGCGAAAAGGTGTCTGACCACTTCGCCGAAGAGAATTACGGCGTAGAGAGCGACCTCGTGGACCTCCTCGAATACAAGGGCAGCAACAGTGTTGACATCATCGACGGCGACAACAAGGAATACAAGCAGCTGCTGTCATTCGTTGAAAAAAACAGCCTTGCCGTACAAGCCAACTACGACAAAGTGGCATCCGAAATCGACATCAACAATTTCGTCGATTATTGGATTGCGCAGATATACGTCGGCAACAAAGACTGGCCCAACAACAACAACAAATGGTGGCGCGCCCGTGGCAAAAACACCAAATGGCGTTGGGTACTCTTCGGCACCGAATTTTCGTGCAACATATACGGCGGTCATCCTGCCGATGAAAACTCTGTAAAAAGATGCTTAGATGAATACGTGAACGATGCATTTGGTTTTTCATACGGTGTCAATCTTTTGATGCGCAAATTATTGGAAAACAATGAGTTTAAGGCAAAATTCTTGCAGCGTTTCTCATATCACATGAACACCACATTCCGCGCTGCAAGGGTGAAGGAATTTTCCGACTCGCTCAAAAACCTCGTAAAGACCGAGTATATGGAACACGCACAAAAATGGTACAACTGGCGCATACAAAGTTGGTGGAACAACCCGACACCGTGGGAAGAAGAAATCGAGAATGTAAACAGCTGGTTTGCAGAACGCCCAAAACACGTTTCGCAGCATCTGAGGGACTATTTCTCAATCTCAAGCCGCTACGACGTTACGGTAACGGCCGACATCAACAATGTAAAATTCTCCCTCAACGGCTGTCCGTCCACCGCCAACATCTCGGGCAGGTATTTTGCAGGAATCAATTTCAACGTAACAGCCGAACTGCCAGCAGGCAAAGCGGTTGACTACTGGCTTGTAACCTACGACAACGGCAACGAACAGAGAATATACAACGAATCATTGGACATCGACCCCTACACCAACGTAGTAATCAAACTCAATACCAAGGATGCCGCCCCCGTTACACTTCCGCAAAGGACAGTGGCAGTCACCAAATTGTATGTCAACGAGGTAATGCCCAACAACAAGGGCATACTTGCCGACGAGACAGGACATTTCCCGGCATGGATAGAGTTTTATAACGACAACGACCAAGCAATCGACATGGCGGGTATGTATGTAATAGTCAACAGCAAAACCCAATATCAGATACCGGGCGGACACACAGAAATCACCACAATACCAGCCAAGGGTCATTTGGTATTCTTTGCTGACAACAAACCCGAACTCGGAGCATTGCACCTCGGACTCACCCTCAAAGACGAAAAGGCTAACACCGTGGATCTCGGCGATATTGTGAACGGTGCCAACATCTACATCGACAATTTTGACGCGCCCGAACTCAAGAAAAACCAATCAGTGGGACGCAAAAGCGACGGCGCAAAAGAGCTCGTTACCTTCACGGCATCCACACCATTCGACCGCAACACTACCGGCACGGTGGAGACCCCTCTCCCACCCTACGTATATACTGGCGAGGATCCCGACGACAACCCCGAAACCGCTGTATCGGAAAACATTGCAACAATTGCCCTCAACGTATATCCTAACCCCACCGCCGACTACGTAACAATAGACGACGAAGCCGAAACCGTAAGCTACACGCTCTACACCATCGCTGGCGACAAAATACTTGCGGGCAACACCAAACAAATCGACATGACCTCACTCACCCCCGGCATATACATTTTGCGTGCATACACCGGCGAAACATTGCAGAGCGTCAAAGTCATCAAGAAGTAAGCGATTTTTTCAATTCATAATTCATAATGCATAATTCATAATTGCCATCCGGCGATAGCAATTATGAATTATGCATTTTTTAATTTTTAATTGTGAATTGTGAATTATGAATTATGCATTCCCCATAAGTCATTCACTTAATCATGCGCCTGATAGTTGCAAGTAAGTGCGAATAGTGGTAATTTTGCCGGTGAACAAAACAAAATTACCAAAACACAATGAAAAAAATACCTTTTGTAAAGATGCAGGGCGCGGGCAACGATTACATATACATCGATTGTTTTGCCACGCCAATCGACTATCTCGGCGACATTCACGAACTCGCCCGCCGTATGAGCGACCATCATTTTGGCGTAGGTGGCGATGGCATTGTACTTATAATGCCGTCCGACAATGGCTGCGACGTAAGGATGAGAATGTTCAATTCTGACGGCTCGGAAGCCGAAATGTGCGGCAATGCAAGCCGCTGCGTCGCCAAATACGCTTACGAACACGCAATTGTAAAATCCACCGACTTCACCCTCCAGACCAAAGCAGGAATCAAATTGATTCATGTAAACACCGATTCCAACAACATCGTAAAAAGCGCGACCGTCGATATGGGCGAACCAGCCGTATTGCCCTCTGGCGCAACGATTCCCGGCGGCTTCAAATACACATCGGTAAGCATGGGCAATCCTCATTGCGTAATTTTTGTAGATGACATTACAGACGCCCTCGTACACACCGAAGGTCCAAAAATCGAAAATTGCATAGAAGCATTTCCACACAAGACCAACGTGGAATTTGCACATGTAATCAATCAAAACGAAATACGTATGCGCGTATGGGAGCGCGGCGCGGGAGAGACATTGGCTTGCGGCACAGGCGCATGCGCTACGCTCGTGGCGGCAGTGGTGAATGGACTTTGCGACAACAAGGCTACACTCCACCTCCTCGGCGGCGACTTGGTGATAGAATGGAACAAAAAAACCGGGCGCATCTTAATGACTGGCCCGGCTGAATATACCTTTGAAGGAAGTTGGTCGGTCTCCAGGGGATCGAACCCTGGACCCACTGATTAAGAGTCAGTTGCTCTACCAACTGAGCTAGAGACCGAAAAAGAAAATAAAAAAGAGCGGGAGACGAGACTCGGACTCGCGACCCCAA
>DGIK01000026.1:3114-32404 GCA_002393195.1 Bacteroidales bacterium UBA3824 | reverse complement strand
TTTACAAGATTTGGGCGGACATGGTAAGCTATGACAAATCGCAAATTGCCTCGGCGTATCAGCACGATGCCGGCAACGCCCTCTCGCTGCCGTGGAAGAACGAATATTACTGTGCCTTTGCCTCTCGCCGCGATTGCCACAAGTATGTTCATACCGACGACGAGGTGCGTCAACGTTATGGCAGTCAGATGGTTATGTGCGAGCGTATGCCCGAAATTCTCTCCGGCGCAATGGGCAACCAAATGTTTACGGTAAGGCTCGAAAGTTACGAGGAAGTGGAGGAGTTCATGAGGTACGTGCACGAGCAGAAATAACTACGAAAAACACAGAAAACACGGAAATTGCCGCCTTGCGGCGGCGGTTGGGGAACGAGAATTACCGTCAATTACCATCAATTATCGAAAATTATTTTTTTGGTAATTGACGAAAAATTGACGGTAATTTTTGTTTACAAAAAAATAATCCACCGAAAGGCGGTGATTTTCCGTTAAAAGTATTATCTTTGCGGCATTATGAAAGTAGAATACAGAAAACATTACAGCCAAAACCTTGGGCGCGATATGGAATACAAGGTTTATGGACACGCGGGGAAGACTGCGCTTGTATTTCCGTCGCAAAACGGCAGGTTTTTCGATTACGAAAATTTTGGAATGGTGGACGTGCTGTCGGACTTCATCGAGAGCGGACGTTTGAGATTGGTATGCTGCGACAGCATCGACCCAGAGACTTGGAGTTCTGGGAGTTGGGACTGCCACGCCCGCATCGCACAGCACGAAAGGTGGTATCATTACATCTGCGACGAACTCATTCACGAGATTGGCGACAAGGGCAACATCATTTCTACGGGTTGCTCAATGGGCGGTTTTCATTCCGCAAATTTTTTCTTCCGCCGACCCGACATTTTCGATACTTTGATTGCGCAGAGCGGACTGTATCACGCAAGTTATTTTTTCGGCAATTATTCTGACGAACTTGTTTACTCCAATTCGCCCGAAGATTACCTCACATGGATGCCCCGTGACCATTATTATTGGGACGAATACCGCAAACGCCGCATCATAGTATGCTGTGGTCAAGGCAATTGGGAGGAAGACCTCCTCGCCTCCACACGCCGCCTCGACACAATCCTCCGCGACCACGGCGTGCCCGCCTGGTTCGATTATTGGGGATTCGACGTGGCTCACGATTGGTGCTGGTGGCGACCACAGATTAGGTACTTTATGGGGAAGGTGTTAGGATAAAGACGCACCGTGTACGCCAGACATCTGCATAAAAAGAAAATCGCTCTCGCCTGATACGGCGTTTGCGATTTTTTTCTTATCTTTGCGGCGTAATTAATAATCAAAAAACTAAAAAAAATTATGTGGATTGTTTGTGCCGACTTGGAAGGCGTTTTTGTGCCGGAGATTTGGGTGAATGTTGCGCTCAAAACCGGTATCGAGGAATTGAAACTCACTACCCGCGACATCAAGGATTATGACCAACTGATGAAATACAGATTGGAAATCCTCGATAAGCACAATCTCAAACTACGTGACATTCAGGATGTTATCAATACTCTTGACCCGCTGCCCGGCGCGTTGGAGTTTATCAGGGAAATCCGTCAGGCGACGAGGTTTGCCATCGTGAGCGACACTTTTGTGGAGTTTGCTCAGCCGTTGATGGACAAACTCGAAAACCCGTTCCTCCTGTGCCACAACCTCGAAACCGATTCCACTGGTCGCATCGTCAACTACCATTTGCGTCAGAGCGACCCAAAAAGGAAGACCGTTCAGGCGTTCAAGTCGTTGATGTACAACGTGGTGGCTTTTGGCGACAGTTATAATGACGTGACTATGATAGCCGAGGCAGATAAAGGCATCTTGTTCTGTCCGCCAGAGAATGTGAAGGCAGACTTCCCGCAATACCCTGTCGTCACTGACCTCGACAGCCTCAAACAGCAACTGCTCACCATCGTAAAGTAAACAAAGAGAAAGAAATGGGATTGTTTGGTTCAAAGGGAAACGATAATATTGGCATCAAAAGCCTTGGCATCAGGAGTTTCATCGGCGAAGTGTTCGGGCGCAAGATAGCCGCGCTGCCAGAATTTGCGATGGAGGAGCAACAGGTGGAATTTCTGCTTGTTGACAACGACGTGCTTGTTACCCAAGGCTTTAGCAATTACAATATGAAACACTTTGGCCAGCAAAAGTATTATGAACTTGCCATCAGAGTGCCTTACAATTGGGACTATTCATCATCATCCGACAAACACGAAACGTGGATTGTGGAACTCTTGCAAGCCATTGTAAAAGAGGCCATTGATGGCAACCGTCCCGTCTCCGAAAATTACCTGAAAGTATTCGACAAGCCATTTCATTATTCTTCGTACCTCAATAGCGTTACCCTCTGCCACGTCGCCAATAAGATAGTAGGCAACGGCAAGGAAATCAATTTTATGATGGTGGTGCCGCTGTACGAATCGGAACTCGTTGACAATCATTACCTCGAACCATCATTCGACATCAAAGGCCTCGCCTGGCAACGCGCCTGTCTCGCCCGTGGCAACGAATATTTTGAGACGTTGGACGATTATTATCCCTACGAGTGTACTACGGACACCCAAGCAATGGAAGATTACGAAGCCGCCAAACGCGACGCCCTGCCCGATTGGAACGACGACAGGATTGGCTGCCGTGTTTCGTCGGGGGTTTTGGATTACAACAACAAGATTGCATATATGTACCGCGCCGAACCCGAAGGCGATTTTTCGGGTTGGTATTTTTTGGAATACGAATCAGAATTTGTGAAAGGCACATCGGACAATTTGCCGCTCGACTTCTACGCCAACCTCGACAGCGACCTCTACACCATCGCCTTCCAGCATCCCGAAATCCTCCCGATGCTACATAAACGCCCCGGCAAGGCGTACATGCTCACCGAAAACGACACTTACGAAGAGGTGACGGAGTATTAAAGCGTAATAAATTTCCTCATTTCTATCCTCATTCTTATACATTTGAAATAGAGGTACAAACATGATTGAAAAAGGGAATCAACTTAATGTTTAATTAATGTTAATAACCTAATCATTATAGGATTTTTTTTTAAATTTGCAAAAAAAAGGATTGTAATATGAACAGATGGACACAACTAAGTATCGAATACGCAAATCAACGTTCGTATTTAGATGATTTGTTTCGTGTGTACCCTACCATTCCGGAGGGTATTCGCGACATTGATTCAGATATTTGGAACAATGTAGAAAAGGCGTTCAATAAAAGAGACAATGTGCAGTTGATTCAAGCCCTTTTGGATTTGGACTTATTTCCTGTAAAGGATAGTTATATAGCCTACCTCAAAAGAGATAAATCTGCCATTGTTAGAAACCCTAAAACAATTAACAGAATATGTGGCAGATTGTACGAGTTAGGATTGGCAAAACTGTTTGAAAGATGTAGCGAACCCAAAGAAACCAACAGACAAATTGGTCCTATGTTTAAAGACTGGCTTAAATCAAAAGCCCTTGGTATACAACCTGTTGGCATAAAAGATTTTCTTTCTTCTGATGCCAACGCAATACTTGATGGAAGTGATAAATTAATGATGGATTTTGCTCGCGAAGAATTAGGTTACAAAAGAGAGAAAGGTCTTGATTTCGTGGGTCGTTTCAATGGAAAATATGTAATTGGCGAAGCAAAATTTCTTACGGATTTCGGTGGCCATCAGAATGCACAATTTAATGATGCTATATCTACGATTGAAGCCAAAAGAGTCAAGGCAGAAAAAATTGCAATTCTTGATGGAGTTCTTTATATCAAAGGCAACAATAAGATGTATAGGGAAATTACAGAAACCTATAAATCTTATAACATTATGAGTGCATTGGTTTTACGTGAATTTTTATATCAACTTTAAATGCAGAAATCTATTCTCATACAAGCGGATAATATCGATGGTATGCGTTATCTTTTGGATGTAAAAGGATTGCGCGGCAAAATTGATTTGGTTTACATAGACCCTCCTTTTGCCACCGGCAGCAATTTTACAATAACCAACGGAAGAGCGTCCACAATCAGCAATTCGCGTAGCGGCGATATTGCTTATACTGACACACTCAAAGGGACAGATTTCATTGACTATCTTAAAAAAAGACTACTTTTGATAAAAGAATTATTGTCAGACAAAGGCTCAATTTATTTACATATTGATTATAAAATTGGTCATTACGTAAAAGTAATGATGGACGAGGTTTTTGGCATAGAAAACTTTCGCAATGACATTACACGTGTCAAATGTAATCCCAAAAATTTTGATAGAATCGGATATGGCAACATTAAAGATTTGATTCTTTTTTATACTAAATCCAACAATCCGATTTGGAACGAACCAAGAGAAAAATATACAGAAAGAGATTTAGAAAAACTATTCCCCAAAAAGGATAAGTTCGGACGAAGATATACTACAGTACCAATTCACGCCCCAGGAGAAACCTCTAATGGAAAATCCAACGAACCTTTTAAGGGCATTTTGCCTCCTGCCGGCAGACATTGGAGAACTGACGTTGAAACTTTGGAAAAATGGGACAATGACGGTTTGATAGAATGGTCTAACAACGGTAATCCTCGCAAAATCATTTATGCAGATGAGCGAGAAGGCAAACGTGTTCAAGATATTTGGGAATACAAAGATCCTCAATACCCCGATTACCCAACCGAAAAAAATTCCGATATGCTTGACTTGATAATAAAAACCTCGTCAAATGAAAACAGCATAGTTTTGGATTGTTTTTGCGGTAGCGGAACAACATTGGCAGCGGCACAGCGCAACAATAGAAAATGGATTGGAATAGACCAATCATATTTGGCTATCAATGCTTCCAAAAATAAACTTGACGGCATTAAAGGAGACTTGTTCTCGATTAAAGCCGACTACGATTTCGAAGTGTTGGATGTCCAAGCGCGTACTGCGTAATCTTTATATAGTTTGATATATGACGCCTTATTTTTATATTAGCTACAATTTGCGGTTTTTTGCGATTGCTTCGCGCATAGCTTGGGTGTTGAGCCAGCGTCCTGAGCGCAAGTAAATTAGGTGAATGACGCCACGTGCCGCGAGTTCGCTTGCCATTACAATCCAAACGCCAGTCAATCCCATCGACCCTACTATCAAGAATGAGAATGGAATCCTGATGAGCCACATCGACGATACATTGATGGCGATTGGCGCAACGCTGCTGCCCGCCCCCACAAATACTCCGTAGCAAACGATCGCCGCTCCAAAAAACGGCTCTGCAAACGCCTCTATCCTGAGTATCGTGGCGCCGAGGTCGATGATTTCGTCCACCGGGGTCATCAGCGACATTGCAACACGCGCCGTCAGATACATTATGACTGCCATTATAGTAAGCACAATCATACCCGAAATCACCGTTATCCTGCCAAAACTCCGCGCAAGCCTCCGGCGACCCGCGCCCACACACTGCCCCACAAGTGTAGTCGCAGCATCGGCGATGCCATAGCCGGGCATATAGCAAAGTCCTTCTATCGTTACCGCCAATGTATCGGCAGAAAGGCTCACATTGCCAAGCGGCGCAACGATGGCGATGATTGTCGTATAAGCTATGCTCATAATGGAACGCTCGCCGCCTATTGGAATGGCGATTTTGAGGGCGCGGCGCATATTGTCGCGTTCAGGCTTGTACGACCCGCGCTCGTCGCAGATGCGCAAATCCTTGGACCTAAAAAACAAGTACCACGCCATCGCAATAGACGTTACAAATACCGCCAACAACGACCCCAACGCCGCACCCGTTACACCAAGCCCGGCGCAATGCACCAGATATTTAGTGCCAAACAATGTGATTTCGTGGGAGTTGTTGATAAGGAAATAATTGAAAATAACGTCCAAAATGCACATTATGACATTCAAGACGCTCGGCACCTTTACATTGCCGCTGCTTCGGAGCATGCTCGCCGCCAAATAGTCGAGCTGATAGAAAGGCAATCCAGCCGCAAAAATCAGAAAATACGACGACGCCAACGGCACAATGTCTTCGCCGCCATTGAGCCAATGCGGCAGATGTGGGCTTATCAACATCCCAACGCCCGCCAAAAATACCGCCCACAACAAGCAGACAGTGAGCGACTGACGAAGTACATTACGAGCACCCTTGTTGTCGCGTGCGCCGATACGGTGAGCCACCATCACGGCAAAACCAGACACAAGGCTCTCCGTCAACCCGAAAAACAGCCACGTAGTGCTGCTCACGAGCCCAACCGCCGCCGAACATTCCGCGCCCAAATGTCCCACCATCGAAGCGTCGATGTATTGCATCAGGATAAAGGAAATCTGCGCCAAGATAGCCGGCATAGACAACTTGGCAGTCAGGCTAACCTGCTGTCTCGTAGTCAGTTTACCGTGGTTGCGTATCTGCTCCAACAACTCTGTATGTGTAACGCGCATATTTTTCCTTTACGTTTTTTAGAAAACAGGTGCAAAGATAAGCATTTTATTTTGCAAAAAAGTGAATTATTGCAACAATCATCAATTTTTATGACCACGATTTTTTCAAAACGCAAAAACATTTGCTCGAATGGCACACTTTATATATATTTGCAAAGAATTTGATTGGCTCAATCATTTCAATTACTTCAATCACTTCAATTACTTGTTTTAAGGTGATACAACTCAAAAACATAACCAAATCCTTCGGCAACCTCCAAGTGCTGAAAGGCATCAACCTCGACATCAACGATTCGGAGGTTGTTTCCATCGTTGGCGCGAGCGGCGCAGGCAAGACCACCCTATTGCAGATAGCCGGCACGCTGCTCAAAGCCGACACGGGCGAGGTAATCATAGACGGCATCGATGCCAACAAATTGACAGGCAACAAGTTGGCAGACTTCCGCAACAAGAAGATTGGATTTGTATTCCAATTCCACCACTTGCTGCCCGAATTTGACGCAGTGGAGAATGTCTGCATCCCCGCCCTCATCGCCGGCACACCCAAAAACGATGCAGAAACCCGCGCCAAGGAACTCCTGACGTACCTCAACCTCGCGCACAGGTTCACGCACAAGCCGTCGGAACTTTCGGGCGGCGAACAACAGCGCGTAGCCATCGCTCGTGCGCTCATCAACAGTCCGTCAGTGATATTTGCCGACGAGCCATCGGGCAACCTCGATTCCAAAAACCGCGACGAACTCCATCAGCTCCTCTTTGACCTCCGCGACAAATTCAAGCACACTTTTGTAATCGTTACCCACGACGAACACTTCGCCGAAATGAGCGACCGCATCATCAGAATCAAGGATGGAGTGATTGATAACAATGCATAATGCATAATTCACAATGCATAATTGCCATCCAGCGGATGCCCCATTTTTAATTTTTAACTTTTAATTTTTAATTTCTAATTTCTAATTATGAATTTTGAATTAATAAAAGACCTTCTTGACGAGAAGTACCGTCAATACAATACGCCAGAGTTCATCAAGAGCGACCCGATACAGATACCTCACACGTTCACTGCACGTGAGGACATTGAGATTTCGGGTTTTTTAGCGGCGACGATTGCTTGGGGCAACCGCAAAATGATTGTAAACAACGCCCACAAAATGATGGACATAATGGGCAATAGACCGTATGATTTTGTGATGAATTTCAGTGCCGACATAGCCGCCGACATGCCTCCATTTGTTCACAGAACATTTCAAAACGCTGATTTCCAATATTGTGTGGCAAGCCTTCAAAACATCTACCGCAATCACGGCGGACTGAAAAACGTATTTGAATCCGCCTTCCGCAAGCACGGCAACATCCGCGAGACGCTCATAGATTTCCGCAAGATTTTTTTTGAATGTAATTATCCACTCCGCACCACCAAGCACATCGCCGACGTCCAAAAAGGCGCGGCGGGCAAACGCCTCAATATGTACCTGATGTGGATGTGCCGCAACGACAAGCGCGGCGTACATTTCGGCATTTGGGACATTCCGACATCAGCCCTGATGCTGCCGCTCGACACTCACACCGCCTCCACCGGTCGCAAACTCGGCCTCATCACCCGCAAGCAAAACGATTGGAAAACCGTCGAAGAAATCACCGCCGCACTACGCGAGTTTGACGCCAACGACCCGGTGAAATACGATTTTGCACTGTTTGGGTTGGGGATATTTGACAAGTTTTAATTACCAAAACAATGCCCACGCCCCACTTCACCTTCCGCCAATTCACAATCCGCCAAGACAAGACGGCAATGAAAGCCGGCACCGACGGCGTGCTGCTCGGCGCGTGGTGCGACCTCGAATGCGCCACCAAAATTCTCGACATCGGCACAGGGACGGGGCTTATCGCTTTGATGTGCGCACAACGCGCCTCTGACGCAACAATAACAGCCATCGAAATCGACCAAGACGCTTATCATCAGGCAGTTGAAAATGTCAACGAATCACAATTCAAAGACAGAATCACCGTTGTCAACGAAGATTTTAGGAATTATTGCAATTGTCAACACCAGACATTCAGCCACATAATCAGCAATCCGCCATTTTTTACGGAAACTACCGGCAGTCCCGACAAGAAACGAATGTTGGCACGGCAGGCGGAATCGTTGCCATTTGACGCATTAATAAAGGGAACGGCAACGATATTGAAGCCCGGCGGCAAATTTTCGGTCATAATTCCGTGGGGCGAAAAATTGGATTTTGTGCGGCTCTGCGCGTTAAACGGGCTGCACCTCTGCCGAAAAACCGCCGTCATAAGCCGCGAAGGGCACAATCCAATACGCGCACTCTTGACATTTTCAAACAAAATCCTGCCTCTGCAACAAAATCAACTCACAATCCGCGACCGCGACGGCAATTACACAATGCCCTACAAATGCCTGACAAGGGATTTTTATCTCAAATTCTAAAAAACCGCACGGCTTAACGTAAATTTAACATAAAAAAGTTGTACAGCTTTCTGCATATTTATACATTTACATCAACTAATAAAGCAAATGTTTCACCAATTAAACAATTAAGATTATGGCAACAATCATCACAATCGTAGCAGTAGCCTCAGCAGTAGTGGCAGCAGCTGTCAATGGTCTCAACAACAACAGCAAGTTTGACTCACACAAGTCGAATTTCAAGATTGAATGTGACAGCTTGGTATTCTAACCCTCAAAAACGGAATATCATGCAAGACCCAAGCAATCAGTCAGATGAAGGCAGGCGACAGAAAGCGAGGCCTGTCAGAACCAAGTCATTAACCAAGGGCATCGGGTAAGTAAAAAAGTCAAAAACTGACACTTACATCCGATGCCCTTAAATTATTCTTACCCCCTACCCTAACCCCGAAAACAATCTCCAAAAATCAAACAAATACGAGAAACACGTACAATCGCACACCCAACCATTACGGGAAACACGTAAATATTAATGCATAAAATACTGAATATTATTCCGCAAATTAATCATTGATGATAATTGATAGCTTAATTGAAAAAATTTCCGTAAAAAAAATCCCAATCACGGCAAATTGTCAGAAAAACAATTATCTTTGTCAGCGGAAGTATGTCAATCTCTGCCATTCTGTCATAAAACCTACTTTGGCAAAACAATTGCAAATCCTTCATCAGAAAATCAACAACCAAAAACGTTCAAAAAATGAATTTCGACAAGTTTACAATCAAAAGTCAGAAGGCTGTCAACGAAGCCATTGCGCTGAGCCAACGCTCGGGGTGCCAGGCGATAGAGACGGGACACCTGCTGACCGCGATAATGAAGGCCGACGAAAATATCACCAACTTCATTTTCAGGAAGTTGAATATCAACGTCGCAACCTTCCAGAGGGCGTTGGAAGCCATCTGTTCGCGTTATACAAAAGTGCAGGGCGGCGACCCGTTCCTGAGCAGCAACACACAGAAAGTACTCCTCGAAGCACAGACCATAGCCGAGAAAAACGGCGACCAATACGTCACCATCGAGCATATATATCAGGCAATGCTCAACGCTGGCGACGACGTTTCGGCGATGATGAAGGACAGCGGATTCACCGCCAAAGACCTCGATATGGCAATCAAGGAACTCCGTGGCGGCGGCAAGGTAACGGGACAGACTGCGGAAGATACTTACCAGAGCCTCGCCAAATATGCCGTCAACCTCAACGCACAGGCTCTCAAAGGCAAACTCGACCCCGTGATTGGCCGTGACGAAGAAATCCGCCGCGTGCTGCAAATCCTGAGCCGTCGTACCAAAAACAATCCTATCCTCGTAGGCGAACCCGGCGTCGGCAAGACCGCCATCGCCGAGGGCATCGCTCACAGAATCGTAAACGGCGACGTACCCGAAAACCTCAAATCCAAGACACTCTACTCGCTCGATATGGGCGCGCTCATTGCCGGTGCAAAGTACAAAGGCGAATTTGAGGAGCGTCTCAAGGCTGTCATCAAAGAAGTAGTGGATTCCGACGGCGAAATCATACTTTTCATAGACGAAATTCACACACTCGTAGGCGCGGGCGGTGGCGAAGGCGCAATGGACGCCGCCAACATATTGAAACCTGCCCTCGCTCGTGGCGAACTCAAAGCCATCGGCGCGACAACCCTCAATGAGTATCAAAAATATTTCGAGAAAGACAAGGCGTTGGAACGTCGATTCCAACCCGTGCTCATCAACGAACCTAATGTGGAGGACGCAATCTCAATACTCCGTGGATTGAAGGAGCGTTACGAAAGCCACCACCAGATACGAATCAAAGACGAGGCGATAATAGCAGCCGTGGAACTCTCCAACCGCTACATCTCCGACCGTTTCTTGCCCGACAAGGCGATAGACCTCATCGATGAGAGCGCGGCAAAACTCCGCATCGAGATGAACTCCGTGCCGGAGCCTCTGGACGAGGTCAACCGCAAAATCCGTCAGTATGAAATTGAGCGTGAGGCGATTAAGCGCGAGGGCGACACCGTAAAAATCGAGAAAAACGCCAAAATTCTCGCCGACCTCAACGAACAACGCGCACAACTCAACGCCAAGTGGCAGGAGGAAAAAAACATCGTAAAACAGATGCAAGAAATCAAATCCAACATCGAAAACTACAAGACACAGGCCTCCAATGCAGAACGCAACGGCGATTACGGTCTTGTGGCAGAACTCCGCTACGGCAAAATCCAAAGCGCGGAGAAGGAGATGGAGGAATTGAAATCCAAACTCCAACAGACCCAATCTGACTCTGCCCTCATCAAGGAAGAGATTGGCTATGAGGACATTGCGGAGATTGTGAGCCGCCAGACCGGCATCCCGCTCACCAAACTTCTCCAAACTCAGAAAGAAAAACTCCTCAACCTCGAAAAAGAGTTGCACAAGCGCGTTGTAGGTCAAGACCAGGCAATTAGCGTAATAGCCGACGCTGTGAGAAGGTCGCGTGCAGGTCTCCAAGATTCCAAAAAGCCTATCGGCTCGTTCATCTTCCTCGGCACCACAGGTGTCGGCAAGACCGAGTTGGCAAAGGCATTGGCAGAGTTTCTCTTTGACGACGAAAACCTTATGGTGCGTATCGACATGAGCGAATACCAGGAGCGTTTTGCGGTAACAAGGCTCATCGGAGCGCCTCCGGGCTACGTTGGCTACGACGAGGGCGGACAACTCACCGAAGCCGTGCGCCGCAAGCCTTACTCGGTAATCCTACTCGACGAAATAGAAAAGGCGCATCCCGACGTGTTCAACATATTGTTGCAAGTACTTGACGACGGGCGACTTACCGACGGCAAGGGCAGGACGGTCAATTTCAAGAACACTATTATTATAATGACCTCAAACCTCGGTAGCGACATCATCCGTCAAAACATGGAGACCATCAACGACACCAACCGCGAAAAGGTGCTCGAAGACACCAAAAAAGAGGTGCTCGACCTCCTGAAAAACACCATCCGTCCCGAGTTCCTCAACCGTATCGACGAGACTGTAATATTCTCGCCGCTCACCAGGGAGGAAATTGCGGAAGTGGTAAAGATTCAGATGCGCGGCGTCAACAAGGCTCTCAAAGAACAGGGCTTGGAGATAATTCTCGACGACGATGTGCTCGATTGGATAGCAGAATTGGGCTACGATCCCGAATTTGGCGCACGACCCGTAAAGCGCGTCATCCAAAAGGAAATCCTCAACAAACTCGCCACCGACCTCATCTCCGGCAAGTTAGGCAAAAAGCCGCAAATCCACGCACACATGCAGCGCAGCGAGATTGTATTTGAATAATTTTCTTTCATAGCATCATAACAAAAAAATCCCGGCAGCCTCACGCTTTGGCTGCCGGGATTTTTATTATTCAATGATACTTATCACACCGTTGTCATCCACTTCCACTATATCGTCGGCTACCATCTTCTGGACGATTGCCTTGATTAAATCCGCGTCAAACAATCCAAGGCAATCCACAAGGTCGTCGATATTGAGCGGCGAGGCCGACAATGTTTCAAAAATCTTGTCGAAAGCCTCATCAAACTTGCCGGCAGACATTACATCACGCTTCTTGGAGCGGCAGACGTCGCACTCGCCGCAATCTTCGCCGTCGGTCTCGCCAAAATATGCCGTCAATTGGCGCGAACGGCACATTTGGTCGTTGAGACAATATTTAATCATTGCGTTGATGCGCGTTTCGTATTTTTGTTTTAGCAGTTCGTATGTTTCGGGGCGGATTATAAAATCGCGGTTGTCAACGCGGTCGCAGCAGAATATAATGTAAGGTGTGCGCTTTTGCGGTCGGTAATCGATGATATTTTGCTGACGGAGATTGTTGAGATATGCCCTCACGACATCCACGCTGCACTTTTCGGATTGGGCGATGCGTTTTTCGTCGATGGCGGCAAAATTGCTGAAAATTCCCTCGTAATTGCGCAAAAGTATTTTTATGAAATAATCGTACCGGGCGTTGGCAACCTGAAATTTGTACAAATCCTCGCGCCCCACCTTAAACATCACCTTCGACGGCGTAAACACCTCCTCCGTAGCCTCGATGTAGCCGTTGCGTTGCAATATCTTCAATGCGCTCAACAATTGCACCTGATTGAAACCCCACTTTTGCGAAAATTCATATAAATCAAAATCCATCATAAAACCCGCTCCCGTACCGATTGGAATGTCGTTGGCAAGGGCGTTATAGACCGTCTTGATAAAACTTTTTTCGGGAAACGAATTGGTCAAATTGCGGCGGAGGTTGGTGATGTCGTGTTCGTCATAGAGCAACACGGCGTAAGCCTTCTTTTCGTCGCGCCCGCCGCGCCCAGCCTCCTGAAAATAACCTTCGATGCTGTCGGGCAAGTCGATATGTACCACAGTGCGCACGTCGGGCTTGTCGATGCCCATACCAAAAGCGTTGGTGGAACAGATGATGCGGATTTTGCCGTTTTTCCATTGCTCCTGACGGTAATCCTTGTACTCCGGCGTGAGTCCCGCGTGGAAGTAGTCGGCGGAAATACCTGACTTTTGCAAAAATTCCGACGCTTCCTTGGTGCGCTTCCTATTGCGTACATACACTATGCCCGTGCCAGGCTGCGCATTGAAGATACGGAGCAGATAATTGTTCTTGTCGGCAACCTTGCGTACCAGATAGATGAGATTTTTGCGGGCAAAACTCTTGCGGAAAAGATTTTTGGTCTTGAATTGCAACTTGTCCATAATATCGTCGGCAACTTCGGGCGTGGCTGTTGCGGTCAGGGCAAGCACCGGCACATTTGGCAGAAGGGCGCGGACGTCGGCAATTTTCAGGTACGACGGGCGAAAGTCGTAGCCCCATTGCGAGANNTGTCTCTCCTTTTATCCAGCGCAGCTGTGCAATGTCGCGTTCCTTGGCACTGAGACCGGCGTGATAGTAGGTGGCGGTGATGCCGTTGGCCACAAGGAACTGTGCTACCTGTCCTGTGCGACGGCGGTTGCGTACATACACGATGCCGCTGCCGCCGGCGTGGTGCGCTATCCGCAGCAAGCGGCCTTCTTTGTCTCCTTCGCGGAAGACCATGTAGGCAAGGTTGGGACGGCCGAAACTGGATTGGTAGAGTTTATGGCCGGGACGGAATAGCAGTTGATGTTGGATGTCGGTCACCACTCGGGGGGTGGCTGTGGCGGTGAGGGCTATGACGGGGACGTTGTTGTGGTAGATGCGGATGCGGGCGATTTCGAGATAGGGTGGACGAAAGTCGTAGCCCCATTGCGAGATGCAATGAGCCTCGTCGATGGCGAGGATGCTCACGTTCATCTGCTTGAGTTTTTCTACAAACATCTCCGTAGAAAGCCTTTCCGGCGACATATACAGGAATTTGGTGTCGCCAAATATGCAGGAATCAAACGCCGATTGAATCTCCACCGAAGTCATACCCGAATACACCGCAGCAGCCTTGATATTGCGGCGGCGAAGGTTTTCCACCTGGTCTTTCATAAGCGCGATGAGAGGCGTTATCACTATGCACGTGCCATCCTTGGCGAGCGCGGGCACTTGGAAAATGATGCTCTTGCCGCCGCCGGTGGGCAGGAGTCCGAGGGTGTCCTCGTTGCGGTCGGCGACGGAGCGTATGATGTCCTCCTGCAACGGACGAAAGCCGTCGTAGCCCCAATACTTCTTTAATATGTCGCTGTAAATGCTCATAGCACATCTGTTTTGGATAGGCAAATATAACTAAATAATTCTTAAATACTATCGTTTGTTTAGCAAATTATTTGTATTTTTGCCGAAAATTTTTGATTAGGACAAAATGCTTCACAAAATATATCTAATGCTCCTTGCCTTGACCATCAGCATGTCGGGCTGGGCGCAGCCGCTTTTTAGCATTGACGGCAAAGACGTGTCCGCCAGCGAGTTCCGCCGGGAGTGCAGGGACTACGTGGAGGAGGCGGATACATTCGGGCTGTATGAGTTGATGCTGGATTATGCAGATTACAGGCTGTTGGTACACGATGCCAAAAACAAGTCATACGACACCACTACGCAATTCCGCAACGCTATGCAGTATTACGGCAATATGCTCATGCTCGAACATATCGCCAAAAATCCGCGCAGCCAGGCTCTCATCGCCAAACTCTATCAACATTCTGCCTACCAATACAAAGTGTGGGCGGCAAGGGTGGACATCTATTCCAATGCGCTGCACGATTCGTCGGCGGCATACAAGAAGGCGCAGAGGCTCATCGACCGCATCCACAACGGACGCACCTTCGAGCGGGCGGCAATGCAAATGTCGGATTCACCTCAGACCAAATACGACGGCGGATACCTTGGGTGGGTGTCGCCGATAGATTTCAACGTGGGCACGGAGGCTTTGGATTATATCTTCGACCATTACAAGGACACAGTGATTTCGCGCCCAATCCGCTGCGGCGATTCATATTACGTAATCAAGGTAGATGGCAGACGCGACGCCATAGCCGAGGTTGACATTTCGCCAATCATCATCAGGAAACAGGCTCGCCGCACCGTAAACGATTCGCTCAAAAGGCTCATCGACTCCATCGCCGGGCTTGTGAAATCGGGCAAAAATTTCGACGACCTCCAACTGAAATTTTCCGAAATAAAATTTTCGGAGCGTATGCCACTCAATGCCGCATACCGCAAATATTCCACGCAAATAGCCGATATTCCCGGAGTTGGCAAATGTTCGGAGGTGATAGAGACTCCCAACTATTACCTCATTGCAAGGCTCAACTTGCAGACGCCGCTCAACGCCGACAAGCATTACCGCAGGTCGCTCGATTCAAGAATATGGGGCACAGACATTTTCTTTGAATGTTACGACATGTTTCTCGATTCGGTGCGCAATGTTTCTGACTACAAAAAGACAGGAAAACTTGACAAGATTTACCGCCTGATGCCCGACTCGTCAATTTTTGAGGCAAGGTGGGAACCCGTACTCAATAGCAGCCTCGACGTGGAACTTCTCTCATTTGCCGGCAAGTCGTATTCGATGCGCGATTTTGCAGAATACATCCGCGACAATCAGTACAACACCGGCTACACAAAGATTCAGGAATACGTTTCGCATCGTTATGATGATTATGTGGAAATGCTCACGATGCAGGCGGCAACAGGACTTATCAACGGTAGCGATTATTATAAAGAGGAGATGAAATACTACTCCAACAGGATTTTTTACGAAATGTACAATCCGTTGAAGGCTTTTGCCGTCAACGCCTCCGATACGTCAAAGGTATATCGCTACTACAAGGACGCCAAATTGTCGTTGAAATCGAGCCACGTGCTCAACATACGTTTCTACGATTATTACAACGAACAAAACCGCAAAAAAGCAGCCAAACTCGCCGCCGAACTCACCAGCAACCCTCAGATGGGCGTCAATCAGTCGATAATGAAACCGGGCGATGCTGGCACGTATCGCAAGGGCGACAATGTGTTGGCAGACAGGATTATAGACAATTATGACCACGGCGATTACGGCAAGGTGGTTTTCTTAGCCGACAAGCATACATTGGCAATAGTTGACATCGCCAAAAAGCCGGAAGATTTGCCGATGCAAGACATTTTCCCGACCGTGGCGCCGATGTATTTCAACAGTCAAAAAGAAAACTACATCCAGCAACTCCGCACCAAATACAACCTCGTAATCAAGCCCGACGCAAGGCAGGTGTTGGAATCGATGTTTTGATTATAATTAGATTATAAAAAATGACTAAATACAAAATTCGCCAAACACTGGCGGCTTTGCTGCTCGCTACAATGATGACAGCCTGCGGCAACGAAGACATACACAACGGCAAGACGCCGATAGCGAGGGTTTTTGACAGTTATCTGTATTACGAAGACCTCGGCGAACTCGTACCCAAAGGCGCATCGTCAAGCGACAGCACATCGCTCGTAACGCAGTACATCGACGTCTGGGTTAAGCAGCAATTGATGATTAAAAAAGCCGAACTCAACCTCACGTCCGAACAGATGGACGTGCAGAAACAACTCGACGAATACCGCAACAACCTCTTGATTTACAAATACAAAGACGCTTTTGTAAAGGAAAATCTCGACACTGTGGTTACGCAGGAGCAGATTGCGGAATATTATCACAACAACCCCGACAATTTTATGCTCAATACGCCGGCGGTGAGAAGCATCTTTGTGCAGATACTCGACGCGCCGGAAGACGTTTACAATGTGCAACGCCTATTGAATTTCCATTCGGAGAAGGATTCGCTCGCGCTATTGGAACTCTGCCACGAAAAGGCAGCCAAATTTGAGACTTTCGACAATCATTGGACAACCCTCGCGCAAGCCTCCAACCTGATGCCGACGGCGGTATCGGAAAAAGATTTTGCACTCAAAGCGCACGGCATCATCCGTGTAAACGAGGGCGCATACGTCTATCTATTGAAAATCCGCGACTTTATGCCCGTGGGCGACGTTCAGCCGTTTGAGATGGCGGAGCCGTCAATATCAATGATACTGCTCAATAAGCGCAAGACCGAAATCATCAACCGTCTCGAAAAGAGCATCTTCGACAATGCGGAGCGCAACAAAAACATCGAATATTATCATCCAACTGCACAAACACAAAAATAACGATAATGAAACATTTAATGACCAAGATAGCGATAATAATAGCAGCAATAGCGGCGTTGCCCGCAATGGCGCAGCAACCGGCAGCCGGCGACACCATAGTCATCGACAGAATAGTGGCGGTAGTCGGCAATAGCCCTGTGCTCGAATCGGCGATAGAATCGCAGTATTTCCAGGCGAAGGCGCGCAACGTACCCACCACCAAATGCAAGATATACGAAGATATGCTCTATCAGAAACTCCTTGTTTCGCAGGCAGACATCGACTCGCTCACCGTTACCGACAAGCAGGTGGACGAAGAAATCCAACGCCGTCTGCAAGGCTTCATCGACCAGCTCGGCGGCCTCGAAAAGGTGGAGGAATATTTCAACAAACCCCTCGGCGAAATCAAGGAAGACCTCCGCGACGTTACCGAAGACCAACTCCTTGCTCAACTTGAACGAGAAGAAATCACCAAGGACATCAAGGTAACTCCATCCGAAGTCAACAACTTCTACCGCAAGTTGCCAAAGGATTCGTTGCCGCTGATAGACCTCGAATTTGAACTCCAACAAATCGTATTCTACCCTGAAATCTCTAAAAAAGACATCGAAGACGTCAAAAAACGCCTTCTCGACATCAGGGAAGACGTATTGAACCATGGAGCTTTGTTTGAGACGAAGGCGATTCTTTATAGTGAAGACCCCGGCTCGGCATCGTCTGGTGGCGAATACGGTATGACTTCACGAAACGAACTCGTGCCGGAATTTTCGGCGGCGGCGTTCAAACTCAAAAAGGATTCCATCTCCGACGTCATCAAGACCGAATATGGCTATCATATCATACAGTTGATAGACCGCAAAGGCGAGCGCATCAACTTCCGCCATATCCTGATGAAACCTAAATTTACGCCCGACGCCAAGGCTAAGGCAAAGCAACGCGCCGACAGTGTATATAACGCCATAAAGGACGGCACGATAAGTTTTGAGGATGCGGCAAGGCTGTATTCTCAGGACGAAAAGACCAACAAAAACGGCGGTCTGATGATGCACCCACGCAACGGCACATCAAAATTTGCGGTGGACGACATTTTCCCCACCAATTATTACAACATCAAAAACCTCAAAGATGGCGAATACACGCGAGCTTTCGAGTCTTACGACAATATGGGTTCCACGGTATATGTGATTCTAAAAGTGAAATCCAAAGTGGAGCCGCACGTCGCCAACATCGAGACCGATTATCAAGTGATTCAGGATATGGCTCTCGACAAGAAATACCGCGAGGCTTACGACAAGTGGATTGCCGAAAAATCTCAATCCACCTACATCCGCATCTCCGGCGATTACAGGAAATGTCCATTCGAATACGACGGATGGCTTCACAACGAACTCAAACGCTAACAACCTTAAACCACAAGGAAATGACAGAATTTAAAAACGACGTGGAGGCAGCCGACAGCCTCAAAAAACGCCACGACCAACTGATGCAGGAAATCGGCAAGATGGTCTTTGGTCAAGACGAAATCATCGAGCAAGTATTGACGGTGATGTTTGCGGGCGGACACTGCCTTCTCGTGGGCGTGCCGGGTCTCGCCAAGACATTGCTCGTCAACACTATATCAAAAGTGCTCGACCTCAAATACAGCCGCATACAGTTTACGCCCGACCTGATGCCGTCAGACATCACGGGTTCGGAGATTTTGGACGACGACCGCAAGTTCAAATTCTTGAAAGGACCCATTTTTGCCAACATCATCCTCGCCGACGAAATCAACCGCACCCCGCCAAAGACTCAATCGGCACTATTGGAGGCGATGCAGGAATACACCATCACCGTATCGGGCAACAATTACAAACTCGACGAGCCTTTCTTCGTTTTGGCGACGCAAAACCCTGTGGAACAGGAAGGTACGTACCCGTTGCCGGAGGCGCAGTTAGATAGGTTTATGTTTAATGTAATCCTCGACTATCCCACCCTCGACGACGAAATCACCATCGTAAAAAACACAACATCCAACATCACCGCCGAGGTCAACAAGGTGCTTTCGGGCGAGGAGATGTTGTATTACCGTGGATTGATACGCCGTGCGCCCATCGCCGACAATGTAATAAAATACGCCGTCACGCTCGCCGCCAAGACCCGCTGCAACACCATGACCGCACACCCCGACGCCACCAAATATCTTAACTGGGGCGCAGGTCCACGCGCATCGCAGTACCTCGTAATCGGTGCCAAGGCATACGCATTGCTCCACGGCAAATATTCGCCCGACATCGACGACGTGAGGGCTGTCGCTCTGCCCGTATTACGCCACCGCATCGTCCGCAACTACCGCGCCGAAGCCGAAGGAATCACCACCGACGACCTCATCAAGCGGTTCTTCTAACGTAATGCACGAAACATACAGTTAATATTGTTCCGTGTTTTCCGTTCAAATAGAAATAACTTGTTATTTTTATTTGCTTGATTCACAATTAATTCCGTGTCCTCCGTGCTTTCCGTTGTTAAATAAAAACCACATACAAAAAATTTAACGAAAAAAAATTATAAAAAATGTTTTGCGAATTGTATTATTGATTATATTTGCGCACTTTTTTGGAATGAAAATAACAATAGTACAAACCCTATAAAACCACAAAACGCTATGTATTGGACATTGGAATTGGCAACCAAATTGGAAGATGCACCTTGGCCCGCTACCAAGGACGAACTGATTGACTACGCAATGCGTTCAGGTGCGCCGATGGAACTCATTGAAAACCTCCAAGAAATCGACGACGACGGCGAAATCTACGAAGGCATCGAGGACATTTGGCCCGACTACCCAAGCAACGACGACTTCTTCTTCAACGAGGAGGAATACTAACAGAAAAAAAATCAGCGGAACTTTTTGAAAAGAGTTCCGCTGATTTTTTATGTATGGATGATGATTGCAATTATCGGTTCAATTGTTCCAACAGGCGAGCCGTGCCTTCAAGGTCGCGAGGATTCACTTCCACATCGAGCAAATTGCCGTCGCGGTCAAAGAGCTTGTAAGTTGGCCAAGAGTGTACATCGAGGTAACGCTCTATTGCCGCCTGTTGATCGCCGGGCAGATTGTAATGCGCCACATTGTCGCCGCTCACGTTGTATTCCTTGATGACATTCTCCCACGATTCCTGCGGACTATTATTGGCGAGATAGAGATATTCGATGTCAAACTCACTCAAACGCGAATATTCTTCGGTGGAGTGCGAAAGAGCCTCCTTGCAAGGGCCGCACCAAGTTCCCCAAATGTCCAACAGCACAAATTTGCCTCTGTAAGGTTCGATGATTTTGTCGAGGAGAGACTTGCCCTCGCTGATGCCTTGCAGATTGTCGGACGATTTGAGCACCAACTTATCGAAATCGCGATTAGCAATGGCGATGTAGCGGTCGTTGAGATTTACCACCCTATCTGCGAAAGTCGGATTATTGAGCCAAGACTTCAACGTGTCGATATATTTTTGATCAATCGGCGAGCGTTGCCAGTCGATTTTATTATATACCTCTTTCGAGATAAGGACATCGTGGATTATTGGCTCTACATTCAGAGAATCCAGCACGTGTTTGGTTTGCTTCATCGTCTCGGACAGGAAATATTCATTCATAAGTTTGTTTGCCTTACGACCATTGTAAATTGTAGCCATCATTTTTGAATCCAACTCCGCATATTTTATGCTGTCGTTTTGCCAAATCTTTTGTTTTTCCTCATCAGTGGTCGCCGCCTGAATTCGAACCTGCAAATCATTCCAGCAAGTATTATAGCGATTGATTAAATCCATTTCCTCGTCGCTCCATTCTATCTCATCAAGGTGGTCCATTAAAGAGAAACTCATAGACCCTCTTGTTTTGGCACCGTCCACATAGTCGCGAATAAAACCTCTGATGTCGCGATGCAAAGTGTACGGATGCTCCATTTTCGACCAGAAAGTATCGTATGCATATTGGCGCACATCCTCCGGCAACTTGAAGTCGGGACAACTAAAACGTGCTTGACCAACATTTTGGGCGTATTGAAACAGCATATTGTCTTTCTTAAATTTTGCAAAACGCGCCGAAAGCGTGGGATGAGCTTTGCAAAGATTGTCGATGCTTGCATTGTGAGCCACGAGGATGCTGTCAACGGAAGCGATGAACTTGTGTACGTCGTCGCCCTTCTCCATACGGAGCATCGCCCAGCCGAGAGGATGTTTGTAGAGTTCGTTTTGCAGGCGGCAATCGTCGCCCATAAACATACGGCGACCCTCCTTGAAATCGTAGAGCATAAAATATGTCTTGCCCGGCTCCAACATCGTGCGGACAAAACACTGATTCCAATCGCAGAAAAATTCGGAACTGTTGAGAATAGGAATCTTCACCGTGAAGCGTCCAAGCGCGTCCAAATCGGCATAGACGGATTCTTGGTTGTCGGTAATGAAATTATTATATGAAAAATCAAACGTCTTCATATTCATCCACTGCGGAATATCCTTGATCCAGCCAACTACGGTGATTGTGTCGGTCTTGTAGCCGGTGTTCACGAAATCGGTGCGGGTGTCCTTGTTAGGATAGTCGGGCAGAAAACGGCTTGTTATCATCTGATAGACAACACTTTTGCCATCAATCTGCATTGCGCGTCTGCCTTTTTGGTCTTTGCCGACAACGACCTTGATTTCTTGGTTGCCGTTGGTGAGTATGAAATCTGCCTCACCGGTCTTGGGATTGACGTTGCGTTGCTTGTAATCCCAAAACTTGCATTGATAGACGGCGCACTCGTCCATAAATGCAATCGCCCAATCGCCCGTCTTCTCGTCGCGCCAATAGGACGGGAAAATCTGTTTCCAACGCTCCTCAACAGACTTGATGCCCTTGATTTGGAACGCGCCATCACCATCGCCCTCGATGAAGTCAAACGACTTGGTACTTAGCGGCAACGGCTTGAAGTGGAACGCCATTTTGAGGCGGTAGTCCTTGTCGGTCTGCACCCACTCGTCGAGTTTGATGCCGTCGGCAGACACAAGGGCGTAGCGTGTGTCGCCCACTTTCAGATAAGTGTCGCTCGCAAAGCGAAACTTAAAGTCAGGATAGTCAGACCGCTCCATAGCCGTGAGATGCACCACGGTTTCGTCGGTCTTCAATTCCACCTTGTCAACATCAACGGCAATGCGGAAAAATCCGTCGCCATAGATGTTGCCATACTCAGTAGTAGGGTTTTCCCAAACGATGGTCTTACCCTTGGCCTGCACCGCCAATGCTGCAAAGGCGCACAGGATTGCAATGATGATACTCTTTCTCATAATGTGTAAAATCGGTTAGTTTTTATCTTTTCATACAATTGACAACAAAGTAGCAAAAATATTACAGGGAGAAGGCAAGATTTAACATTGATTAACAATTACAACACCGAAAAAACCCTGCACATTAATGGCTACGCCACCAATATGCAGGGTTATAGTTATATCGTATTCCTAACGATTACAATAGGTTTGTATTGCTACTTGGCAATCGCCTTTACTACGCCGGTGAAAATCGGAACATCATCTTTGCTGAGAATGTAGGCGAAGTTGCGGTCAACGGGGAAGTCATAATAGACATCCTCCCATCTTTTTTCCTCATGACCGGGACCGGGATCCATTGCGCCTTCCATCAGTTCCACAGTCACAGCCGCACCCTCGATGCCCTTGCGGGAAACTTCGAGTTTGGTGATGTGGCGGATTTGGCTGCAAAATACATCTTCGTCGGTGAGGTTGGAGAAGTCACAGCCACCGCGTGTGAAAAACTTGTTGACGCCCATCTTTTGGATTTCGTCTTTGATGTCATCATCAAATGAAGCCTCAAACTCCGGGAAGAAACAGCGGGTGTGGAATCTGTAATTGACTTCCGGATTGGAGGTGGTGTCAACTTTCACGTAAGGCGTCGGGTCGTTGAGAACATCAGATGTGTAGATGTCGTCGAGCGTGTAGCCGTCCTTTGGCACGAAGAATGTCATCGAGAGACCTGAATTGGTGGTGGTGTAGAATTTGCGGAACTTCTCGGTCTCCACTGCCTTGCCGCTGTGGTAGTAGCCTTTGAGCAATTGCGTGGACAATGTGGAGCGGTCGTAGTTGACGAAATCATACGGCTGGTCTGTCAAATCGAGGTCGCTGCCAAACTCGCTCCAAATGTCGCGGAGATACACCACATTCATCAGGACGAGAAAGGTTTCGGCGGTCAGTTCCAAGTTTGGACTGAGCAATCCGTTGGTCTCGTTGGAGATGTAGGATTTGATGATTTCGTTGACATCGCTGCCTTCAAAATCCATATTGAACAAGTCGGCGAAGTAGTTGGAGGTCAGCGAATTTACACCGGCATCCTTCACTTGGACACCATTTTGCACCCACAGAGAATTTACGCTCTTGATTTGGTTTTTGCCGTCGCTGTTGCCTAAGCCACAGTCAAGCACTTGGTTGCAGGTGTAGCACAGGTACTTGATGTTGGCGGCAAGTTCCTCGTAGGTGATGCCCATTGCATCGAGGATTTCCTGACGTGTGTCGCCGTTGGCAGATTCTGCCGCCATCGACAACGCCATAAACACCGACAATGGCGATACGGCGGTGTTGCCCTGTGGATTTGCGCCGATGGCTACGGCTGCATTGTTGGCAAACTTGGAGACCTTGTTGGCGAAATCCTTGTACTCTTTGCTCCATACGTACTGCATTACATCGTAGTAGTAGGCATCCTTGAAAGGATTTACCTTGGCTGCAATCTGCGATTTGGAAATTGCTGCCTCGTTTTGCGGCTTGTAATTGTCGAGATTGGTGCCGGAATTCGGCTCGTCGATGTTGTCGTCCTTGTCGCAGGACGTCGCGCCAATTAGGAGCATTGCTGACATCGCGGTCGCAATGGTAATTTTTGAAAAATTCATGTTACAGTTGTTTAAATATTATTGATAATTTGTGCTTCTATTATAGAATTAGTTGTTTATAAAATCTTTTGTTTGCGAGGTGTGGTTGGTTTGTTTTATTTGATGGCCTTCACTACGCCCGTGAACACTGGCACATTGTCCTTGCTGAGTACGTAGGCGAAGTTGCGGTCAACGATGAAATCTTCATAGACGGATTCCCACTCATCCTCGTCTGGTCCGCCGTCGGCTTTGTCTGCCATCTCCACGATTGTTACAGCCGCGCCTTCGATGCCTTTGCGGGCAACTTCGAGTTTGGTGATGTGGTTGATGCTGCGGCAAAATACTTCGTGGTCTGTCAGGTTGCTGAAATCACATCCTTCTGGAGTGAAAAACTTATCCACGCCCATCTCTTTGACCGCATCGGCGATGTTGCGGTTATATTCAGCCTCAAATGCAGGGAAGAAACAGCGCGTGAAAAACTTCTTCTTGGCGGCTTCATCTTCATAGACGTATGGTGTCGGGTCGTTGAGTACGTCCGATGTGTAGATGTCGTCGAGAGTGTAGCCGTCTTTTGGCACGAAGAAAGTCAATTGGAGTCCGCTGTTGGTGGTAGTCATGAATTTGCGAAACTTCTCGGTCTCCACAGCCCTGCCGGAGTTGTACGTACCTTGGAGAAGTTGTGCGCTGACTTTCTTCTGGTCGTAGCAGAGAAAATCGTACTTGTTGTCGGTGAGCGGGAGGTCGTCGCCATACATATTCCAAATCTCGCGGAGGTAGATTACATTCATGAGCAGGATTGCGGTATTCGCGTCGTACTCAAACGTCGGTTTGAGCAGTCCGTTGGTCTCGTTGGAGATGTAGGAGGTGAGAAGTTCGTTTACATTGGCGGTGCTGAAATCCATCATCAAAAGGTCGGAGTAGCAATAATCGTTGAGAGCCTTGATTCCGCCGTCCTTCATCTTGTCGGTCAGTTCGTTGCGCACCCAAAGGGAGTTGACGCACTTGATGAGGTTTTTGACATTGCCGTCGTTGTCCCTGCTGAGGACTTGATTGAAGGCGTAGCAGAGGGCGCGGATGTTGGTGTGGAGTTCGTCGTAGGTAACACCCATTGCATCAAGGAGTTCCTGACGGGTGTCGCCGTTGGCACATTCTGCCGACATTGCCAACGCCATGAAGATTGAAATTGGCGATACGGCGGTGTTCTTGTCGTCGTTGACGCCTATCTTGACAGCGGCGTTGTTGGCAAACTTGGTTACCTTGGCGGTGAAGTCCTGGAACTGGTCGGAATAGAGAATCTGCTGGATGCTGCTTTCGTCGGAGAATACCACCTTCTTGGAGATTGTGGCGGCTTCGATGGCTTCCGTGTTCTGCGGCTCGGGCGTCGGCTGCTCTGGATTGTTGACGGGGTTGTCTCCCGAACAGGATTCCTCCTTGTCGCAGGAGGGCAGCGCAACGAGCATCATCAGCGACATTGCGATGGCATAGGTTAGTTTTGAAATGTTCATGTTATTAGTTTTTAATGTTAAAAATTTGTGTTTCTGTTATACTTTGTTTGGCCTAACAATGTATTTACATTTATTTAACACGCACGACGTTCATTACCCTATAAAAATTTCAACAAAAAAATTTGTAGGGATTATTATCTTTGTATTATTCGCAAAAACGTTTTATATTTGTGGCGAACATTAATTAAAATCAATATTATGAAAAAAATCTTCACATTATTCGCATTGTTGGCAATGGTGATATTGTCGGCGTGCGGCGGCGGAAAGGATGCCGTCAGCAAGGACGGCTTGCAGGGACGCTATCAATTGGAAGTTGGTTCGTTGCTGAAAGATGTAATGGCAGAGAAGGGCGGGAATGATTTGTCGTCGTCTTTTGCGTCGATGTTGCTTTCCAATTTGGAAGTTACGGTGCAATTTGAAACCGAAAAAGCCATTTTCGACGCATCGGGCGCAGCATCCGAAATTCTCAAAAAATACACGAACGGCAAGGTTTCGCTGCCGCTGGCGATGGAATACAAAATCGAAAACGATTCTGTTTTGTATCTCAAACCCGAAGGCAAAGAATTTGAGGATGTCGGCGTGCTCAAAAAACTTGGCGACAGTTACGACTACCTCAAATTCTTCTCCACAAAATATGAAAGGGAAGTTGAAGTTTCATTGAGGAAAATCAAATAATCGAAAAACTTTTCTTAACGAAATCCAAATATTTCTGTGAGAATGTTGCGCCGTCGTGGGCGGTGTAGCGCACTTGGGTGAACACCTCGGCAAGATTGTTGACGTTGTTTTCAGCAACGAAATTCTTCATCTTGTCGAGGTTTTCTATTTCTGAAAAATAACCATCGATGGCTTCGTCGGTGTATTTGCGGTAGGTCTCAAAATGCACCACGGCATCCAATGGCAGACGCTCCGTAGGTTCGCCGGTTGGCTGCTCCACGGGATAGCCCGCCACCATTGTAACTACCGGCACCACGCCTTTGGGTAGTTTCAATACGCTGGCGATTTCCTCGGCGTTGTACATCGTTGTGCCAAGGAAACAGATGCCAAGTCCCGCGTCTTCGGCGGCGAGGGCGGCATTTTCGGCGGCAAGTATCGTATCTACCAACGCCGTAGAAAACCACAGAAAATTGTCGTAACAAGGTTCCGTGCCACGCAGTTTGCACCATTGGGAAAACCTATTGATGTCGGCGCAAAATGTGAACACGAGCGGTGCCTGTTTCACCATCGCCTGATTGAAATGCAATGGAAACAGTTGCTCCTTGATTTTGGGCTGCGTGGATAGTATTATGCTATACAACTGCATATTGCCCGTATTGGAAGCGCGGATGGACGCATCAAGAATGTCCTTGATGATGGATTCATCAACAATCCGCCGCGTAAAATTCCTTACGCTTTTATGTTTTTTGAGTAGTGGGTTCATGGTTTCAATGCATAATTCATAATGCATAATGCATAATCAATTCATAATTCACAATTCATAATTGGCTACGCACTGTGCATCAATCAGTTTTTAGTATTCAATTACTTCAATTACTTCAATTACTTCAATCACTTCAATCACTTCAATTACTTACAATCGTTGCCGTGACGCTTCGTGCGCCGCCGTAGTCGCGAAATTCGCAGAGGTAGATGCCCTGCCAAGTGCCGAGGTCGAGGCGGTGATTTGAGATTGGGATGTTGAGCGAAACGCCCATCATCGACGATTTGAAATGCGCCGGCATATCGTCGTCGCCCTCCATATCGTGAGCGTAACGCGGGTCGCCGTCTGGCACAAGGCGGTTGGCTATCATCTCCATATCGACGCGCACAGAAGGGTCGGCGTTTTCGTTGATGGATAGAGCCGCCGAGGTGTGCTTGATGAAGAGATTGAGCAATCCACATTCTGGCAATTCGCCAAGTGCCTTCACGATTTCCGACGTAATCAGATGGAAGCCTCTCGACTTGCGGGCGAGGGTGATGTGACGTTGTGTAATCATTATTATTTTTTGTGTAAGTTCCTTGTAATCGGTATTTTGTACGATTGTTTCACGACGCCCATCACAAAACTACTACTCAGTCCGCCGATGCAGTCCAATTGACCAAGTATGCGGAGTATAAACTCCTGATACTCCTTCATCGACGACACGTAGATTTTGAGTTGGAAGTCGTAATCGCCTGTTATATTGTAACATTCGGCGATTTCGTCCATCTCCTGCACAGCCTGCATTATCTTCTGCGCGTTCTCGTATGAATGTTGCTTCATCTTGATGTTGCAGATAGCCATAAAAGCGCAGTTGAGTTTGTCAACATCGAGGATGGCGACATATTTTTTGATGTAGCCCTCGTCCTTCATCTTCTTGACGCGCTCAAAAACCGGCGTGGGCGAGCGGTGGACTTTTTGGGCGAGTTGTCGGTTGGTGAGCGACGAATCCTCTTGCAGAGCGTCGAGAATCATCAGGTCAGTTTCGTCAAGTCTTTCCATGGTCTGTTAGTTTGGGATTTTGTACACTTTCTTGATTAATGCCGTCGCCAATTGGTTGATTTCCTTGTTGAGGAGTTTTTGCTCGGGCTTTTCGAGGCTGTTGTAGTCGGCGGACGATTCCTTGATGAAATCGTCGATGATGTCCTTGGAGTACATTCCAATGAGTTTGCCGAGGTCTTTGGGCATCGACACCTGACCGATGTGGCTTACGACGTTGTTGAGACGGTTTTCGGTTACGTAGAGCGAACCCTTGGCTATCAACGCGTTGAGGGCGTCGGAATATACGGGGTCGGGCTTTGCCTCTTTCAGGCGTTTCTTGTAATTCTTCTTCTCGGCAAAACGCTCATTTTTGTTTTTGATTAATACGCGGTCGCCGTAGCCGATGTATGTCGGCACTACGGGACGGATTACAACGCCCTCGCAAATATTGTCCTCAATCGGCGGATAACCAAGCCATTGCGAAATTTGGCTCGGGAATTTGTTGGGATAGTTCAAGCACTCGTCCAACGTGCCTTCAAACAAGGTTTTGGCGTAGAGAAAACCGTTGCTCTCAAAAAACTTGTTGGTCTCCTCGACGCTCAGATAATGCTTGCCCGACGGCTCGGAAACGTAGATGTCGAAGCCGTAAAATTCGTGGTTTGGACAGTAATAAACGCCCTTCTGAATGGTGGACACCTTTTCTTTCTGGACGTCCTTGTGCGGATACGCGCCGCCAAACATTTCACCATAAATAATGGCAAAATCCATATCTTTGTACTGTTTTTTGAGGGCAGCGTAGAGTTTTTTTACTTTTGGAGTGTAACGGTCGAGAAGTTCCTCATAATCAAAGAATTTCTCACCGTCGGCGATGTAGTCGGTGCGCTTGGCAAATTTGATTTCGTTGCCATCGGTCACAAAACTCGTATTGGAGCCGTGCACCTTCTCCTGCACCACAAAACGCAGGTC
>DGIK01000026.1:0-2976 GCA_002393195.1 Bacteroidales bacterium UBA3824 | reverse complement strand
ATAGATTTGGTTAACACCAACAAAATTATGAAAGATTTTTTTCTAAACCAAATTTTTTCCGTAATTTTGTACGTTAAAAAACAAAAAAATTGGAACAAGTACCCAAAATAGCGATAATTGGCGGTGGCGCGTCTGGAGTATTTTGCGCCATCAACATCAAGGAAACTTGCCCTAAGACCGACGTAACGGTCTTTGAGGCGGGCATCCAACCGTTGCACAAACTCGCGATGACGGGCGGCGGACGCTGCAACATCACCAACACTTTTGAAGGTGTATCGGCGTTGCAACAAGTCTATCCGCGCGGCTACAACTTGTTGAAAAAACTTTTTCACGAATTTGACCACCTGAGCACCGCCGAATGGTTTGCCCGGCACGGAATCCAATTGTACGCGCAGGACGACCACCGAATGTTTCCGACGGCCAACAGTGCCGCCAAGGTCTGCGAAACGCTTCTTTCGACGCTCAACAAGTTGGGTGTGTGGATGTTGACGGGGCGGAAGGCGACGGCAATTTCAGTGGAGAATGACGGAAGATTTTCGATTAATTTTTCTGATGGCAATGTTGACGGCAATTTTGATTCAGTGGTGATTGCCACGGGCGGCTGGCACAAGGATTCGTTGTATGAATCGTTGGAAAGTCTTGGTATAGAAATGATTGCGCCTGTGCCGTCGTTGTTTTCATTGAAGGTAAAGAGCAACATCCTCACCAACTTGATGGGCGCGTCGGTGGAAAACGCAGTCGTGCAAATTCCCGGTCAAAAATTCCGTGCGGAAGGCGGATTGCTGGTAACGCATTTTGGATTTTCGGGGCCGGCGGTCTTGAAATTGTCGTCATACGCGGCGCGTCATCTCGCCGAAAACAATCACAAGTGCGATTTGTTGGTAAATTGGCTCGGAGTGACAGAAGATGCCACACGGACATCAATGTCTGACATTGTGGATGTTAACTCCCGCAAATCCGTAGCGTCAGCGCATCCGAGAGACATCACGCAAAGGCTTTGGGAATATTTGTTGAACCGCGCAGAGATTGACCCGACGACCAAATATTCGGAACTCGGCAAGAAAAATCTCAACAAGTTGATAAGCACGTTGACGGCGGATTTGTACCACGTTTCGGGTCGCGGACAATTCAAGGACGAGTTTGTAACCTGCGGCGGCGTGTCGCTCAACTCGGTAAACTCCAAGACATTGGAATCCAAAACCGTCCCGCACCTCTACTTCACCGGCGAGGCTCTCGACATCGACGCAATCACCGGCGGATACAATTTGCAAGGCTGTTGGACGACGGGGTACGTGGCGGCGAAGGCGATAAATAAATATTTTATTCTCAACAACGAATTAAACGAATAAAACGAATATTCAATTACAATGATTAAAAAATTATTTGCAAAAATTTTTACGAATAAAACAAATACAAACCGAATGAACCAAATTTGTATTCGTTACATTCGTTGTAGAGACGCAAAATTTTGCGTCTCTACATAAAAAATTCGTTTATTTCGTTTAATTCGTTGTTAAAAAAAAGATATTATGGCAAGAAAAGAGTACAGAGAACAGAATCAGCGTTTTATGGATGAAATTTCCAAGGCGGAGGGCGTTTTGGAATTGGGCAACGGCGTGTATTACAAGGTGTTGGCGACTGGCAATGGCAAGATGCCGTCGTTTTTCAATAGTGTTGTTACCTGCAATTATCGTGGCAAGCGTGCCGACGGCTATGTCTTCGACGACAGCTTTAAGCGCGGCGTGCCGGAAGCATTCAGAATCAACGAGGTAATCCCTGGTTTTGGCGCGGCACTGCAAAAAATGCACATCGGCGACCGTTGGGAAGTGTATATTCCTTACACTCAGGGATATGGTACACGCACAATGGGTCCCATTCCCGGATTTTCGACACTGATTTTTGAGATTGAACTTTGTTCCGCAGAATAGTTGTTATTATAAAAAAGAAAAATGAAATACGATATGGCACAAGTGCTTGATTTTCTGAGAGAAATCAAGCAAAACAACAATACAGAATGGTTTCACGCGCACAAGGCTGAATACGAGCGGGCGCGCAATACTTTCAAGGATTTGAGTCAAGAAATATTGACCAAAATGCAGATGATCGACCCGCTGTTGCGCGGATTGCAACTGAAGGATTGCATTTTTAGATTCAACCGCGACACGAGATTTTCAGCCGACAAGGCACCGTACAAAAGGCATTTTGGAGTTTACCTCGTGCCGGGCGGCAAGAAGGTTGTAGGCGCGGGCTATTATCTTCATATCCAGCCGCTGGACAATGCCGACGAAATGTTTGGACAGAGCCTTGTGGATGCCGGCATCTATATGCCCCCGTCCAAAGCCGCCAAAATAATCCGCGAAGAAATCTACTACGGCGGCGGCAAGCAATTGGAGGATTTTCTCGCGCAAAAAGCTGTAAAAGAGACCTATACGCTCGACAACGCCGACCCATTGAAGGTGTTGCCCAAAAATCTCAAAGATTCGCCCTACGACCACCTAATCCGTATGCGCAATTGGGATATGAGCCGCAACCTCTCCGACGAAGAAGTTTTGGAGGACGATTTTGTAGAGCGCGTCGTAGATATGTTCGCCTTGGCTAAACCCTGGAACGACTTTTTCAACAACGTATTGGACGGCGCAGAATTTGAGTCGGCGTTTTAATTATGGAAAAATGCAATGTTTCGGGCTAAATCTCACTTTTTGGGGTACATTTAGCCCGAAAGGTTGTAAAACTTTTTTTGCAATCCCCAAAAATTCTCCGTACCTTTGCCCTTGCATCGCCGACCTGTATTTCAGCCGGTGGGCAACTACATATTGAAAGGCGTTACTTCGCGCTTTGTTTTTTTGAATGAACTATGGAAAACAAAAAATCCCTTATATCGTTATCACAGGCGGTAGAAACAATCAAACAAGCCATTCTTCAAGGACAACTTGAAGCCGTAAAGGACGTTAACCGCGTTCAACTTGCCGTGTACTT
>DGIK01000185.1 GCA_002393195.1 Bacteroidales bacterium UBA3824 | reverse complement strand
ATTATCAGCAAGTGCGATGACGTTTATGGTACAAATTATTTCATTGAGTGGGACTGCGAAAAACGCGCTCAACGATGGTCGGCGATGCAGATGTATGCCGGAAATGCCGTCCGCAATGTTCGGCGCAGTGGAGACGACGCATGGCATGAAGACGAGCAAATCCCTCAAAAATACCGCACAACCTACGCCGACCATTATCAAAACGGTTATGACAGAGGGCATTTGATTGCGTCCGCAGACCGTTTGGAGAGCCGTGAAATGAACCGCCAGACGTTTTGCTATTCAAATGTCCATCCTCAACTCAACGTCCTCAACTCGGGAATTTGGATGGAGATGGAGGAAAGGTTAAGGGTTTGGAACAGAGACAGTTTCCGCGACACGTTGTATGTCGTGAAAGGCGGCACAATCGACAATGAAGCCCAAATCCTCGAACGAACCAAGGCGGGGCTCATCGTCCCAAAATTCTTTTTCATGGCGATTTTATGCCTGAAAGACGGCCATTACAAGGCGATGGCGTTTTGGATTGAGCACCGCAAAAGTTACTCCGCCGACGATCACAAACTCCGCAATCACGTATTCACAATCGACCAATTGGAGACATTCACGGGCATAGATTTTTTCTGCAACCTGCCCGACGAGATTGAGGACGCAGTGGAAGCAGAGACATCGCTCGCGGATTGGAATTTGAAGTGAAATATTTTTTGGATTGTGAAAAAACAATAAAAATATTGCATAAAATTTGCATTATTGATAAGGAAACATTTTGCAAATTCACAAAACATTTTTAAATTTGCAACGAAAATCACATTAACCGATGGCATCAATCTTATATAAAAACGACTCGCTTGCGAGGAAACTTGGAATGGCGGTGGATTCGGCGCGTTGCCTTGCCGTCAATCATTGGGCGGAGGGACGCTGCGGCTCCATCAGCCTCAATGTTACCTCGTCGTTCCCCGGCAACATCAACGATTGGCGATCAATAAGCGGCGAGTACGACATCGGTCAGACTTTCCCAAAGGTTCAGGACAATATGATTTTCATTACCGCCAACCATATTTCGATGGCGGATTTTGTGCGTACCCCGATGGACAGTGGCAGTATCGTTCGTCTGCTCGAAAATGGCGGTCGTTATGATTTTATCGCCGATAAGGTGGTGAAAATTTCGTCGGAGTTTCTTATCCATCTCAACGCCTACAACCTCTTCAACACTCAGAAAAATCCGCCTCTCGCCATCGTACACGCCTATCCGATGAAGATTGAGGTTGCTATGAGGAAGGTTGGTTTCAATTCAGCCAAATTTATGGAAATGGCGCACGACTTTTCGCCCGACCAAGTGTGGACTTTCAAGAAAGGCATAGAAACCGTGGAATATAATTCACCTGACTATGCCAACAATGTCGCCCAGGCACTCTCGGAGCGCAAACTTGTAATCGTGCCACGCCACGGCATCTTCTCCTTCGGCCTCGACCCAATCGCGGCTGTCGATAAGATTGCGGCGGTGAATTATTTTGCAAGTTTTATGATTTGATTTCTTTTGATTGCGCAACAAAATTAATGCACAACCTCCAAATTATTCTTCCTCCAAAGTCTTGTTGACAAAATTGATGTTGTCCAATGCGTCCTGGATGCTCATATCGGGGAAGTCGCATTTTTCTACGATTTCAGCCCAGACCTTCATTTCGTCGTCGTCGATGTCGCCGTCGGAGGCAACGATGTAGCCCATCACGGAGCAGGCGTAAGTCTTTTGGGGCGAACTCATTGTGCGGCATATTGCCACAGCCTCTTCCAAAGTCATATCGTTGGCGGCGTCGATGACGTTTACTATTTGTTCGGTGTTGCAGCCAAATGTCAAAATTTCTGTGCCGATAGCCGAATATTCCTCCTCTGTGGCGATGCCGTCGGCGGAGATGATGTAAAACGCAAGGTGCGTTATGGCGATGAGTTCTTTTTCTGTCAGTTTCATTTTTCAGTTTTTGATGATGTTTTTGTTGGCGCAAATATATAAACTTTTGACAATTTGCGCAAAAAAAATTACAATTTCGGACCGTGGCGATTTATTTTAACAACGAATTAAACAAATAAAACGAATAAATCAACTAAAATAATATATTAAAAATCAACAAGTTAATCTTTAATATTACGAATTGAACGAATACACTTCTGCATTTTTTTTATTCGTTTAATTCGTTGTTCAAAAGTATAAATGTAATTGCCGTGATTTCGGATTGAAAGTCGCTTTTAATTTTTGTGATAATTCAAATTAATTATATCTTTGCGCCGAGATAATTGTTTGAAAATTTTGCTACTAACTTTTTATCCATTAATTACTAAAAATTATGAGAACAATCAAATTTTTTGCAATTGCAGCAGCCGCAATGCTGATGATTCAGTCGTGCGGCAACAATCCGACCGCGCCGCAGCAAACTCCGGCAAAACAACTCCTCTCGCGCCTCGAAACTTTGCGTCAGAAGGGCGTGATGTTTGGTCATCAGGACGACCCGATGTATGGCCTCACGTGGGCTTACGACAAGGATTCGAGCGACGTGAAGAACGTCTG
>DGIK01000042.1 GCA_002393195.1 Bacteroidales bacterium UBA3824 | reverse complement strand
CGACACCACGCCGCGTTTCCAGCACCTCATCAACTGCGCCCTCATACTTTCGCAGGGTGGCGACAGCACAATCTATGCCGCCAATTTTGCAAACATAATGTCCACGCCCACAGTCAATTACCACTACAACGACATCCGCATTGAGTACGGTTCGGGCAGTTCCAACTACACCTACCGTTACCGACTTGGCGACGAGCCGTGGAGCACACCCACAAAGACCGCCTCACGCGAGTTCACAAACCTTCCCGAAGGCAACTACACATTCCACGTTGAAGAATTGGCGGGCAGCCGCATCATTGCCGCCGACAGTTTCACATTCATAATCCTGCCGCCGTGGTACAGGACGGTTTGGGCGTACATTTTTTATGCAATCTTGGCTGCAATCGCCATCTACGCGCTCAACAAAGCCGAAAAACGCAAAATCAACATCGAGAAAAAGAAAGTGGAGGACGCCAAAAACCTCGACATCATGGCGTTGGAGAAGGAAAAACTCGAAAACGAACTCGCCCACAAGACCCAGGAACTCGCCAATATGATGGCAAGCGTGGCGGGCAAAAATGAAATCCTCAACGAACTCAAAAAGGACATCGCCGACATCTCCGCCGCCGAAAAGTCGATCACGCTTTCCCTCAAACGCCGTCTTTCTGACCTCAACACAAAGATTGACAGCAACATCTCCACGGACAACATTTTTGACAAATTTGAGGAGCAATTCAACCTCCTGCACAACAATTTCATCAAGACCCTCAAATCGCGCTACCCCGACCTCTCCCGCAACGAACTGATGCTCTGCGCCTACACCATTATGGAACTCAGCACCAAGGAGATAGCCCAACTCCTCAACATCAGCGTCCGTGGCGTGGAGACAATGCGCTACCGCCTAAAAAAGAAGATAATCGACGACAAAAACGTTGATTTCGGAGAATTTTTGAAAGGAATGGCGAAATAATCATAAAAAAAATAATTATCTTTACGCCGAAATTATTAATCAATAACCCTCATAATTATGAAAAAACTACTTCTAACAACACTGTTGCTGTTGGCAGTAACGATGAGCGGCATTGCGCAGAAGATGAAGAACGTTACGGTTTCCACGCCCGACGACTTCGTCAAGGCAATCGCCCCAAACACCAACATCACAATCAAAACCAATGGCATCCTCGCCATCACCGACGCCATCGACAAACTCGACGAGAGCCGCAACTTTTCCCAATTTGATGAAAACGACTACGCCAAACTCACGCCTGGCGTGTACTTCACGGAAGAAGCCGACGGCAGATCGATTAAAATCGTCAACATTAACAACCTCTCAATCGTCGGCGCAAACCCCAACCGCGAAGACAACCACATCCAAGCCAATCCGTCGTATGCCGATGTCCTGATGTTCATAAACTGCAACAACATCACTGTCAAAAACATAAAAGCGGGACACGTGGAAAAGGGCTATTGCGTGGGAGATGTGATTTCACTTTCACATTGCAAAAACTCCAATATTGACAACTGCGACCTCTACGGCTGTGGCGTCAACGGACTTTCAATGTATGAAACCAGTGGCTTAAAGATTTCCAACACCGAAATCCACGATTGCAGCGAAAATATGGTTATAATCAGCGACTGCCAAAACATAAGTTTCATAAAATGCAGCATGCACAACTGTGGGGCGGGCATCGCAACGTGGGGCGACAAGAACGCCAACATCACCTACGAGGAATGTCAAATCATTGAACCCGTGTATGATGATGAATATTACGGCGACTACGAAGGTGACGAAGGCGACTACGGCTACGAAGGCGGTTGTCCAAACGAACTGATGGAAGCAATGAACGCCGCAGGCAGCATTTTCGAGAAAAAACTCAACAACAGCCTTGCAAACGGCGCACTCTACGAAGAGTTCGGCGAAGAATGTGGCTACATTGTAATCCCCGAAGACGGCGACTGGTACGCAGCCTACCTCCCGCAAATCAACGATGATGGACAGTACGAATTTCTCTTCTTGGATAACGTTAACGTCAAAAACGGCGAAAAGATGTTTTTTGGCTCCTGCCACGTCGTCGTCCAAAAGAAGGAAGGACGCTTTTCATACGAAATCAGAGACAACGCACTCGAATCCGTAACCTCAATCACCGGCTCTGGCAACAATCTGACTTACAGCCACGGCAAGGACAAGAACAGCCTGAAAAAATGCACAAAACAAGAGGCAATGAAGCATTTTGAATTTGATTACGAACTAATCGACGTAGAATCCGCCAAAGAAACCGACGAAGTATATCCGTGGGGATAATCGACACTTAAACACATTGTAATGAAACGTTTGACAATCCGCTTACGCGGCAAATTGTCAAACGTTTCATTTTTTTGTTAGAAAAAATTTTGTTTGTATCGAAAAAAGTAATACCTTTGCAAAGGTAAACAAACAGAATTATTATGATAAAGTCAATTAGATTCAAAAACTTTTTCAGTTTCAGGGATTGCAAGGTCGAACTTAACAATCTCAACGCCCTCATTGGCATCAACGGCTCGGGAAAGTCCAATTTCATCAAGGCAATAAAATTGTTGAAAGCAACTGTCAACGAGGGTGCATTGCCTGATTTGATTTTAAATCAATGGGGCGGATTTGATGCTGTTTATTTTGCAGGAAATGATGCAGAGGCGAATAAGAAAATAGAACTTGAATTTGAGTTTGAGGATGCTAATGATATATTACCATCTTATAATGCAAAATCATTAAAGTATATTATTGCATTCAAGAAAGTTGGATCGTCGCAGAATTACAGCCTCACAGAATTTTTCTATTTAAAAACCCTCACTTTTCAAAAAATAAATAACGAAGAGGAATGGACTGAAAAATGGACTGAACGCTATTTGGAAGTGGATGTTGGTAAGGCTATTGCCTTAACAAATACACCACCCAAAAGGAGGATAGTTAGCTCACGTGTCAATGATATAGAATCATTTCTCGTCCAATCTATTGACAAAACTATATTGTTGTTCCCGATAACCGTATTTCGTAAAGAAATAAATAGGATTGCTGTATATAGTGGTTTCGACACTGCGCCAAGTTGTGCAATACGCAAACCAATGTTGCCAACGGGTATTTCGGTTAGACTTTCGTCTAATGGAGGAAATTTGACCTCAATTTTGAACAGGATTAAAATTAACAGCAAATCCTATTATAACAAAATAGTTGATTCGTTGCGAGCAATAAATCCACAATACAATGGTATTGATTTCAATTTAATTGGCATTAATATCGAACTGATGTTGGAAGAAAAAGGCTTTGAACGTTCAATCCACGTGACGCACATTTCGGACGGAACGCTAAGGTTTTTGTGTTTGCTTGCAATCATCCACAATCCTGAACGCGGTAAATTGGTTTGCATTGACGAACCTGAAAACGGTCTCCATCCCGACATGATAAGGGAATTTGTAGATTCTATGAATAATGTATCTAAGGATACACAATTTATAATCTCTACCCACAGTGACCACATCCTAAACAATCTTTCTGTGGAAAATGTTTTGGTCTGCGAAAAGGATGACAACAATGCGACGACTATAAATACATTCCGCGACAAGGATTTTGTGGAATGGGCGGCGCAATATTCCACCGGCAAACTGTGGCGTGACGGTGATTTAGGTGGCAACCGTTACTAAATTAAGGAGGTAAAAATATGAAAACATTATACATTGAAGGCTCTCGTGATACGGATAATGGCAATTTGCGAGAAGCATTTTCCAAACTTCTTTCAAAAGAATTGGAAGGTAAAATGCCCAAAATCATAATGAGCGGCGGCAAAGATCATACTGTTGACGATTTTCACAGCAAACCGCTCAAACCAAACGAAGAACGTTTTTTGCTTTTTGATTCGGATGCTCCATCTCCTAACAAACAATTAATTTGTGACAAGTTCAACAATGACAAAACAAATCGCAAAATTTCCGCCACGACAGACAACACTTTCCTAATGATTCAGGAAGTTGAGGCGTGGATTTTGTCGCAGCCCGACGTGCTGACCGCCGCAGGAATTGATATGTCAAAGTTCAATTGTCAAAATGTTGAAACCATCCACAAGCCCTGCGAAAAACTCGCCGACCTTTATAAAAAGAGCGGAAAGACCTATACAAAAGTCAACGAATTTGCAAAGATTTTCCCAAAACTCGACACCAAAAAGTTGAAACAAACCTGTTCCGAATTTAAAGCATTGATTGACGCATTAAACAAATAATCAACAAAAAAAACAGCCCGCCGAATCTCTCGACGGGCTGTTTTTATTTTCAATTGTTAATTGTCAATTTTCAATTTCCAATTTACTCCTTGTCCTCGCTCACTTCCACCATCATACCCTTGGTTCTTGCGAAGATGCGGGCGTTTTCGAGGTCGCGGACGTCGAGACCGGGGAGGTAGTAAGTGCCGGCGTAGGTGGCGGTGAGTTGAGTGCGGAATTGGATTGAGCGGTGGCTCGACAATGAGAAGTATGTGAACTTCCTGTCGTCGCGGACGTCGGTATATTTGATGTAACCGCCCGGCGAGTAGTAGTAATCATCGTCGTCATCGTCATAACCACTGCCGCCATCGAGACCCGTAACAATCTCCCAACCCGAGGGGAATATCTCCGTAATTGCAAGGCGGTCGAGATATTCGTCGCCATTGTTCTTGACGGTGATTACAGCCGTGAAGTCGGTGCCCTGCTTCAAATTCTTCGGCGAAATTGCCTTGCCGTTTTGGAAGAATTGGAGGTCGGCGGATATTACAGAATTTTCGGCCTTCTCGTTGCCGGGTTCGGGGATGCCGCTGTTGGTGATTTCGGCATAGAGTACACCGTTGGTGTTGTTGGTGAAGCTGAGCTTCTGCGGCTCTGTAGATGTGATTTGCAGAGTGTTGGCGGAGAAAATCTTGTCGGTCTTCACCGTCTTGCTCTCGCCGTTGAACTCGTACTTGCAATCAATCTTGGAGGCGGGCTTGTACTTGTCGAAATACTTGCCGAGAGCCACGAGCGACATACATTCGTACTCGCTGCCAAGCCAATAATCATCCGCAATGCGCTCGCTTATCGCCTTGGCGGCGCGGAAGGCATTGTCCTTTTGGTCGAGGGCAACGAGTGCCAACAGCTTACGCGGACTTGCGTTGTTGTAAGTCTTGTTGATCGGGTTGAGGATGGCCTCGGCGGTCTTCTTGTTGCCGCTTACAGCGTATGCCGCCGCGAGGTAAATCTTAGCCTCGTCGGTGAGTTGCGGCTGCTCTTTGAGACGGTTCATCTGCGCATTGAGCGCGTCGCCCGCGAGTGCGAGGGTGTAGAGGCGGAATGCCTGGTCATCATACGAACTCTTGCTGTCGGGAGTCCACGCCTCGGCCTTGGTGCGCTGATACTTCTTCCATTTGTTGAAGAAGTCTGGGTTGATGGAATAGCCCGCTTTCTTGGCTTCTACCATAAACTGTCCCGCAAAACTCGTGTACCAAACGTCGGAATAATTTTCATTGCGCCAATAGCTAAGTCCGCCGCCGCTTGTCTGATAAGCATAAATGCTCTTGATGGCGTCGCGGACAACATTCTCGTTGGCGTCCTTCTGCGCGGCGGTCTCCTCGGTGATTATCGGTGCGTAGAGCAACGGGAACGCCTTGCAGACAGTGTGTTGCAACGATTCGTAGGGGTAGGAGAGGATGTTGGCAACGTGTCCCTCAAAGTTGACGGGCAGGATGCCGCTCACATTGAGGACGGCGGTGTTGGTGTTTTTGCGACCGATGGGCTTGAGGTCGATGTCGATTGTTGCGCCGGGGTCAACTGCCTTGCTGATAATCTGTTGCGCTGGTGCGCTGGGCTCGCGGATTTGCAGGCGTAGCTCCATCTGCGAGATGTGGGCTCCCGACGACGCGCTTATCTCCAATTTGCCAAGTCCAGCATCGTCGCCGGTCTCAATCTCGAAGGTCGGGTTTTGCTCGCCCTTGCGGTCAAAATACAAGGTTTGTTCTGACTGACCGTTGATTTTCAAACCGTTGGAAGCCTTCACCTTGACGCTAACATTCTTGATATTGTCTTCGCCGGTGAATACCGTGATGGGCAGGCGAAATTTTTCGCAAGTACCAATCACTCTTGGTGTTGTGGCAAAAATCATCAACGGCTTGGTAACTGCCGTGGTCTTTTCTGCCTTGCCGAATGCCTTGCCGTCGCCCGCAACTACCATTGTGCGAACGGAGCCGATGTATTTGGGGAGCTTGACGGTGTGCGTCATCTTGCCGCCATTGGTGGTGAATGGTCCGAGGAACGCCACAACGGTCTCAAAATTGTTGGCGCGGGCTGATTTGCTGCCGCCTTCGGCATCGTCGCCACCTATTGAAAACATACGCTCTATCTTGTTGCCAAATGCACCTATTACATTGTCGTACATATCGATGGTGCTTACGCCGAGAGCCTCGCGGGAGTAGAATTGCTTCCACGGGTCGGGCGTGGCAAAATGCGTGAGGTCGAGAATGCCGTCGTCAACGAGTGCAATGGTGTAAGTCATTGACTTGTTGTTTTTTTCCGAAACGGTAATCTTAACATCCTGCTCGGCTTGGAGTACGTCGGGCATAGAGATTTCGGGTTGGAGCTTGGTATCGGGATTCTCGATGTCGAGCGGCAAGACGCCGTACATACGGAGCGGCAAGTCGTTGGCTGTCTGAGCGTGAGGTTGCAGGAGTTCCACAAAAACATAAACACCCGGCTCCATATCGGGCTCCACCTTGAATTTAAATTCGGTTTTGTCTTTCATGGTGTTAATCCAACGACTGCTGATGACCTTGGTGCCGGTTTCGAGCGTTACGAGCGCGTGTCCGCCTTCGGAGGAGGGTATGTTGACTATCGCCATATCGCCGACATTGTATTTTTTCTTGTCTGCCTCCAATTCCACTATGGTGCTGCCTTGACTGAGCATCGGGCTGCGGCCAAACGAATCGGGCCAATCCATATAGAAAATGTGCGACGCGCTGCGGCCGCTCTTCATATCGGTAACATCCACCATAAAGCGTCCCCACTGCGGGTAGGCAACCTTGAATTTGTACATGCCCTTGCCATTGTCGGCGGTTACGGTGTCGGTGTCGATGAGGGTGGAGTTGTACTGAGAAACGTAATTGTTGGAATCGTACCACCATTGCCATTCGAGTTTGTAGAGCTTGATGGAAAGGTCTCGGCGACCCGTCATAGAATTGCCATTAGCATCAGTAACAGCGATTTGCACGAGTTGATTCTTGTCAACCTCAAGGCAATGACCCTTGGTTTCGGGCATCTTGATGCCTACATAGATGGAGTGGGGGAGCACCTCGATTGAGGTCTCGTCCTTGCTGAAACGCCCGCCCTTCTCAAAAATCCTCGTCATATAATAAGCCTTCACCTTTGGCGGCAGGTCTTCGGAGAATTTGGGCGCAAACCTCGTCTCGCCCTTGTCGTTCAAAACGCCGTCATAGACCTCCTCGTAGTCGTTGTCGAGGTAATAAGACTTCTTGTCGTCGTCAAAAGAATAGCCCTCCCATTTCGGGAACGAGAGCGGCACTTCGCGCAGGCGCATTTGGACATCCACCTTCAACCCCTTGGCTACCGCGCCGTGGAGCCATTTGCCCGCTATCATACAGTTGTTGCCAGTGCTGGTGAGAACGTCTTTATTGAAATCCATATTGATTTTCAGACGGTTGGGCAGGATGTTTTCAACACGAAGTTTCTTGTAGAAACGCGAATTGCCGCAAGAAACAGTAGCATCATACGAGCCTGCAATGGCGTTGTCGTCGGTCTTGAAATTGAACACGTAGAAATTGCTCTTGTTTTTCTTGACTGTGGTATTGAACACCTGCTGCGACTGCGGGTTGCGCACGTCGATGGTAATCGGGTAATCGGCGGGCAGCGGATTCTTGAGGTCTTCCTTCAATATGAATGTCAGGTGTATGCTGTCGCCGGGCCTCCAAACGCCGCGCTCGCCGTAGATGTAACCCTTGAGACCGTCGCGGACTTCGTTGCCGGAGATGTCGAATTTACTCATAGAGAGCGACTGTCCGTCGTTGAGTTTCAGGTAGTTGCACTCTTTTTCACGCTTAGCAACCGCAAAATATGCCTTGGGCTGCTTGCCAAAATCAAACTTGCCGTCAGAATCGGTCTTGCCGGTTGCAAGCAGTTGTTGCTGATAACCATAGAGTTCCACGGTGGCACCGCTAACAGGCGAAGATGTCTTCAAGTCGGTAACAAACACCTGCAACGAGCGGTCGCCGCCCTTTTTAGCAATCATTCCAAGGTTGGATGCCAAGATATTTTGGCTCAGGAACTTATTGCTCTGATAATACATCTTGTAGCAGGGGTTGTCTTCGTTGCGCCAATTGTAACCCGCACTGCTATAATAAGAATTGTCGATGGACTCGTAATAGCCGTCGTAATTATCAAAATCCTTGATGTCGATGTCCTGCTCCATCGAAACATCGTCGCCGCCGTTGCACGTATCGCAATCAAACACCGCGTGGCTCTTGCGGAATGCAATCTTGATGTTGTAGATGGAACCCGGCTCGGTCTTTACGAGTTTTGAGAGTTCGAGGTAATAACGATTCCATGCCGTAACCTCCTCAGATTCAGCGTCCGCGATGTGTATGGTCTTGCGGAATACCGGCACGCCAGTCTGTTGCAGGGTGCTGCCGCTCCAATAATCGGAATAGTCGCGGATGTAGCTGAGGATGTTTTTTTCCAAGACCTTGATTACCGTAACATCTACAGCCGTAAGGTTCACAGCCTCAAACGGATACACAAGTCCATTGTCGCCGTCGGGGAGTATCAATCCCGTCTTGACGCTGCGCACCTGCGGTTTCAAGAGTTCAAAACTAATATTGTATTCCTTGTCCTCGGCAATCTTGACGCCAAGCACGTTTTGGATGCCCGCCGAAAGGTAAAGTTTACCTTCGCCGTCCTTACGCTCTGGCGGATAGACGTTTATCGAATTGCCCGAAACTTCTATCTTGCAGTTTTTGACATCATTGTCGCCCTCCGTAACGCTCACAAGACCGTCGAGGTTTTGATTTTCCTTCACGGGGTCGGTGAAGTCGATGCGGATGTGCTGCGAGGGCGCCTCAAATACCTTGACACTCGTAATGCCAAACTCATTGAGTGCAGGAATTGTAGCTATCTTCTTGCCATTGGATTCGGCACTGATATATTTGCCCTCGTAGCTGATTGTAAGCTGTTGGGCTTTGTCCTTGCGCTCGATGTTTTCAATCGTGAAGCCAAATACGTTGCCGCTCTCAGCCTCGCGCCACGTAATCGGGAGTTCGTGCCTGCCGATTTGGGCAGTCACAGATTTCTTGATATTGTCGAGCGTCTCCTCGTCGGCAGTTTTCACAGTACCAGTAATCATCTGATATTTAAGAGTTTCACGGTCTGTGGTAGTCTGCTCGTCGATGACTACCTTCATATCCTGACGGATAATCGAGACGGGGAACACAAACTGCTTGTAATCGCCCGGCACGTCGGCTATCTTGCCGAGATTGAAGGCAAATACGTAATCCTTGCCCGATATGAAAGAATTGTCAGGCGTAAACTCGATTGTCCTGTCGTCAACAAAGGCGCATTTGCCGTTTGCCTTAGGGTAGGCCTTGAAGAGTTTGTCGGGATTGACGCTGCGGTCTATCTTAGCCGCCAACTCGCTGTTTAAGACCACTTTGATGGTCTGCTTTTTGCTCACCGTGCCGTCGGTATATGCCGAAATGTACGGCGCAAACCCAGGGTCGTTGCAATTGACCTTGGGCGAATGGGCTACAATGGCGATGATGACAATGATTACCGTCACCAAAGCCAACGCTCCAAGCAAGATTTTTTTCTTGTCCATAATTGATTTGGTTTTTTATTGTTAATTTTTAATGTGTTTATCGTTTCGTTGTCTGTAGAGACGCGATTAATCGCGTCTCTACCGTGCCCCCATCGTTACCGCAGACATCCCTCCAAATCCTTGTACGGAATCTTTGCAGTGACAAAACCAACAGCATACGGGGCAATTTCCTCGTGTTGGTAAATGAACTCCACGAAATCTTTGCCGATGACAAAATTTTCGGGGACGTATGGGTCAAATTCGCTGAATATCAAATGGTTGTCCTGCAAATCCTGCAACGACGTACAGTCGTCAAATTGTTTTATAACATCTGCAACAATCAATTCGGTGATTTTGCCCTCCGCCTCGGGTTTGATGAAGTCTTTCAGCTTTATCAATTTACCTGTCTTGAGGTCAAAATTCAATGACACCATTTGATAATTGTTGCGCACTCCGCCCATAAATGAATCGTAGCCGTATTCATAACAAATGATGCTGTCGCGACCAAAGAACATTTTACTATAAGCATCAAAAAACAATTGCGGATTGTCGTATGGCAAATCGAGGTCGTTCTCCAAGAAAGATTTTACGTAATGTTTGGCAATGTCATTAGCCCTGTTGGGCATATCCTCAGCCTTACAGCTACCGAGACAATTTTTCGGAATCAAGCCACAATTCAAGATTGCGGCATTGACTGAATCTGCAACAGCCCCGCCCATTGCATAATACAGGACGACAGAGATTTGACACTCAACGCCATCGGTATGCACCACCGTGGTATCCTCATTCGCTGCAGCAAAAACAATCTGCACAGCATCCTGTTTATCAGATTGCTGCGCCGCGTTACCTGCTGCATTAGTTGCCTTGTTGCAGCCGTTGCAGCCGACAAGGACGATGATGGGAATTATTAATATGTAAAGTATTCTTTTCATTAGTGTTTATACTATTTTTTTCGGGGTAAAGATATATAAAAAAACGAAATAATGGTGTGTTTGTGATAGATTTTTTATATATTTGCACCCATAATAACTAAAAAACAAAACGCTATGGGAAATTACGTATCAGAGTTCACCGAAGAAGAGCTCGCCGCCACCAAAGAAACCGATGATTTGCTTTGGGAGTTTGTCGATTGGGAGAAAGTTCCTGTCATCGTCAAGAAAAGAATTTGTGCAAGGAGGCGGATCAATATGGAAAAATCGCAAGGAACGTTGAGTCTTGCGCCAGGCTTTTCCTTCGATTCTGATTCCAAAATCAAACTTTACAATTGATAACGATGGCTCGATATATGCTCGACACAAACATCTACTATTGTATGATAGATGAAAGAGACAGATTGACAGATGATGTTCGTACAATTGTAGATGACTATGACAATCTGCTGTATATCAGTCTTGAAACAGTCAAAGAACTTGTTGTGGCTCATCGAAGAAAAAATCTGCTCGCCCACAAGTGGAAAACAGCCGACGAACTGGTTGAAGCGATAAAGACGGATTACAATGTAACGATTCTCAACGTTGACATCAATGTAATCCAAAAGATGGCGCAACTGCAAATCAACGAGGCGGAGCAACACTACGACCCGTCAGACCATATCATCATTGCCCACGCAATGACTGTGGGTATGACGCTTATTTCAAGCGACCGAAAATTCCCGTTCTACCGAGCGCAGGGATTGGATTTGGTGTCTAATTTCTAAAAGCTTTCCTTTTCGGAAATAATTGTTAATCAGCATCATAGAATCATTTTATATTTTTTTCAAAAAAATTATGGGAAAAATTTGGTGATTTAGAAAATCTAATTGTATATTTGTAGCGATAAAAGACATAAACAGAAAGAGCGTTTGCGTGAACTGACTTGATGAAAACTACCACAATTTCAGCATATAGTTGTCAGTTCGGCAAATGCTCACATCTGCATAAGGAGTGGGCATTCTTTGTAGTAACTATGGGGCTGTGGTAGGCCTTCATCAAACTATGGAGAAGTCTACACCTTTCTTTTTTTGTCACATTGTTAAACTAAACAAAACAATAAAAAATGGACAAAATCAACGAACCATCGGCAATGGATGACTCCACAAAGAAAACCGAGGATGTCGAAAATGACATTTTGGGAGATAATATGTCCTATGAAGAAAAAGGCAAACAAATTTGCGCAAGTGTAAGAGGTGATTTGGACACTTTGGCATCGTATTTACAAAAGGTTAGACACGATATTATTGCGGAATTTGACGTGAATGAGGAAGAACTTGCAAAAACCAAAGTACAATATGAAACGCAAATTCACAATTATGATAGTGAAATAAAAATACTAAACGACAAAATTAATGGAAGGAATACCGAAATCGAAGATTTGCAAAAGAAAATTGACGATTTGAAAAAAGAACGCGACGACATTGAGAAAGATGACGAAAGCATTAACAAAGAAGAGTTCATAAAAATGCTTATCGGCATTATAATATTGTTGCCTCTTACGGTGTATTTATTTGTGTTTTATAGTTCGATGTTCTTTTCAGCCTTTTTCCGAGACACAAAAGCTGTAAATGATTTGAACACTTTTTTTGATGCAAAAGCATTGATAAATGCTTCTAATGCAAGTACATCAACGATTATATTTGTATTATGTGCACCTATTATTTTCCTCGGTTTAGGTTATTTACTGCATATTTTTTCTAAGGAAACTAATAAGATAAAATATGTAAAAATTCCTGCGGTCTTGTTAGTTACATTGATGTTAGACTGTATTTTGGCTTACAAAATTGGAGATTTCCTTCATGAGTGTGGTATTGTGATTAACAAATACCCCAAAGGAGAACAATACACGATTTCAATGGCTTTGTCCGATGTCAATACATGGACTGTTATATTTTGTGGATTTATCGTTTATATTATTTGGGGGTTTGTTTTCGATGCAACAATGTCAGCATACAGCAAAATCAACCTTAAAAAGGTCCGACTAAGCGAAACCAATTCCAATATACAAAATTTTGAAACAATAATTGAAAACAAAACCAAAGATGTTTCAGAAATGTTATCCCAAATAGAAACGTTAGCATCTAATATTCGTATATTGACAGAAAGGCTTAATAGCAACGTGGTTATATATGATGAGAAAATTGAAAAAGGTGTTTATAGTTTCTTTGTCGGATGGCTGCAGATGATGAAAGCCCTTTCCAAAGATAAGGATTCTATGGAGGAAGCTAATAGAATATTCCAAAACGAATTAGATAATTTTGGATTGTTACAACACAAACATTAATTATTATTATGAAAATAAATATTTTAATTATATTATTGTTCGCTGTATCGTTTTTTCCATCGTGCAACGGTTGTGGTAGTGATGTGCAAATAAACGATGACACTTTGTCGGAACAACCTTTGAACTTGTCAGTGTTTCTTGATCTCTCGGACAGAATTGCCGACAAAAGCCTTATGCCGAATCAGATGTGTCGAGATACGGTAATAATCAATTACTTGATTGATTATTTCCGTTCAAAAACGTCAGGTTTTAACATTTTTACAAGTAAAAACAAGATGAGAATACTCTTCTATCCTGTACCACAAGATGCCAATATTTATGACTTATCCAAACACCTCGTTGTTGATATAAGCAAAGAAAATGGTGTAGGGAAACGTGACGCACTAGATGCGATGCACGAAAAATTTCCCGAACTTATAGCAAAAATATATCATAAAGCCTTAGCAAGTAACAAATGGCCAGGATGCGACATTTGGGATTTTTTCAGATGTAAAAAAGTAGATAATTTATGTATCGAACACGGTGCGAGGAATATTCTTGTGATTTTGACTGATGGATTTATCTTTCATGAGAATAATCTTTTACAGGAAGGCTGTTGCTCGTATTCGTACATTGTTCCAAAATTATTGGAAAGCAAACAGGAAATTTCGCTTATTGACAAGCGAAAAGGCGAACTCGCTAATAAAGGGCTTGAAGTTTTGGTGCTTGAAATAAATCCTAAAAAAACGTCTCACAAGTACAAAATGATTCAAATTCTTGAAAATTGGTTTAAATCTATGGGTATTGAAAAAATATCCATTGTGGAAACCGATGCGAATCTTACAAGTACTCAAACATATATTAAGAATTTTCTGAATGAATAAGAGATAAGGCGGCATCATGGTCCGACGGATTCTCGTTTTCACCAAATTGTGAATCTAAAACCAAACGAAATCCAATATCATTTCTTTTATTGTTAGAGTTGAAATAGGAATGATACGATATACGGCAGAAATATGCGATATCGTTCCATGACCCACCACATAATACACGGTTATTATCCAAAATGGAACAATCATCGCACCATTCCCAGACATTGCCAGACATACCATAAATGCTAAGTTTATTTGGGTGCATCTCCCTTGATATAACGGGATGTGTACTTCCTTGCGAATTGTCAGAGCACCAAGCGACTTTGCGATAATCTCTATCGCCACTATATTCAAATTGTTCTTTTATTTTGCCCGCATGTGCGGCATATTCCCATTCTGTTACAGTAGGCAAGCGAAATTCTTTTCCTGTTTTTCCATTTAATTTTGGCAAAAAATCATTAACAATGACTTTCCATGAAACATTTTCCACAGGATATTCCGAAGAGTCTTTTATCTTTAGTCGTTCCTTGTTGAAAAAACTTGGATTATCATTGTCACCCATTACAGCATTCCACATACCCTGAGTAACTTGTGTTTCACCTATGTAGAATTTGCTAATGTTTTGATTTCCTTCAACTAATATCATATCAAAACATATATCTCCAACTTGAATTGTCTCTCTCTCACAGAAAACTGTGTTTGTTTGTCTTTCTATTTGTTCTTTTAGGTTTAAATTTTCAGATAGAAGAACTTTATTCCTTTTCTTTTGAAGTTCATAATCTTGCTTTATTCTTTTGTTTGTTCCGATAATATCTTCCCACTTCTTTTTAAGCGTATCCAACGTTTTCTTATATATACTAATTTTAGTCTCCTTCTCTTTGAGAGTCTTAGTATTTTGTTCACGAATAGCATAATTACGAACATAGGATTTATTAATATTTTGTATAATGATGTCAATGTCGTATTTAAACTTTTCTATATTATCTTTGAAATTTTTGATAACAGTTTCATAAGGCAACAACAACTGATTACGATTTACATCTTTTGCCGCAACTTCGCTTATAACTTCATATATTTCCCCCAAAACATGAAATAAATTACATTTTTCAGGTTTTGATAAATCTATTTCATTTAAATCTAAACATTGATTAACTAAAAAAGGTGTTTTCGATGTATCTTTTTTAGTATTGAGAAAGGAAAACTGAAACACTTTTTTTTCTCGACCATGCAGGACTCCATATTCGTAACTCATCCAAGAACTATCCAATGCTTCAGGTGTTAGAATTAAAATTCCACACTCAGTGGAATTTAGAGCTTGTTTTAACTCTTCTCTCCAACGTCCCATTATATCAACATTAGAGGCAAACACATCAATGCTTTTATTAAACACCTCATCTTGGATAAACTCTTGAAGCCTATCCGCAATACGGCTACCCACATGATTGGGATCATTGTGCCAACTTATAAAGACATCGTATTTATTTTTAGCCATTTTTTGATTGTATTAATTACGTGGCAAAAATAAAAATAATAAACGAGTTTTACAAGAAAATTAGCAACTTTTTCATCTATCTTTTCATTTATTTTTGCAGATCACTCAAAAATACCTTACCTTTGCCCTCGCTATGAAAGAAACCGTTTATAACTTCGGATTGAACCTTGATTGGGAGATGCTGTCGCGGCTCAGGCTGTTGGACAGATTTGATTCCGCGTGGGAAACGTTGGAATCCAAGGACGCTATGCAACTGCAAGAGTTAAAGACCATTGCAACCATCAGGAGCATCGGGTCTTCTACGCGCATCGAGGGTTCGCAGATGTCCAACGAGGAAGTAGAGAATTTGCTCAAAAACATCAAGATTTCCAAACTCGAAAGTCGTGACGCACAAGAAGTTGCGGGCTATTACGAGGCATTGGAGATAATCTTCGACTCCTTTAATGAAATCAAAATCCGCGAAAACGACATCAAGAGCCTTCATAACATCATCCTGAAACACAGCACGAAAGACCTTTGGCACAAGGGCGACTACAAACAGATGACCAACGCCGTAGAAGCCACAATGTCGGACGGCACCAAAAAAATCATATTTCAGACCACCGAGGCAGGAATCCCCACACAGGACGCAATGCGCTCGCTCATCAATTGGTACAACGCTGAAAACCAAGTGCATCCGCTCATAAAATGCGCCGCCTTTGTCTACGAATTTGTGAGCATACATCCGTTTCAGGACGGCAACGGCAGGATGAGCCGCCTATTGACCAACCTCCTTTTGCTAAAAAACGGATACCATTGGATTCAGTATGTTAGTCTTGAACACGAAATAGAAAGCCGTAAAGTGGAGTATTACAAGGTGTTGCGTATGTGTCAGGCACAGCGTCCAAACGAAGATATTTCGCTTTGGGTGGAGTTTTTCCTCGACTGCCTCCGCAGCATCCAAACGCTATTGAACGACAAGATAAGCCGCCATCCAAAACTTTCCTAATTTTTTAACGTTTTTTTGATACGTAATCAAATAATTATCATTATCTTTGCGCCTTGAATAGTGTCCCAACGGGTGGGACGGCAAATTGAAGTTAAATGAAAAACAAAACAATTAAAATCGTTGTCGCACTGATGGTTGCGATGTCGCTTGCAAGTTGCAGCGGATTCAGCAAACTATTGAAGGGCAACGACTACGAACTCAAATATACAAAGGCATTCGAGTATTACGACGCCAAAAAGTACGACAAGGCTCTCCAACTTTTTGAGCAGGTGATGCCCGTATATAAAGGCCTCGACAAGGGCGAGAAGGTGATGTACTATTACACAATGTGCAATTACCTCGTCAAAGACTACTACTCGGCGGGCTACTATTTCAGGAAGTTTGCGCAGACATACCCACACAGCGAGTACAACGAACAAGCGATGTTCCTTGGCGCGTATTGCTATTACCTCGATTCGCCCAAGCCGTCGCTCGACCAGGAAAGCACAAACATGGCGATAAACGAGTTTGAAATCTTCCTGTCGAAATACCCCGACACGCAGAAGAAAGACACCTGCAACCTCCTGCTCGACCAACTCAGGCTCAAATTGCAGACCAAGTCATACGAAAACGCATATCTCTACTACAAACTCGGATACTACAACGCGGCGGCAATATCGCTGCGCAACAGTTTGGAAGACTACCCCGACAGCCCCTTCCGCGAAAACATCGTCTATTACATCGCCAAGTCGTCGTACCTCTACGCCGACAAGAGCGTCAACGAGAAGAAGGGCGAGCGATTCGACGTGGCGCGCAAAGACCTCGCCGCCTACACCGAAGAATTCCCGTCGGGCAAGTACATCCGCGACGTCCAAAAGATGGCAAACGACACCCGAGCCAACCTGGAGATATACCCACTATTAGCAAATTAAAACATAAAAATCATAAATTATGGATTACAAAAAGAACAATGCTCCCACATCGGTAATCACCCGTGACACCGGCCTTCTCGAATCCAAGACCGGCAACATCTACGAGACCGTGGTAGTGGCATCCCGCCGCGCCAACCAAATCGGCACCGACCTCAAAAACGAACTCAACAAGAAGTTGGAGGAGTTTGCGTCGTACACCGACAACCTCGAAGAAATCTTTGAGAACCGCGAGCAGATAGAGATTTCCAAGTATTACGAGCGTCTCCCCAAGCCCACATTGATGGCATTGCAGGAGATAATGGAAGACAAACTCAACTTCCGCATCCCCTCCGACGAAGAAATCCAGCAGGCAGAGGAACTCGCCCGCGCACGTGAACGCGCAGAGCAGGAAGGCGCAATGGAGAAGGCTGCCCTCGCCAAAAAAGAAGCCGAAGGCAAATCCTTCGACGAAATCATCGCCGAATCCCACGACACCCCGCTTTCCGAAGCCGAACCCGATAAAAAGAAGGCCAAAAAAGAAGCCAAACCCAAAGCAAAGGCAAAGGAATAATCAAATATTGTTACAATAATTGCTACAATAAATGGTTATGTAACAACAAGCCCCAACGGGGCGTCATCACCAAGCCGTGTGCGTGAGCGCACGGAAAAACGAATCAAATTCGGGAAACGAATCATAATTCGGGAAACGAATCATAATCGGGAAACGAATCAAAATCGGGAAACGAATCAAAATCGGAAAACGAATCAAAATCGGAAAACGAATATGTTAACCGGCAAAAAAATACTCCTCGGCATCACCGGCGGCATCGCAGCCTACAAGAGCGCGTATCTTGTAAGGCTGCTGACAAAAGCCGGTGCGGAGGTTCGTGTTTTGATGTCGGACGCCGCCAAACAGTTTGTACAGCCGTTGACATTCGCCACATTGACGGGCAACCCGGTATTCACCGAATTTTTCAACCCGGAAAACGGTGAGTGGCACAGCCACGTGAAACTCTCCCTGTGGGCAGACCTGTACGTCGTTGCGCCCGCCACAGCCAATTCTATCGCAAAAATGGCGCACGGCATCGCCGACAATTTGCTATTGACCACCTGTCTATCAGCACGTTGTCCGATAATGATAGCACCGGCGATGGATTTGGATATGTATTCCAATGTGGCTACGCAGCAAAACCTCTCGACCCTCCGCAGCCGGGGCTTCCTCATCGCGGAGGCGGGCGAAGGCTTGCTTGCGAGCGGTCTCTCGGGCAAAGGGCGGATGGCAGAGCCGGAGGAGATTTTTACGGAGGTCAACAACTACTTCAACGCTGCCCAAACGCTGTCGGGACGCAAAATCCTCATCACGGCGGGTCCCACACGCGAAAAGATAGACCCGGTGCGCTTCATCACCAACTATTCCACCGGCAAGATGGGTTACGCCATAGCCGAAGAGTTGGCGCAGCGCGGCGCGGAAATACTGCTCGTATCGGGTCCCGTACAGGTAACGGCTCACAATCAGCGCATTACCGTAATACCCGTAACCACAGCCGAGGAGATGTACCGTCAATGCGTGGCACTATTCCCGACCTGCGACGGCGCGATAATGTCGGCGGCGGTGGCAGACTTCACTCCCGAAACAGCCTCATCGTCCAAAATCAAAAAGACCAGCGACGAAATGACGCTCCGCCTTGTCCCCACCAAAGACATCGCGGCAGAACTCGGCAAATTGAAAAACGCCAATCAAGTATTTGCGGGGTTTGCGTTGGAGACCGACGACGAGATGCAAAACGCTAAGAAGAAATTGCAGTCAAAAAACTTCGACTTCATCGTCCTCAATTCGCTCAAAGACAAGGGCGCGGGCTTCGGCTACGACACCAACAAGGTAACGATAGTATCGCGGCAGAAAGGCGCAGTGGATTATGAACTCAAATCCAAAGCACTCGTAGCCAAAGACATAGCCGACCAAATCGAAGAAGAATTTTCACAAAAAACCGTATGAAACTCCTCAGGAAGATTGCCATATTGAGTAGCATTGCGCTGCAAATGTTTTCTGCCGCCACAGCCGACGCGCAGGAACTCAACGCCCGTGTCAACATCAATTACAGCAGCCTTTCAAACACGCCGACGCCTGTATTCCAAGCGTTGCAAAAGGACGTAACCTCATTCCTCAACGAACACCGCTGGACAAACCACACCTACGACGTCAACGAAAAGATTGAGTGCAACGTGATGATAACCATCTCGGACTTCAATGGCGTTGACAAGTTCACCGGCACAATCCAAATCAACCAGAGCCGCCCGATTTATTACACTTCTTATAACAGCCCGCTCCTCACATTCAAGGAAAGCGACAACAAACTCGTCTTCAACTACCGCGAAGGCGAGCCTTTGGAATATGTTGAAAATCACGCCACAAGCAACCTCGTTCAAGTCTTGGCGTACTATGCAAACATAATTTTGGGCTACGACTACGACACTTTCAGTCCACTCGGCGGCAGCGAATATTTCCGCAAAGCGTTGCGCATAGCCCTGACATCACAGAGCGCGGGTTTGGAAGGCTGGTCAGCCGCCGACAACAAGCAAAATTCACGCTACAACCTTGTTGACGCGCTGTTGGACAAGCGGTTTGAAAACCTCCGCCTCGGTCAGTACCACTACCACCGCCTTGGTCTCGACGCAATGCCCAAAGACCCCGACAACGCCCGCCGCAAAATGCTCGACGCCCTCAAATACGTCCAACGCTCCGACCGCGCAAAACCAAATTCCCTCATCGTCTCACTATTCTTCACCGCCAAATCCGACGAAATCGTAAACGTATTCTCCGCATCCCCCGTCCCCGAAAAAAACGAAGTGATGCTGATTCTTAAAGAAGTGGACGTCGCCAATGCCACTAAGTATCAAAAGATTATGCAGGGGAATTGAAAGATTCCTAAATAACCCCAGCCGCAAACAACGGATAATTAATCATCCAATCTTGCTCTTTATAACCGAGCATCGACAGACGCGCCGCCCTGATGCCAGGATGACGATCAATGAAATTGTGGAGCGATTTGGCATGAACATTACCCTCTGCCTTGACTTCTACAGGAATTATGGACGCCTCTTTTTGGATAACAAAATCAAGTTCAAGGTCGCTCTTGTCCTGACTATGATAATAGACATACAACGAATCAGTCGCCATAAATTGCTGAAGCACAAATTGTTCGGTGAACATCCCCTTGAACTCCTTGAAAATATTGTCTCCGACTATCATCTGTGCCGCCGGAGCCTCGCTGAGTGCGCCGAGCAAACCACAATCAACCAAAAACAATTTGAAGGCGTTAAAATCTTCATAAAATTTTAGCGGCAGACCCACCTCGCGAACCCTCGGCACTTTGTGGACAATACCACAGTCGATGAGCCATTGTATCGCGAGTTCAAAATCTGCCGCCCTCGCGCCCTTGCGCATCGCACCAAAAATAAACTTCTTGTTTTCACGCGCCAATTGCCACGGCAACGAATCCAAGACCATTCCAATCCTTGGAATCTCTGTTGCAGGCGCGTGTTTATTGACGTCGCTGCGATATGCTGCAATGATGTTGCCCTGAATACGACGCACCTCGGCAAGGTCTCCGTTCTTGACAAAACATTCGACAGCCTCAGGCATTCCACCCACAAAATAATAAAGTCGCAGAAGTTGTATGTATTTATTAATCAATGGATTGATGACATCCCAATTATGTTTTGGGAGCAATTCGGCAAGGGAAGTATTGCCAGTAGCCCAAAGGAACTCCTCATAATCCAGCGGATGTATGTCAAGCATATCAACTTTGCCAACCGGAAACGATGTTCCCTGATGCAACGCAATTCCAAGCAACGATCCCGCCACCATCACGTGATATTCTGGGGCATCCTCACAAAAATATTTCAATGCACCAAGCCCTCGCACCACTTCCTGGATTTCGTCAAGAATGATGAGCGTCTTGCATGGTTCTGCCTTGATGCCCGTGAAAGCCTGCAACGTCATCAGGATTCGCGGAATGTTGTAATCTTCCTCAAAAATTCCTGAAAGACGCTTGTCCAAATCAAAATTGACGTAAAGTACGTTTTCATACTCACGCCGTCCAAATTCTTTCATTATCCACGTCTTTCCTGTCTGACGCGCACCTCTGATTATCAATGGTTTGCGCCCATCACGAGACTTCCATTCGAGCAATTTATTATATATCTTGCGTTCCATAACAATGAATTTATTTGAATACCGATGCAAATATAAAAACAATTTTACACATTGTCAACATTTTTCACGGATAGTTTGCTTTACTTTTTCGCATTTTTTACGGATAGTTTGATTGACTTTTTCACATTTTTCATGGATAGTTTTCTTTATATTTTCGCATTTTTCACGGATAGTTACGCCCCACGCATTATCCTCATATACTCCTCATACGAAATATGCCGTCCGCCCATACTTTTGAGATGCTGCGTTTCAAACTGACAGTCAATCATCTTTACATCGTTGTCCATCAGGATTTTGCAGAGGTAGATTAATGCCATTTTGGAGGTGTTGGGCTCCAATGAAAACATACTTTCGCCGCAGAATACGTGTTCGGTCAATACTCCGTAAAGTCCGCCCACGAGTTTTTCTTCCTGATTCCAAACTTCAACACTCAGGCAACGTTCAAGTTCAAAGAGTCGTTTGTAGGCTTTTATCATATCGGGACCGAGCCAAGCATATCTTTCGTCGATACGACCATCCACCTTGGAACAGTTTTCAATTACAGAATCAAATGCTTGATTTACAGAGACTTTGTATGCGCCTTTGTTGAACATTGTGCGCATCGAGTGGGAGATGTGGATTTCGTTTGGGAATATGACAAACCTATCCATCGGGCAATACCATTGTATCTGCGATTTGCCTTTGAGACAAGGGTAAAATTTGTCAAGTCGTTGCTTGTAGGCGTACCATGGGAACATCCCGTTATGATACGCAAGCCACAGCCGTTCCACCGACAGGTCGCCCCCCACAGCAAACCACCCGTTACTTTCGCCCTCACGCGGGTCTGGAAAACTTATTACTCTATCGTCAAGTTGGTAAATCATTGGTGCTAACTTTTATTCCTCCACCGCAATCCATTCGGTGATGTTCTTCTCTGTGCTTGAAAAGTTGACGCCGATTTTGAAAATCTTTTTGCCGTCCATCTTGAAGCGTCCGGCGTAGTTTTTCAGGTCGATTTGGTCGAGGGCGGTCTGCGCGTCCTTATCTACCTTGAACTCAAAGATATAGACAT
>DGIK01000201.1 GCA_002393195.1 Bacteroidales bacterium UBA3824 | reverse complement strand
TAATCAGCAAGCTACTTTAATGGTAGCTTGCTGATTTTCAGCGTAGCGGGAGCCGGGATTGAACCGGCGACCTCATGATTACGAATCATGCGCTCTAACCAGCTGAGCTATCCCGCCATCATTATGTGTCGTCTTTTATTTTGACGCTGCAAAGGTAGATACTTTTTTCAATACTTGCAAATTATTTTTGTAACTTTTTTCATATTTTTTTTTAATTGGCTGATTATAAGCATAATTAAAACATCAATATCTACATTATCGCTGCAACGCCAATCCCTTGGCTTGATATTTGAGATAAAAAAATTAAACAAAATGTTTCGGCATAGACAAATTTTATGTATCTTTGCCGTTGATTGGTTTCAATTAACAGTTGCAACTATGAAACTGAAAACAAAATTGCCATTGTTTACGAGTATCACGGTGCTGATGTCGATCTTCCTTATCGCATTCAACTCCATATATAGCTTCCGAAAACAAGCTATGCAGGACATCGAATCATTCAGGGAAGAGGAGACGGAATCCAACAAGAATCAGCTCAAAGACATTGTAAACATTGCCTACGATATGATAGATTACTCGTACCGACAGAGCAGCGGCGTGGGAGTGAGGGAGCGTTATGGCTTCAACTTGGAAGACACACTCGAAGACAGCAACGTCAAGATGGTGGCGGTCAATATGTTGAAAATAACGCTTGAAAACTTGCGCGTACTCCGTTTCGGTACCGAGGGTTACTTGTGGATCAATGATTACGCCCCACCGCACGCCGTTGTGATGCACGCCGCACAGCGCAACCTCGAAGGCGAGCCGCACGTCTTTTATATTGGCGACACCGACGTAAATATGTACGACGAATATTCTGCCATCGTCAAAGCAAACAACGGCGAAGGATACCTCAAATATAGCTTCTACACCCTCGAAAGCAAGGAATGGCGTCCAAAAATCGCATTCATCAAACTCTATGAACCCCTCGGCTGGATTATCGGTACGGGTGTCTATGAGGACTACATCGACAAGGCTGTGATGGCTAAGACCGAAGACCTCAATAAGCGCATCAATGGACTTGTGCGCGATACAATCGTAATCGGTATCGTCCTGACGCTCATCGCTACATTGGTGCTGTACTACTTCGGCAACTCGGTGTCGCAGCCTATCATCACCATCGAGCTTCTGCTCGACCAGATGTCGAAAGGCCTCATCGTGAAAAAACTCGACATCGACCGCAACGACGAAATCGGTCAGATGAGCAACTCGCTTAACGCCCTCATCGACGGTGTGACGGCATACGCCGGCTTTGCGCGGCAGATTGGTGAAGGCAACCTCGATTCCAACTTCGACCTCCTCTCATCAGAAGACAACCTCGGCAACTCGCTCCTCGAAATGCGTAACTCCTTGCGCCACGCCCGCGAAGAGGAGGAAAAACGTCAACAGGAAAACAAACGCCGTCAGTGGGCGGCGGAAGGTCTTGCTGTACTCGGCGACATCATCCGTATGGGCTCGGGACGCTCGTCAAGGACAATGTTCAACAGGGTGCTGCAAAAACTCACCGACTACATCAACGCAACGATGGGCGGCATCTTTGTACTCAACGACGACAACAAGGACGACATACACCTCGTACAAGCCGCCACCGTGGCATACCAAAAGACCAAATTTGTGGAACACAAGGTATATCCCGGCGACGGTCTTGTTGGCACGTGCTATCTCGAAAAAGAAAAAATCTTCCTCACCAAACTCCCAGACAAGTACATCGAGGTGCACTCCGGTCTTGGCGAATCTAATCCCAAGTGCCTGCTTCTCGAACCTCTCATTATGGATGAGAATGTGCTCGGCGTGCTTGAAATTGCATCGATGGAAATCATCGAGGATTATCAGGTGGATTTTATCGAACACGTGGCGCAATCTCTCGCCATCGCGATAGCATCTTACAGGATAACGTCGGAGGTGAAGGATGTGGCGTGATAGTAGGAAAGAGGAATTGTGAATTAAAATAAACCATCCCATAATAATTATGTTAATATTCTACAAGTCAACGACTTCCGCGATATACGCTGTCAAGTTTAAGCAGGCGTTGTCGCAGGAGGACGACGAAAAGTTGGTTTGGTTGTTTGGCAACGCCCAACACCTGAGCGACAACAAGATTGCAGGCACTTTTGTAGGCCCGCGCAAGGAAATGATTACTCCGTGGAGCACCAACGCCGTGGAAATCACCCAAAATATGGGCATCCAAGGCGTGGAGCGCATAGAGCGTTTTGAACCAGTGGCAGAGGGCAGCGAACCTGTTTTCGACAAGATGCTACAACGTGTGTATCAAGACATTGACGAAAATGTCTTCACCATCGACAAAAAGCCCGACCCCGTTGTGCATATCGAAGATATGCGTGCCTACAACCAGAAGGAAGGTCTCGCTCTCAGCGAACCCGAAATCCAATACCTCGAAGGACTCGCCAAACAACTCGGCAGACCGCTTACAGACTCCGAAGTGTTTGGTTTTTCGCAAGTTAACTCCGAACACTGCCGACACAAGATTTTCGGCGGCACTTTTATAATTGACGGCAAAGAAAAGCCAAAATCACTCTTCCAACTCATCAAAGATACTTCCAAGGCAAACCCTCGCGGCATTGTGTCCGCATACAAAGATAATGTGGCGTTCCTCGATGGACACGTCGCAGAGCAGTTTGCGCCCGAAAAGCCCGACCAACCCTCCGAATTTGAAATCAAGGACGTGGAGACGGTGCTTTCGATGAAGGCTGAGACACACAATTTCCCCACCACCGTGGAGCCTTTCAATGGTGCTGCAACAGGTTCGGGCGGCGAAATTCGCGACCGTATGGCGGGCGGCAAGGGCAGTTTCCCGATTGCTGGTACGGCAGTTTATATGACATCGTACCCGCGTTTTGAGGACGACAGCCGCCGTTGGGAAGGCAAGGTAAAGGAGCGCAATTGGCTCTATCAGACCCCCGTGGAGATTCTCATCAAGGCTTCCAACGGCGCGAGCGACTTCGGCAACAAGTTTGGACAGCCGTTGATTAATGGTTCGTTGCTCACATTCGAGCACGAGGAAGACGGCAGGGTGTATGGTTTTGACAAGGTGATAATGCAGGCGGGCGGCGTTGGTTATGCGCGTCGTCAAGATAGCATC
>DGIK01000085.1 GCA_002393195.1 Bacteroidales bacterium UBA3824 | reverse complement strand
AAATACTCCACGGCGTTGTCCGGGAAAAAAGCCTTAAACTCGCCGTACAACTGCGCCGCCAAGGTCTTATTGTGGCTGAGCACAAGCACGGGACGCCCAACATTTTTGATGACGTTGGCGATGGTGAATGTCTTACCCGAACCCGTTACACCTTTGAGTATCTGATACTTATCGCCGCGCTCAACGCCCTCGGTGAGCTGACGAATAGCCTCCGGCTGATCGCCCGTGGGCTTGAACTCCGACTTTATCTTAAAATCCATAATCTCCTAATTTTTTTCATTGATTGTGCAAAACTAACAAAAAAAACTCAAAATAACATAATAATTGTTGCAAATTATAAAAAAAATATATACTTTTGAACATCAAATAAGTAAGAGCTAATTGATGGTTAAACTACTGATTATAAGTATATTAACATCATTACTGACGATAGATTCGGGGCAAAAAGGCAATGAAAATCCCTCCGACGATGGTCTGTGGGCGGATAGTCTTGCCGCCGCTACTACCGCCAGCGATTCCCTACGGGTATGCCATCTGGCGGCGCAGGAGTCTATATTTGCCGATACAGTGATGAAATACTCACTGATAGGACTTGAAATCGCCCGCAAACTCAACGACACCGCCAAACTCGCCGACGCATACAGCACCCTCGGATGGGCTTACAGCAACCTCGGCAACAGGGATTCGTCATTGGCGATATATATGAGGGAATACGATCTTCTTAGCAATACCACAGACACTTTCAGGGTAGCCAAAACACTTTATAATATAGCCTGCGACTACAATTCGCTCAACCAATTCGCCAAGTCGCTCAAATACTACCAACAGGCATTGGTGCTTTTTGAAAAAATTGGCGACCAAAAAAACACCGCGCTCATTCAACGCGACCTCGCATCTCACGACATCATAATGAGGCAATACGACCTCGCCAAGGAAAAGATAATGGAGGCTATCAAGATAGACAAGTCAATCAACGACTCCACATCCCTCGCAAGCGACCTCTACACCTTAATATTAATGCAATTCAACGAGACCAAAAGAAGCATTTCTATCTCCGAACTTCAGCAGCTCGACATGATGGCAGACACCATCGGCATGATAGCCGCCAAAACCAAAAACAATCTCGACCGAGGCATATTGAAATTCAATTACTACCACATAAAAGCTATCCTGTACGGACAGTTGTACACCCTCGACGGACAACACTGGCGCATCGACAGCGCATACAAATATTGCGACCAAGCACTGAAATACCAATACGCCGTCAAGGACGTTGACAAGATAGTAACGATACTCCTGCAAAAGGCGCAGACGTCATATTTTGAGAAAAACAGCGACATAGGAATCAACATCACCGACATGCTACAACAGCGTTACATCGATTCGGTGAGCCTCGTCACCAAGATAGAGCTATACAAAGTAACATCGCAATGCTACGAAGCCAAAAGGGACTTCGAGAAGGCATACATCTACCTCTGCGAATACATTAAGTGTTACATCACATACCTCAATACCCTCAATATGAGGGAAAACGCCAACTTCGATGCCAACGTGAGAATCCACGAGCTGGAAACCAAACAAAACAACGAAAAAGAAAAGACATCACAAAAGATGGCGCAGCAGCAGCGCATCACCACACTTATTATAATAGTGTTGATAATAGGCGCGATATTGCTGGTGATAACATTCAGAGCACTGCTGCAAAAACGTTCCAACGTAAAGATACTCAACGACAAAAACCAACAGTTGAGCCGTCAGCAGGAAGAAATCATAGCTCAGCGCAATACCATCGAAGACCAACGACGAGCATCAGAAAGAGCCAACTTGATAATGTTTCAGAGCATCAGGTACGCGCAGCACATACAGAATGCCGCGCTGCCGAGCGAAGACCACATCAGGCGCATATTCCCCGACCATTTTGTATATTACGAACCCAAAGACATCGTAAGCGGCGACTTCTATTACGCAACACAAAACGCCGGACTCGACATCTTTGTACTCGGCGACTGCACGGGACACGGCGTGCCGGGCGGTTTTCTCAGTATGCTCGGCATATCAATAATAAAGGAACTCCTCCGCAACCCTGAAATAGACATAATGCCCGGCATCATACTCGACATGATGCGCGAATACGTAAAGCAGGCACTTGCCAACGACGAAGAAGTAGCTGAAGCGATAGCAAGGGGCGAAGAATCATTTTCCACCGCCGACGGTATGGATATGTCAATCATGGCATACGACAAATACAACCATCAATTGCGTTTTGCCGGTGCGTATCAAGACCTCTACATCGCGCACAACGGCGAAATCATACGCCTCCGTGGCGACAGAATGCCCGTGGGAAGGCACATCAACGAATCGGCTACATTCCAGACACAGATATTCGAGACACAAAAAGGCGACATGGTATATATGTCGTCGGACGGAATACCAAGCCAGATAGGATTTTCAGGCGTCAAATTTATGTCAAAACGCCTTATCGACTTTTTCAAGAGCAACTACGCGCTTCCTTGCGAAACACAAAAGCGAAACATCACCAACATCATGAACGACTGGCTATTTGGCGCAATCCAAATCGACGACCTCTCGCTTATCGGAATAAGGATTACAGAATAAATCATCTGCCCATCTCCAAAGCGCATTTGGCGCAGGCATACTCTATGGATACACCAAGATTCTGACGGTAAATGGGCTTAGTGATAAAACCATACACATTGCTCATCGCCGCCGACTTCACGACTTCGGGCGCAGTGGTGCCCGACACAAAAATCACCGGCACCCAACGCTTCTGCCCGATAAGGCGCGCAGTGGATATGCCGTCGAGGTCGCCGTCAAGCTGTATGTCCATCAGAATGCAGTCAACATCAGGGAAGAGGTCCACGTGCTTGAGTGCGTCCTCTCCCGTGCGCGCCACACCAGATATCTCATATCCAAGCTCCTGAATGAACATCTGGAATATGGTGCAGAGCATCTTGTCATCTTCTACGATGAGAATTTTTTTTGCCATATTTTTTTTATAAAATTTGGATGTTGCAATCTTGCTGCAAATTTAGTAACTTGCGGCCGAAAAACAAACCATTTTAGCATTATTTTAATATGAATTTGATAATCGACATAGGCAACACCACCTGCAAATTTGCCATCTATGACTGTAACAATTTGATATTCAACGACAAAACAAAGTTAGAATCTGATGCCGTCATCAAGATGACAAAAGACACCGCGCACGATTTCGATGTCAAAAACTGCATAATATCGTCGGTATCGCTGCCAAGCGAGCCGATAGCGAGCGCGATAGAGGGCTTGTCTGGCGCAGTAATGACGCTCAGAGACGACACCCCGCTCCCAATCGCCAACCTCTACGCCACGCCCAAGACCCTCGGCAAAGACCGCATAGCCGCCGCCGTGGGTGCCACGGTATTATTTCCCAGCGCAAGCTGCCTTATCATAGACGCCGGCACGGCTATCACATACGACTACGTAAAAGACGGCAGCCAATATCTCGGCGGCAATATCTCGCCGGGCATCGACATCAGATTCAAATCCCTGCACGACTTCACCTCGCGGCTGCCCCTCATCACCGTCCCCCACCCCACCGACGGATTCGGACTCACCACCATCGAAGCTATCAGCAACGGAGTCTTAACCGGCATCATATACGAAATTAACGGCTATATAGATGCCTTTGAGAAAAAAAATGTTAATTCCCGCATAATTTTGACTGGCGGAAGCAGTATTTATTTGTCTAAGAAATTAAAAAACACGATATTTGCAGAGCCAAATTTAGTAACAATTGGCCTTAATAGAATTTTAAATTACAATGTACTTAAAGAAAACTAAACTTATAGCACTGATACTCATGCTCTCGGCGGCGGAAGTGGCAGCCCAGGGCATCACAGGCTCGCCGTACTCGCGCTATGGCATCGGCGACATCAGCAATCCGAGCACGGGGCACAATATCGCAATGGGAGGCACATCGGCGGCAGAAAGCTCGCCGATGTACGTCAATACAGTAAATCCTGCCTGCAATACCAACCTGCCATTGCAACGTTTTGTATTCGACGTGGGCTTCGACGTCAAATACAACGAAATAAAATCGGCTACCGAATCCGAAAAAACAAGCAAAGCTACATTCAAATACCTCGTGGGAGGATTTGCGGCAAAACCGTGGTGGTACTTCTCATTCGCGATGAAGCCATACAGCTCGATGGGCTACACATCCATGAGCATCGACTCCTCCAACGTAATGCAACTAAACGGCGCCGACTACAAATTTGGCTACAGAAACTCATTCAAGGGCGAAGGCGGCATCAACAAAGTGTCGCTTTCCACAGCATTCAAATTTTTCAAGGTATTCTCTATAGGATTCACCGGCAACGTGCTATTTGGCGACATGGAGCGCAAACAAAACTCATACATATCCCGCTCCGGCTACGTCATCAACAATACCTCATACCCCTACACCTCCAATTATTACATGAACGACAAGCGCGTAATGTACGGCATGCAGGGCGACATAGGTCTCAGGTTCGAGAAGCGCATCCAATCCAAAAAAGACAGCCTCAGCGACGCGCTTAGGATTTCGGTGGGCGCATACTTCAATAGCAGCGCAAAACTCAACTCCCGCAACGAAATATTCGTGGAAGACTACCACACGTATTACTCATACTACTACAACGGCACCAACTACTACACAGCCAAGGCAGACACCATCATAAACGACACTGTCTCCAAATCCAAAATAAGCATCCCCAAAGGCTTTGGCATAGGCGCATCCGTGGAGATTGCCGAAAAACTCACCATCAACGCCGACTACCACACACAGCAATGGGGCAAATTCCTATTGCCAAACGACGCCTCGAAGACCAAATTCCGCAACAGCGAGTACATGGGATTCGGCTTGCAGTTTGTGGAGGCAAAAACATATTCTTCAAAATACTACCGCAGAATCATCTATAGAGTAGGAGCTTACAAGCAGAAGACCTACCTCGAGCTCAATGGACACGGCATCGACGACAAGGGCGTATCTTTCGGCATAGGAATGCCAGTAGGCATGCTGCTCCTCAACCTCAATTGCCAGCTCGGCACTCGAGGCACTACGGAACACAATTTGTATAAAGAAAAATACTTCCTCGTGCACTTCAACGCTACACTGCACGACTACTGGTTCATAAAACGCAAATTCCAGTAGGTCTGGAATGCGGGCGGCTCGCCCGCCAAACCAAACTACGACAAAAGAAAACATACAATAAACCAGATTTTTTAAACACAAAAAACATAATACAATGAAAAAAATACAGATAGCAAAAGTGGCCTTCGGACTTTCCGCACTTCTGATTGCCGGCAACGTATCGGCACAATCGGCGGAAGACATCGTGAAGGCAAAATTCCCGGAAGTGGCTGGCGACCTCGCAATCACTCCAACCACCAAGTACAACCCCGCGCTCAAAAAGCAATACCGCGACCTCTATGAAAAGATGAACAAAGGCATCGAAGAAATCGTTACCGTAGAGCACATAGGTGTCAACGAAATGCCCGAACTCCAGTTCTTCGACGCAAGAACCCTCAAAGACATGCAGAAAGCCGGCACATTGCCCGACCTCAAGGCTGCAATCAGGGCTGAGCAGAAAAAGATGGCTGACCTCATGCGCGAAGAACCCTACGGCGCAGACTCCGCCAACTGCGTAAGGCTCTTGTCAACATTCCAAGAATACGTCAAGCAAAACGCGCTGGAGGAAGCATATCCCACGTGGTCGGTACTCTTCAAGGAGTTCCCAAAATGCTCGCAGTCAGTATATTCCAACGGTGTCAACATCATGAAGAAAAAAATGCAGCTCGCCAAAGACGGCAAGGAGCAGCAAGTGTGGGTGGACACCCTCATGATGGTCTATGACCAGCGCATCAAATACTTTGCAGCTAAGAGCAAGCTCTACGGCGAGGCATACCTCCTCGGACGCAAGGGCGTGGACCTTGCCAAATACCGCAAAGGCGCAATAGAAGAGGCTTACAACATACTCACGAAGTCAATCGACCTTGGCGGCAAAAACAGCGAATACGCCGTAATACAGACAGCTATGCAGCAGGTAATCGCAATGTACAATGTCGAAAAAATCGACGCATCGGTAGTTGTGGACAAATACCTCCTCTTCTCCGACATCCTCGCACAGAAGAAGGCTGACGACAAGGCAAAACTCGCTGCCGCAACCGACGACAAGGCAAAGCAAAAGGCAGAATCTGACCTCGCAACTTGCGAACAAGTGGAAGGCGGCGTGCTCGGACTCTTCTCCAACAGCACAGCAGCTCAGTGCGACGTGCTCGTACAGGCATTCTCCGGCAAGTTCAAAGAAAACCCCAACGACCTCGAACTCTGCAACAAAATCGTGAAAGTGCTCAGTTCCAAGGAATGTACAGACGCTCAGCTCTACGAAGATGCCGTATCTAAGGTAATCGCCAGCAACCCCACCGAGCAGGCATGTTTTGGCTTTGCAAAAATGCTCGAAAAGAGGGGCAAGGAAGACGAAGCCATCGACAATTACAAGAAGGCAATCTCACTCGCTGAAGCCGACACGATGAAAGCCAAGTACAACTGCTCCATCGCAAAAATCCTCCAGAAGAAAAACCAGATTGCAAACGCCCGCTCTTACGCACGTGAAGCAATCAACCTCAATCCCAAATACGGTCTCCCTTACCTTATCATTGCAACGTTGTACGGTGCTAACCCCGTTGGCGAAGACAGCTTCGATAAGTCAAAGACCTACTGGCTCGTCATCGACTACCTCCAGAAAGCGAAAGCAGCAGACCCCTCTGTAGCAACCGAGGCACAGCAGCTCATCAACCGCTACATCGGCTCCTGCCCCAAGAAGGAAGAAGCATTCATGCACAGCATCACACCGGGCATGACCATCACCATCGGCGGCTGGATTGGCGAAACTACAACTGCAAGGTTCTACTAATGCATAATTAATAATGCAGATTCTAATGCATAATTCATAATGCAAATTCTAATGCATAATTCATAATGCATAATGCATAATCGGGCATCCGCCAGAAAAAGCATTACGAATTATGAATTATGCATTATGTTTTTTCATTATAATATTCAATCACATCAATTACTTCAATCACTTCAATCACTTCAATCACTTCAATTACTTCAATCACTTAACTATGCGCACCCCGAATGGCAATTATGCATTATGCATTATGCATTATGCATTAAAAAAAGGCATTATGCATTATGCATTAATAATCCTCCTGCTCTCGTCCTGCTCTACCAAGATGCAGTCGCTCGACAATTACAACATCGACGAAACCTTCGCCGACATGTCAACACAAAACCTCCACACCAAATATTATTCGCAACACAGATTGCAGACCACCATCGACGCACCGATATTGGATCAGTTCACGTCGGTAAAGCAGCCATATTGGGAATTTCCCAAAGGCGTGAAAGTGGTATTTTATGACGAACAACTCCAAGCGCAAAGCTCGCTAACATCGGGCTACGCAGTCTATTACACCAAAAAGAAACTTTGGGAGGCGCGCAACAACGTAGAAATCATCAACGAAGACGGCACCAAGCTCAACACAGAACAAATATTTGGCGACGAAAACGGCAAAAAAGTATTCTCCGTCAAAAAAGTAACTGTTACCGACCCCGACGGCACAGTCATAGTCGGCAAACAAGGCTTCGAGTCCGACATGGCATTCAAAAACTACAAATTCCTCGACGTAAACGGCGTCGTAAACCTCCAAGAACAATACGAAGAAGCAAAAGAGGAGAAAGTTGAAAATTGAAAATTGAAAATTGAAAATTGAAAGTTGAAAGTTGAAAAATCAACAAATCACCAAATCAAAAATCATCAAATGAAAAAGCAGCGAAAGCATCCGATGGAAATCCTATGGATATGTATGTCGGCGATGTGTTTGATAATAGCAATAATACGCCACGTCAGGTATGGATTTGACGAGGCGACGGCGATGTATGTATTCTCTGTAATATCGGTATTGATGTACCTATGGCGGCGGCACTTGCGGCAAAAAGAAGAAAAAGAGGACAACGGGAAACTGCAATAATACATTTTTACATAAATTAGATTTCCAAATCCAAATAATTTTTTGCAAATTTGCGGCATAAACACATAATCACAAAACAAAAATGGCATTTCAGATAAGCGGAATACAACAACTCGGAGTAGGCGTGGAAGACGTTTACAACGCTTGGGACTGGTATAGGCAGCATTTTGGACAGGACGTACTGCTAAGCGACGCGCCGGGCGAGGCTTCTATGATGCAGCCCTACACGGCTCACAAGCCACAGACGCGACACACTATCCTCGCATACAATATGCAAGGCGGCGGCGGTCTCGAAATTTGGCAATACACATCGAGAAAACCCACCTACGCACCTTTTGACATAATGCTCGGCGACCTCGGCACCACAGTCGGCAAACTCAAATCTCAAAACCCGGCGGCGGCCTACCTCTATTTCAAGAGCAAAACACCGGATTTGCTGCTCTCTGGTTTCAGCAAAAACCTCGCTGGCAAGGATCATTTCTTTATGAAAGACCCCTTCGGCAACCTCTTTGAAATCGTAGAAAGCGACATCACATTCCGCGAAACCAAATCAAAAATCGGCGGAGTATATGGCGCAATTGTTGGCGTTACGGATATTGAGAGGTCTATTGACTTCTACAAAGACATACTCGGCTACGATACCATCATCTACGACAAGACAGATGTCTTTGAAGATTTTGCACGCATCAATGGCGGCAACGACCAATTTCGCCGCGTGCTGCTCGGACACTCGCAACAACGCAAAGGCCCGTTCAGCAACTTCCTCAACGAGAGCCAGATAGAACTCATACAACTCATCAACACCTCCAAGCGTCAGCCGCGCAAGATTTACGACTTTGAGACGCATCTCTGGGGCGACCCGGGATTCATTCAGATATGCTTCGACATCCGCAATATGAAGGCTCTCAAAGAATATTGCGAAAGCAAGGGCGTAAGATTCACCACCGATTCCAACCCCGAGGCATACGAATCGGAAGCCAAAATATTCGATATGGGCGGCGCATCGGGACATTTCACCTACATCGAAGACCCCGACGGCACCCTCATCGA
>DGIK01000073.1:1066-78463 GCA_002393195.1 Bacteroidales bacterium UBA3824 | reverse complement strand
CACCTCGCGCAAGAAAGTGGCAAGCAAGGACAAAAAGGCGGAAAAACCCAAAGACACCGGCATCGACAGCCTTCAATTCAGGATTAAGGGCAATTTCAGCGGCGATTTCGACATTCAGAAGAAGATAACAATCTCCATTCCATTGCCATTGCAACAGATTGATACATCGATGCTTAGGCTTTACGAAATCATCGACAGCTCTTTCAATGACGATATGAGCCAAAAACTCGTAAAATCTGTCCGCTTGGATTCCGCAAATTACCGGCTTGTGTTCAAGCGTCCGATTTTGGGCGACATTGTTTGGTATCCGACGTTTGATTCCATCGTAAGTCCCAATTGGTACACAGCCACTTACAGCGCAAATCGCGACACGGTAAACATCCAAGTTACCGATTCGGCGATGATATACCGCTCCAAATTTCCCAACCTCCTGAAATACCGTTACGATTATTACCTCGACCAAACGGTGAAGGCTCGCGACTCTGTATCAACTGTCATCATCAACCAAAAAGTGGTAAAATACGACCGTCCGAGCCGCGACACCATCCAAATAATCCTCGATAAGCCGCCGACAAAAGGCGTTGAGGTTTCGGCAATTAACGTCGAAAAACTCCCCCAAAACGCCTTTGAAATCATCCAAAACAACGACCGCATTACCATCGTACTCCGCGACACGGCGGCTACGCACAAGGACACGTTGGCATTGAAATTCAACACCTTCGACCGCCTCGTCCGCAACAAAAGCGGCAAGCTGATTGAGAAGGTATATAAGGACACGCTGTTTGCGATTTACAAAATCAAATTTCAACGTCTGCACCAACCTAAACTCATCGGCACCGACACGATAGTATTCCCGTTTGAAAGGGCGTTGACCTCGATGCCCGAAGTATCGCTCATAGACCATCCCGAGAGGGGCTCGCGCTGGTATCGCGACAGCCTTACAGCCAAGCGGGACACGTTTTTTGTAATTAGTAATGACAACGTTTTCAGACAGTTGGACACAATCAAGTACGCCATCTCCTACCCCACCCTCGACCGTTACGAAAACGAAATCATCCAATCCGACACCCTCCAACTCATCCGCCCCAAGGAGAAAAAGGAAGAGGCGCAGACCGATCGCCGCCGCCGGAGCGAAATTGGCAAGGAAGGTCAGAAACAGAAGGCGGAGGCAGAGAAGGGCAAATATAAGGCGACGCTGCGTTTCCCGTTGCAGTACGAAATGGAGCAAGACTCCCTCAACCACAAGAACTTAGTGTTGAGTTACCCCTTTGAGCCGGGCAAGCAATATATGATGGAAATCGACGACTCCACCTTCACGTCAATCTACGGCACGCCAAACCTTTACCTGACATCGAAGGCAAAAATCCGCGAACTCGATTATTACGGGCAGATGACCATCGACCTCCAAAATATTGGTTACATTGAGAATGCGCCCGACATCGACGAGGACATACCGCCTTTTGAAAATCTCGACACCTCACGCACCCTGCACAAGCGCATCGACCCACGCGACACAATGGCTGTACAACACGCGCAAATCAATGAGGGTCAGTTGCTTGTGTGTCTTTGCGACGCCAAGGGCAAGATAAAGTACCAACAATCAATCGCCGCCGACAGCGTGGTGAAATTTGAGTACATCTTGCCGGCAGAATACAAGGTGAAAATCATCCACGACCGCAACGCCAACGGCAAGTGGGACACCGGCAAATACATCGAACAAAGTTACCCCGAACGCACCGTGGAATACCCAAAGAAACAGATGGTTAAGTCCAAGTGGACCACGGAGTTAATATGGAAACTGTGAAAAATATTTAGGATATAACCACGTAACACACAGAAAACACGGAATTGACTACTAATAAAACATCGAAAAACACAGGTGCGTTTCGATACAGAAAACACGGAACAAATTTACCGAAACTAAATTCCGTGTTTTCAGTTAAATTAAAAATTACTTGTAATTTTTAATTTTATTTGTTTTAGGGAAATCCGTGCTTTCCGTGTATTCCGTGTTAAAAAAATATGCAATATGAAGAAACCAACAACTACATACATCTGTCAGCAATGCGGCGCGACGAGTCCCAAATGGCTCGGCAAATGTCCGTCGTGTGGTCAATGGAACACCTACAACGAGGAAATCGTGCAGACCACGACACGCATCAGCGGCGGGGTGAGCGCATCGGGACGCGCCGCCATCGCCAAACCGTTGCCAATATCCGAAATAGCCACCACCGAAGCCGCCCGCATCGACACCAACAACAACGAATTTAACCGCGTCCTCGGCGGCGGCATCGTACCCGGCTCGGTAACGTTGATAGGCGGCGAGCCCGGCATCGGCAAATCGACTCTCTCGCTCCAAATCGCCATCAACATCCCCCAAAAGACGCTCTACGTATCAGGCGAGGAATCCGCGAGCCAAATAAAACTCCGCGCCGACCGCCTCAAATCCTCCACCGACAACTGCCTAATACTCTGCGAAGTAACAGTAGAAAACATAATCCCACAAATCCGCGAAACCAAGCCCGGACTTGTCATCATAGACTCCATACAAACCCTCCGCACGGAATCCGTGGAATCGTCGCCCGGCACGGTAACTCAAATCCGCGAGTGCGCCGACATACTCATCCGTCACGCCAAGGAAAACAACGTCCCAATTATTTTGATAGGCCACATCAACAAGGACGGCAACATCGCCGGTCCCAAAATCCTTGAACACATGGTGGACACGGTGTTGCAGTTTGAAGGCGATAGTTCGCACGTTTACAGAGTTTTGAGGGGCATCAAAAATAGATTTGGCACGACGTCGGAAGTGGGCATTTTTGAGATGTTGAGCAACGGTCTCCGCGAAGTTGCCAATCCGGGCGAATTGCTCCTGCATCAGCACGACGGCAATACATCGGGAGTTTCGGTTGCGGCGGCGGTGGAGGGATTGCGTCCGTTTGTGATTGAAATCCAAAGCCTTGTGGCAACAGCTGCATACGGAGTACCGCAGCGCAGCACCACGGGTTACGACCCAAAACGCCTCAATATGCTCCTCGCCGTCCTCGAACGCCGCGCAGGGTTCCGCCTTGGCACGAAGGATGTTTTCCTCAACGTTGCGGGCGGCATCAAGATAATTGACACGGCGATGGATTTGGCGGTGATGGTTGCCGTACTCAGTAGCGACCTCGACATTCCCATCGACCCGCAGACCTGTTTTGCAGGCGAAGTTGGCTTGACCGGCGAAATCCGCCCCGTCTCCCGCGTAGAACAGCGCATCACCGAAGCCGAAAAACTCGGTTTTCGCCGCATCGTAATCTCGTCGAGCCACAAGAAAAACACGGCAATCATGCACACATCGTCCATCGAGATAGTGCATTGCGGGAAAATTGAGGAAGTGTTCAGAGGGCTGTTTGTGGGCAAAAGGTAGACACAGCACACCAAATAAACACCTATATATTCGACAAATGATGCAAAATATTAAGAATTATTTTTATCTTTGTGGCAAGATTTCGGGACGTGTTTCTGCACTACTGGCAGAGGCAGTTGGTACACATTTTGCAGAGAAAACAGAAATAACACATTAAACATAGATGGTTGGCAACGATATTAGCAACAGGCGCAATTTCAATGGCATTTCTATTTGGGCACTGGCATTTGGCTGTATAGTGGGCTGGGGTTCGGTGGTAATGCCAGGCAGTACTTTTATTCCCAACGCAGGCCCGCTGGGCACCATTCTGGGCATCCTGCTGGCATCGCTGATGGCGATTGTCATTTGCCGCAATTACTCATGCATCGTAGCCAAGTATCCCGACCAGCGCGGCTCGTACACCTACACACGTCTGATACTTGGCGAAGACCACGCCTTCCTGGTCACATGGTCTATTCTTCTGGCTTACGTCTCGCTCCTCTGGGCCAACTCCTACAATTTTGTGGTGCTCACGCGCGCCTTGTTCGGCGACGTATTCAAGGACACGCTACTCTATAACATAGCCGGCTACAACGTCTATCTTGAAGGCGTAGTTTTCACCATAGCAGTCAAGACTATCTTTGTGCTCATCGCCACGTTTGCCAAGCGCATCGCCAACGCCCTCCGGGTGCTGTTTGCCATAGTGCTGTTCGTGTCGGTGGCGTGGCTGTTCGTTGGTGTGGTTGGCAAGGCCGACTTCAGCTCTTTTTCACCCGCATTCACCGACAAGGAACCTATTTTTGTCCAGATAATGAACGTAGCGGTGTTCGCGCCGTTCCTTTTCAAGGGTTTTGAATCTGTTACCCACGTCGTAGGCATGACCAAGTTTCCGTCCAGGCGCATATTCCTGTATGCCGGGCTTGCGATTCTCACGGGCATGCTGGTGTATGTGTTTTTTGCCCTTACCGCATCTTCCGGAATGCCGGAGCGTTACTCCACGTGGATGGAGTACATGGACGACCTCAAAAATCTGCAAGGAGTAGAGTCGGTGCCTGTGTTTTACAACGCATATCATCTGATGGGCGACACGGGGCTGTTACTGGTGGGCATAGCGGCATTCTGCGCCCTGGCCACGGGCGTGCTCGGATTTCACCGGGCGGCTGCAAGGGTGCTCGCCATCATGGCCAACGCAAAGCTCATGCCCAAGGCTTTTGCCAAGGAAAACCGGCATGGCGTATTGGTGAATGCCAACCTGATACTCCTTTTAATCTCGATACCTGTGTTTTTCCTCGGACGCACCGTAATAGGCTGGAACAGGGACGTGTCGTCCTTTGCGGCGGCCATAGCCTACGCCTATATGTCGGTGTGTGCCATCAAGGTGGCGGACGGCAACAAGTGGACCAAGGCCTCAGGCTTCCTGGGCAGCCTTATGATGCTGATGGTGTTTGTATTCCTGCTGCTGCCCAACATATTCGCCAAGGACCTCATCGCCCGCGAATCTTACATATTGCTCACAGCCTGGTCGCTGATGGGCATGGCGTACTATTGGTTTATGTTTTGGAAAGACAAAGAAGGGCGTTTTGGCAAATCGACCATAATGTGGCTGGTAATGGTTGGGATACTGTTCTTTGCGACGGTCATGTGGTCGCAGAAGACCCTTCTCGACGAGCTGCGCAAGATATACGCCGCCGACCAAATCCCGAGCATCCTTGTCTGGTCCGACATAATGCAGTTTGTGGTGATTCTGATAGCCATCATATTCCTCTTCTCACTATTTACCATAATGATCAACAGAGAGAATGCGCTCGACATCAAGTACAAACGGGCCGAGGAGCACAAGAAGATGGTCATCTCCGAAAACGTGGTGCTATCCGAGTATTCCGCCCGACTTCAGGTACAAAAACGTGAAATCGAGCAGCAAAAGGAACGCATACAGAAGCAGAAGGACGAGATACAGTCGAGCATCAACTACGCCTACAACATCCAGCACTCGCTCCTGACGCCCGAATGTGTCATTTGCGACATATTCCCCGACCATTTCCTGCTCTACAAGCCGAGGAACGTGGTGAGCGGCGACTTCTACTGGATGGACCAGTTTGGCGACTACAAGGTCTGCGTCGTAGGCGACTGCACGGGGCACGGGGTGCCGGGCGGCTTCATGTCAATGCTTGGCATCACCAACCTCAATTATATAGTGGGGCGCGTCCTGGACCCCGACCGCATCCTCAACAAGCTCAGGGAGGCCATCATCACCGGACTGCGGCAGAAGGACGACGAACCGCTCGACGCAGTGCCGCCAACCCAGATGGACCGCAGCCGCGACGGACTGGACTGCGCAGCCTATGTAATCAACGAAAAGAACCTCACACTTTCGTATGCCGGAGCCAACAATCCGCTCGTGCTCATCCGAGGCAACGAAATCCAGGTGTACAAAGCCGACAAGATGCCGGTGGGCATTTATGTGAAGCTCGACCCGTTCACATGCACCGAAATCCAACTCCAGAAAGGCGACTGCATCTATACATTCTCCGACGGCTTCCAGGACCAGCTCAACCATGTCACAAAGAAAAAATTCCTGAGCAAGCACCTGCGCGAACTACTTCTCGAAATCCACGACATGCCAATGGAACAGCAAAAAACAATACTCGAACACACTTTCGACGACTGGCGCGGACCCGCAGAAAAGCAAGTCGACGACGTCGTGATATTCGGCGTGAGGATATGACACGCCGCTACAAACCGCACGAAACCGGAATAACGACAGCATTTGCCGTCAAATGACTTCCAAACCCAAAACGAAAAACTTCAAGGCATTATCTTCGCCGCGCACCAACAAAAACACGGCAATAATGCGCACATCGTCTATCGAAATTGTGCACTGCGGAAAAATCGAGGAAGTGTTCAGAGGGCTGTTTGTAAGGGAAAGGCAAATCATTCAGGTACAGCCTTTTACAATTTTTAGGCAACAATTCATAATTTAAGCGCAAACACATTCTATCAAAAAAAATGACAGACCAATCACAGAACAATACCAAAGCCAAACGTCCCGGACGGATTTCGTGGATTGTAAAGCCACAAGCACTCTCGCTCACAGAGTGGCAGAGGGCGTTGCGCAGACAGGTGGCGCAGGAGGAAAATATGGAGTGCAGCGAGCCAGACGCCGAGCACCTGCCCGGCGAATACAACGTAACCAACGCCGCCAAGACTCAGACCTACAAGGTAGTGTATCGTGGCGAAGATTGCACATGGAACTATTGCTCGTGCATGGACTTCAAGACCTCGCACCTCGGCACGTGCAAACACATCGAGCGCGTCAAGATTTGGATAGACGAACACCACCTGCCAATACACACCGAACTGCCGCCGTATTCGTCTGTATATCTGTCATATACCGAAGGGCGACAAGTAAAAATCCGCGTCGGGAGCTATTGCAGAAAAGAATTTTTGGCACTTGCGGAACGTTATTTTGACGAAGATGGCGTGATGCTGCCAAACCTTTTGGACGAATTTGACGTGCTGTTCATCGAGGGCAGAAAGATAGACCCGTCGTTCCGTTTTTATCAGGACGCCATCGACTACATCATAGAACAACGCGAACGCAAATACCGCGAGGAAATTGTAAAAGGCTACACCGACGAAAAACTCGATTCGCTACTCTCCACAAAACTCTTCCCGTATCAAAAGGAGGGCGTTAAATTTGCCTTCCGCTGCGGACGCTCCATCATTGCCGACGAGATGGGACTCGGCAAGACCGTGCAAGCCATCGCAACAGCCGAAATGCTGAGAGATTCGAGCCTCGCAGAGAGCGTGCTCGTAGTCTGCCCAACATCGCTCAAATATCAATGGCAGAGAGAGATAGAACGATTTGTACCGGGAATTACGACCATTGTGGTGGAAGGCACGCCCGACAAGCGCAAGTTGCAATACGAATCGTCAGAAACATACAAGATAGTATCCTACAACTGCATCGCCAAGGACGTAAAACTCTTGGAAAGGATACACGCCGACGTATTGATAATGGACGAAGTGCAACGCCTAAAAAACTGGAAGACACAGATTTCGATGGCGGCGCGCAAGATACAGTCAGACTACGCCGTAATACTCTCTGGCACGCCATTGGAAAACCGCCTCGAAGAACTCTACACCGTAATGGAATTTGCCGACAGCTTTTTGCTGAGCCCGTTTTGGCAATTCAAGGCAGATTGCATACTCACGGACGGCAGCGGCAAAGTAATTGGCTATCAAAACCTTAATAAAATCGGCGAAAAAGTGAGCGGTCGCCTCATCCGCCGCACAAAAAAACAGGTAGCCCTCCAAATGCCCCGCCGCATGGACAAAAACCTCCTCGTAGCCATGACCGAGCAACAGAAGGACATCCACGACGAACTCAAATCGCAGGTGGCTCAGCTCGTCCTGAAATGGCGACGACTGCACTTCCTGCCCGAAAAAGACCGTCAAAAACTCCTCATCTTGCTCTCGCAGATGCGCATGGTGTGCGATTCTACATTCATACTCGACCAACAGTCGCGCCACGACACCAAGGTAGATGAGACGATGGACATCCTGCAACCATTTCTCGAAGAGGGCGACGAAAAAGTGGTGGTATTCAGCCAATGGGAACGTATGACACGCCTCATCGCCGCCGAACTCGACAAACTCCACGTCCACTACGTCTATCTCCACGGCGGCATCCCGTCGTCAAAGCGAAAAGACATCATCACCGTATTCAACGACGACAGCACCTGCCGCGTATTCCTATCTACCGACGCAGGCAGCACGGGTCTCAATTTGCAAGCCGCCTCCATGGTAATCAACCTCGATCTGCCGTGGAATCCCGCCGTACTCGAACAGCGCATCGCCCGCATATACCGCCTTGGACAGGAACGCAACATTCAGGTAATCAACCTAATAAGCAAAGAATCCATAGAAGAGTCGATGCTCGACAAACTCAAATTTAAGTCGGCAATGTTTGAGGGCGTACTCGACAACGGCGAAGATACCATCTACCTCGGCGACAAGTCTAACTTTGAGATGATGATGGACACACTTTCGGAGGCAATGGACGACACCCCAAAGCCAAAACGCCACACCTCCAACGACGCCCGCAAGCCTACGCCGACAGTAGTTGAGGGTGATATTTTTGCCGTTAACAATACCAATGTCAATACCGACGCAAGCCCCAAGCCAAGCAAGCCTGACAACGCAATCAGCACACCACAGACACCGCAAGAGATGACGCCGCAGGAACTATTGGCGCACGGCATAGCATTTTTCAGAGGGTTGGCAAAGACCCTCCAATCGCCCGAAGACACGCAAAAACTTGTAGATTCTATCGTGGAGACCGACACGCAGACAGGACAATCGCACCTGAAAATCCCCGTGCCAGACAAGGACACCGTAGGCACATTGCTCGTCGCGTTAGGAAAATTGTTTGCAAAATAATTTTTTGATTTTTGAAATGTTTTGTTATCTTTGACGGCAAGAAAAACAATTAAAGGTTGGCAACTATGGAACAGGACATAAAATACATCAATATAGAACAACCGCCACGTCGTTATACACTGCAAGAATACCAGCAAATTGTAGAAAAAGGCAGACGACAAGTTCAAAATGGCGAGTGCTACACTACGGAAGAAGTGATGGCTATGTGCATAGAAGATGATTTAGTATTGGAGGCCGTATGAAAGTATAGATCCTGAAGAATTTGCAAATTCTATTAGAAAGGATAATGCGTAAGTTTCAATTGTTTGCAAAATAATTTTCAAAGTGGAGACAACGTTTCAACTATACAACCAAATGTCTAACCCATTAAACACATAACGCCATGTTACCCAAAACAAAAGTAGGACTGATTTTCGCAGCAGGAATGTTGCTCACCTTCGGCGGAATGGTAGCCGCCCTCGCATACGCCAACAAGATACTCGGCAACAAGCCGACACCCGACCCGACACCCGACGGCGGCAGCGGTCCCGTCAACGCCGAAGAACCCGAAAACGTCAAGGCAGAGACGGTAAACGAATAAACCTTAACAAACTTCACAGATAATGCCCCCGGAGAAGATTAAAAGAAAATCTCCGGGGATTTTTTTTATAAAAATTATTACGATATACATTTTTTTCTTACCTTTGTCGCAGTATAAACCAAACAGCTACCAATATGAAAAAAATTCTATCAATCGCTTGTATGCTGCTCATTGCGCTTACAACATTAGCACAGAAGTCGCCTAATCTCCATGCTGTGTTTCAGCAAAATGGAATATTGACGGTGTACTATGATGCCAACGAACCAGAAGGGGAAAACTTTCGTTTTATAGACTGGAACGGAGACCAGTTTTTTCCGAACGAAAGCGTCCACACCGTCATCTTCGATGAATCTATCAAAAACTACCGACCAAAAAGCTGCAAAAATTGGTTTGCCAACTGCCAAAACCTCACAGAAATCAAAGGTTTGGAATACCTCAACACATCCGAAGTAACCGACATGAGCGGAATGTTCTTTAAATGTTTCGCCATAGTTGATCTTGACCTACGCCATTTTGACACACGTAAAGTAACGGACATGAGCGAAATGTTTGCATATTGCCGTAAACTCCAAAATATCAACATAACAAGCTTCGACACACGCAATGTGGTGAATATGAACAAAATGTTTCATGGATGCGAACTACTCAACACTGCCAACATCAACAATCTCAACTATCTAAATGTTAAAGACACTACCCAAATATTTGACGCACGCCGACGACCAATTAATGAAGTCATTTATAGGAGGCGACCAAATTTTCCATCATGGGATGCATTAGCGAATATCAAATTGGGGGATTGCTCTAATTACGCATCCAAAGGACAAGCAGTCAGCGCAAAAGGTCTGACCAATATACCCGAAGGGTACAGCGTAGCAAGTTTCAGATTGGCGGCAACTGTCAAAGGATTTACTCAGGACGCCGTTTCCAACTCAAACAATATCACCGACCAACAACGAATGATAATATCCCAACTTCCGTATGGTTCAAAATTCTACATTGAGGATATCAAACTAAAAAACGACAAAGAAAACTTTATAGTCAGTGGACCAACATTTGCAATTACTATTGACAACCGATTAAACCTGCAAGACAGCATATTTGTAAAAATTGAAAACAAAACAGCCACCTACTATTATGGAGAGCAAGTGCCGAACAGCATCAATGTCAATAAGATACGCAATATAGATTCATCTACAACAAACAAAATCAGCAAGGTCATCATTGACAAATCGTTACAAAACCACTATCCCAAAGGTCGCATCAATTGGTTCTCCGGATTACGCAACCTTACAGAAATAGTCGATATGGACAAATACCTCAATACCGACAGCGTGAATGATATGTCTAATATGTTCTTCAATTGTGGAAACCTCAAAACAATAAATGTCAGCAATTTTAAGACCGCAAACGTTGCTGATATGCAAAGGATGTTTGCCGGCTGCCGAAAATTAGAAAAAATCGACTTAAGCAGTTTTGATTTTTCTAATGTGCGGTCTTTATCCGAAATGTTTGCAGAATGTAACAGCCTCAAACGCATAGAAATGCGAAAAACCAATATTGATACTGTATCCTATAACGATATTTTCTTCCACTGCTATTTGCTCGAATCGTCCCCATTTGAAAACTTCTTCCGAGACTCTCTGAAATATGGAGACGAATTGGCTATAGTATCAGATTTTTATTACCGCAACAAGACCAAAGAGCAAGCAGAGCCCTATGCCATTTTGCAAAACTCCGTGCTAACATTTTATTATGGGCAAAAACCTGCTAACGCCTTTTCCATCAACGATATAACACCGCTAAGCAGAAATGAGGCTAACGTAGAATATTCCATCCTGCAACAAGACAAAAGCGTAAGAACGCCAGAATGGAGTTATGTCGCCAACATGGTACAAAAAGTGATATTCGACCCCTCGTTCAAAGATTACCGTCCAAAATCATGCTACGAATGGTTTGCGGGATTCGGCAATCTGACGGAAATTGTAGGTATGAAGGAAAACCTCAACACCCAAAATGTCAAACGATTCTCGGCGATGTTTATGGGGTGTGCTCAACTCAAGTCGCTTGATTTGAGCGGATTCGACACACAAAACGCAACCGACATGCACAGCATGTTCTTGGGATGCTCATCACTGCAAACTCTTGATTTAAGCAGTTTTGACACACAAAATGTCATATCAATGGCAATGATGTTCGACAATTGCACCAGCCTGACCAACATCAATTTGAGCAGTTTCAATACGAGTGCGGTTACAAACATGGGACACATGTTTTTCAACTGCAAAAGTCTCAAGACAATCGACTTGAGCACATTCCGCACCCTGAGATGCGAAAATATGTCATTCATGTTTGCCGAAAGCGGAATCACAAATATAGATGTAAGCCGTTTTGACACACGGGGAATCGAAGGATGGGCTGGTGGTCTATCGGGAATATTTATGAATTGCAAAAATCTCAAAACACTGGATGTAAGCAACTTCACAGGCAACTATTACAATGGTATGTTTTTCGGATGCAGCAGTCTGAAGTCAATCAAACTCTTTGCAAGTGGATACTATGAGGATGGGTACTACGTGAACCCAGGTGAGGATATGTCTGGAATGTTTTACGGCTGCCAGCAACTGAAAACCATCGATTTGACACCGTGGAACAAATTGGCTTCTCCTCGGTCTTTGCAATACATGTTTGCCAATTGCACCAAACTGAAAAAGATATATGTTTCTCACGATTGGTTTTTTGAATATATACAAGAACTTGAAGTTGAAAACTTGGATGGCACTATCGAGACAAAAACAATTGAAGACTCCCACAACAACACCAATATATTCCAAAACTGCCCAAAACTTTCAGGCGGCAAAGGCACCAAATGGACTGCTAACAACCAAACCGACAACACATTAGCACATCCAGATGGAGGCAAGGAGCATCCGGGATATTTCTCGCTGAAACAACAATGATATTCTAAACCTTAAACGAACTTCACAGATAATGCCCCTGGAGAAGATTAAAAGAAAATCTCCGGGGGATTTTCATTATTCGGTCTTAAAATAGCTGATCGCCTCCGACAATTCTTCGGCGCGGTGGGAAAGGATTGCGCTGTTTTGAGCCACTTCGTCGGAGATGCCGGCAAAATGGCGCGTTACTTGGGTAAAATTTTGCACCGCAGAATTGATGCGCGCGCCAGCCTGTGCTTGCTCCTGACTCGATGCGGAAATCTCGCGTATCAGCTCCGAAGGTTTCAGCCCTTTGCCGCTACTGTTTTTCATAATATTTTAGTTAATATTGAAAATCCAATTATCAATAATTATTCCAAATATTATGACTACGGAAATTAACAAAAGATTAAAGACAAAAGAAAAAAAATTGGTTATTTTAAAAAAAAATTACACCCTCACCCCAATCATCGACCTGTCGTCCACCTGCGCTATTTCGCCTGCCCAATCGTCGAGGGCGGAGGTGATTATTTGCATCTGTTGAGGCATCGGGAGGGCGTGATTATCGGCGACGAGTTGCATAATCTTTTTGAGCGAAAATTTGCGGATTTCCTTGCCGCCAAGTTGGTCTTGGATGCCGTCGGAGAATACATACACAGCATCGCCGGACGTGGTAGCCTTCTCGATGGTGGTGAAATGCTCCTTTTCGCGGACATAATTGCCAATGGGATTGGAATCGCCTTTGAGACGCATAACTTCTCCATTATGAACAAAGAGAGCACTCTGATTGGCACCGCCAAAAAGCATCTTGTCGCCATCGGGCGGGAAAACGAGGATTGTCATATCCATACCGTCATCAACATCCGCCTTGCTGACTATCTCGGTGGTCTTGTTGAGGGATTTTTTGACGAGGATGCGCATATTGTCCAAAATCTCGCCGGGCAGGATGGGCGACGTTGCCATTTCGAGTTTGTTAAAGAGGTCTTTCAAGGCGGCAACACCAAGCATACTGAGCAACGCGCCGGGAATGCCGTGTCCCGTGCAATCAGCATTAACCAAAATCCTATGATCGCGCACAATGTCGGCATAATACCAATCGCCGCTCACAATGTCGCGTGGACGGTAATACACAAAACTATCGGGAAACAACTCCCTCACCTTGGCGGCGTTGCCAATAGTATCTGCCTGAATCTGCGACGCATACTCCACACTGCCAATCATAACGTTCTTCGCCTCCTCCTCGGCATTGCGCTGCGTGGCAAGTTGGGCAGAAATCTGGGCGAGACGTGCGCTCGACGCTTTGAGGCGGGCATTGAGGCGACGTTTGCGATACAAAAACATACCAACCACAACAGCCACAGCCGCCAACACGATGAACGCCACACCAATCAAAATATAAAAATTCCGCTGGCGCGACTGCACCTCGTTCAAGTGCTGTTCGTTTTGTTGCTTTGTAATTTCGCGCTGGTCGTGGATGCGCTGGATATTGGTCTGAGCGGCAAAATTAGACAACCTTTTCATCGTCTCCTCGTCGTGGGTCTTGTCTTGGAGTTCGTGAAACATCACAGTATTTTCATAAGCCTTTTTGTAATCGCCGAGGGCATTGTAGCACAACGACAACATCCTGCACGCCTCGGCACGTTGCAGGAGAAGAGTGTCGGCAGGCATCTCTTTGAGCAACCGTTCGAGAGGGCGCACCGAAGCCGCAAAATTGCCCCTGAACACCTCAATCTCGCACCCTAACAACGTAGTCTCCACATTGTGCCACAGTTCTTTGGGGTCATAGTGCCGATTAATAAAAAAATCGAGCCACACCCGGCTACTGTCGGCAAAATCGTTGCGGGACGTAAGCGTGGCGAGTTTTATATAACATTTGGTAATATTGAGTATGCTGCCAATGTAGCTCGAATAATCAGCCGGCTTGTCCACAAGCACCGACGGTACGGAGAGCAATTGCTGTTTGGCAATGAGCAACGTATCTACGGTATTAACGCCCACACTGTCAATGTATTGCATCAGAGTACATTCCGCCAAATGATAGAGAGTAACGGCAGTCTCCACAGAATCGCCCGACATCGTGGAAAGCCTCAACGCATCGTTGAAGTGTTTTTGGGCAGTATTAGACATGCCGAGTTGTGCGTATGGCAACCCCTGCGACCTGATAGCCCAACAGAGGCGGGAAGTGTCTTTGAGTTCGGTGTAAATATCAGCCGCCTGTCGGAAACAGTCCCACATCTCAAAATAACTGTTGGTGTTTTTGTAACACAATCCGAGGTTGCAATACACGAGCGCGGCTTTGCTTGGGTCTTGGTCGGAGGCTACAAGGAGCAATTGTTTCCTATACATCACGATTGCCGAATCAAACATCCTGCGCTCCGAATACGCCCAGCCCAAATTGTTGGCAGCCATATACATCAAATTCCTGTCGGCGAGCCGCTGAGCCACAATATAAGCCATATCCGCGTATTTTTTCACAGTGTCGGGGTCATAACTATTGGAGGCGACGCGCACGCAACTATCGGCAAACGCTCTTTCGTCGCGCTGCGAAAATGCGCGGCACGATAGCAAAGTCAACACGGATAATATGATGAGTAACCTAATTTTCATATTGTGATTGATACAATCGTAATGTCCTCCTTCTGTTCGGATTGCGAAATAAATTCTTCCACCGCGCCCTTTTGCTCCACCGGCGACTTTTGGTAGAGAGTTTCACACAAAATCTCCGGCGTTATGTTGCGGGCAACGAGTTCGCGCTTGGTGGTCGTGGAATACAACATTACGGCATCGCCCGGAGACACGGTATTGAATTTGTCGCCCGGCTTGTCGCCGCCCATTATGATGGGAGTGCCGTTTTTGAAGAGCAATGCGTTTTGATTGACGCCCGCAAACCTGACGCTCCCCCGCCCAAACACGCACAGCGACACGCCCGCCGCATTGTTGCGAGCCGATTCGGGAAGTTTGGATTGCACGGTGCGCAATATTGCCGACGGCGAGACCATCGACATCGCCGACAATTGACCAATGGTGTCTTTCAACGCATTGACAGTCATCATACTTACCAATGCGCCCGGCACGCCGATTTTTGCGCTGCCGCCCAATGCAAGAATCCTCTTGGAACCGAGGCGCGACGTCCAGTACCAATCGCCGCTCACGATTTCGCAAGGTTTGTTATAAACCAACGCCCCTGGAAACAATTCCTCAATCTCCGCCTCCGAACTTACGGTAGCCATCTGTATGCGCCGTGCATACCTCATACTCTGACGGATTTTGTTGTTGACCTCTTGAAGGCGTACTTTTTCCACCTCCAATTCCTCGTTTTGAGTTTTGATTTCTTCATTGTGCGACGCAATATCAGCGTTGCCCTTGCGGGTGTGTTGAAGAATCCTCCATATAAAAAACACCAACACCAGCAACGCCACAAACCCAATCGCACTCACCGTCATCATCCGCCGAAAATGGCTTTTCTTTTCCATCAAGTCCATTTCAGCAATGCGCTTTTCGTATTCCGCCGCCTCTTGTTCAACTTCTACATTGGCCCTCGTTTGAAAAGCCGCCGCCTCCATCATTGCCTTTGTGCCACTTATCGGCTCTATCTCCTTGCGGTATAGTTCGTAATATTTGATGGCATTGCGATAGTCGCCGAGTTTGGAGTATGTTTTGGATAAGTCGTTGTAAATATATATATTGTATCCATAACAATCCATATCGTTAGCATATTTTAAGGTTTCGTTCAAAAGCTTCTCCGCACCACGATAATCACGTTTAGCATATTTTATCATAGCCTTATTGTCCATTACAAGAATTTGGATATTCGAATAATCTTCCAATGACTTCTCTAATTCACAATTGTACCGCGCCGCTGAATCTATAAACGAATCATTCTTTTCAAGTTCGGCAAGTGATAAATATCCATCGATTAATTGCAAATAAGAGTTGATTTTTTTGGATAAACAATCGTCATCAAGATTGTCAATCTTGTCGAGATATTTCAATGCACGACGTGCCCAATTTATTGACTCACGACAATCATTGACATCACCGTCTAACTTATTTAACATAGACAATACAGACGCCAACATCCCCATATCCTTATAATTATTAGACTGCTGTGCTAATTGAAAGCCCTTGGTAGCCACTTCGATTCCCTGTTCTTTCATACCCAAATCATCATAAATATCTGCAATATTATAATAACAATAACACATATTTACAGTATCAGCATATTGTTGTGCAACTTGAAGTGCATCATAAAGCGTCCGCCACATATCTTGATAATTATGAACAAATTGATAATAGATACTTACATTAACAGATCTAAAAACATAGCGTTCGATATCACCAATAGATTTAGAAATTTCAGCGGATTTTTTACTATACTCTATTGCAAGTTCATATTGTGTTTTTTTCCCAAATCCCCAGCCCCAATAGCCATACAACTTAGCCAATCGAGAAGAATCCTTGCTATCAAACAAAGAAACGCCAATAGAAGAATATTTGATTACAGTATCAGGGTCATTTGATTCATAACCAATTTCATAACACAGCCTGAACCTCGTCGTGTCAGACGTAGCGGCGGCGTACTCGCGCAAAAGGCTGTCCACGACGTCGAATTCTTCATCTTCGGCGTCGTCCTGTGCCTTCGCAAACAGCGACAGGCAAAGTATGACAGATATTATGGCAATGCGCCTTAACATTATAATTGGATATTAATCAATTTCGGCGCAAAGATAACAAAAAAACGTTAAAGAAGTGGCAATAATTAAATTTTAGCCAAAATGTCGGGGATAAAACTTGCGTCAAACACATCGAACGCGAAACATTTTTTGCCCAAATCTTTGAGCGACGCGCCGATGTGGTAGAGGATGCTATGGTCGATAATCATAAACCTATCGTGCATCCGTGTGGTGTAGTTGACCGTAAGAGTGGGATATTGAGTGTTGAAATTTTGTATGTCTTGCGCGGTAAGCCTTGTATTTGGCGCAGTGTAAATCTTAACAGGTACGCCGCTGTTTTTGTCAGCAAGGCGTTCAAGTGTAGAAACATCTACATAGTTGTCAATCAGGACTATTTCTTTGGTAGCCTGTTGGATAAAACTTTTGAACTTGGCGTATGCGTCGAAGATTTGTCCCTGATAGAAAATGCCGTGGGTGTCTTTCACGTTGTATTTGTCTAAAAGAGTGAAAAGTTCGTCAATTTGCCTGTCGTGTTCACGATGGTGAATGTCTGAATCCAAAAGATGTTTTTTGATGTTCTCAATTTCGGCAAATACGTGAGCATTGGTTTGTAAAAAATGTTTCATCTCACGAAACGCTCTCATTATAAAAATACTCTGTTGCTCAGCAAGTTCGCCACGAAGAACTGTGGCAAGCATATATATGCCTTGTTCTGTAAAGGCATTAGGCAACTTTCGCACTCCGCCCCAACTTGAAGTCACAATTTGTGACTTCAAGTTTGAGGTCGCAAATTGCGACCTCAAAAAATCAAATTCATCTCGGGTCAATTGAAACATAAAATCAGAAGGAAACCGATTTAAGTTTCGCTTGACTTGTTGATTAAGTGTTTTGACTTCATAGCCATATATCTCCGCCAAATCGCTGTCGAGCATCACCTGTACGCCGCGAATGGTGTAGATTTTGTCTTTCAAACTGTTTGTATCGTGTATTGCTATTTCTGATGCCATATTCGTTTAATATTTTTTGCGGTCAAAATTTCTGACCGCAATTTTTTCCACGCCCCAAAGTTACTCAAAAAATCAATAACACAAGTATGGATTTTTTTGAATATATAGAAAAAAAGACACTTTTTGCTTATCTTTGTCCCAAACATTAACCCCATTACAACAATGAAAAGAATATTACTTTTGATGCTTTCGATAATCCTCGCTTGCGGCACAATACAAGCGCAAGACGGCATAGTGTTTACGTTTACTTGTGATAATAATCCACTGAAACTCAATGAGATGATATACAAATCTTCTCGCGGGCTGACGTATCAGGTGAGCCAGGTGCAATATTTCGTAACCGACATCAGGATTATCAACAAGGACAAATCGGTGAAGGATTTTCCACAGAGTTGCCATTATGTTGATGTGGAGATTGCGAAAACATTGCAATGGATTCCGGCGGCGGATTTTTCGCTGCAAAACGCTGACAGCATTGAGTTTACATTTGGATTCAGTGCCACGCAAAACCGCAGTTACAGGTTCAAGAATCCGCCTGAAAACCTGATGTTTTGGCCCGACTATCTCGGCGGCGGCTATCATTATATGAAGACAAACATACTTTACCTCGACGCCAACGGCAACACCAACGCTTTCAACTGCCACATCGGTCGCGGTCAGGTGTATAATGCTGATGGTGAACCCGTTGAGTATATCGACAATGATTTTCGCGTCAAGATTCCCGTCAAGCGTCAAGGCAACAATGCCGTCATCAACCTCGACATCTCCACAATCTTCGACTACCCAAACGCCGAACTTTTCACCGACTATCGCGGCATTATGAACAACCAAAAGGCAATGAAAACCTTTTCGGAAAACATCAAGGCGGCGTTTGTGATGTAGGGGCTGACCTATGTGTCCGCCCGATACTATGTGCCCGCCCGATATTATCCCAATTCAAAATGCCTGTCAACACATTCCGGCACATTCTCCGGCTCGTGGGTAACGAGAATGAGAGTGCGCTCCGGCTGCGCGGCGTATTGGTTGATGAGTTGCTTGGCGCGTGCTTTGTTGGCGGCGTCGAGACCGTGGAGAGGCTCGTCAAGTATCAGAAGGTCAGGGTTTTTAATCATCGTGCGGGCAAGCAATACAAGGCGTTGCTCTCCGTCGGAAGTCTGCAAGAAGGGCCACTCCGCCAAATGTCCTATGCCAAAAGTATCCATTATTTGCTGTGCCTTTTGGTATTGTGCGTCGCTGCATTGACGAAAAAGCCCCTGAGTATCAAACAATCCCGAGGCGACAACCTTTTTGCAAGGCTGATTTTCACGGAAATACAGGTGCATCTCCGACGAGATATAGCCGATACGCTTCTTGATGTCCCAGATGCTCTCGCCCGTGCCGCGCTTGCGGTCAAAGAGCGTGATGTCCATATTGTAACTCCGTGGATTGTCGGCAGTTACGAGGCTCAGAAGGGTTGATTTGCCACTGCCGTTTGGTCCAGAAAGCGTCCATTTTTCGCCCTTCTTGATTTGCCAACTTATGCCCTCAAAAAGCGTCCGAGTCGGATATTTGATGGTAACGTTGCGGAGGTCGGCGGCTATCTCAAACTGACGCTCTTCCTTCACGAATGGTTCTGGCAGGCGCAATTCGTTGGTATTATTTTTACTAAAAATCATTTGCAAGAAATCCTTGTCCGCCAAGAATTTATCCTTATCCATTTTAGGGAAATATTCAAGGTCGCGGCAAGGTATCACGGACTTTGAAATTTCGGGAATATCTTTCACGTCCGGCACCACAAAAATCATCTGTTGACGGTCGGCGATGTCGGCAAATACTTGATTGAGCACGATGCGAGTTTTGGCGTCAAGTCCAATGAAAGGATTGTCGAAGATGACGATTTCAGGCTTTTTGATGAGTATGGTCGCAATCAAAAACCGCCTCAACTCGCCCGACGACAGCATCAACAATGTTTTCGGGAACAATGGACGGAGATGCAGTTTTTCAACCCAAATGCCCTTGTCGGAGCCGGGCAGGTCGGCAATGAGATTTTCGACGGTTGGGCGGCGGGTGTTTTGGATGGCGTCCCATTCGTTTTCTGTGGCGGAAAATCGTTGTTGATAATACATATTGGCATAATCTGCCATCGTGTATGCCGATTCAAATCCCGCCTTGATTACTTTGTCTTTCTGATAATGAACGCCTTCTGGCAAAAACGACAGCCTCATCACGCCAGACCTGACAATCACCTTGCCGGCAATCATCTCGGCGAGTTTGGTCTTGCCCGCGCCGTTTGCGCCCACAATCGTCGGATGCTCGCCTTCATACACCGTCAGATTTACCTTATTCTTAAAATTGATGCCATAAACAAATGGCTCTGCGTCAATAAGTTCGATAAGTTTATTCATTGTAACAATTTAATTACCAATCTTCATATTTTTCAGAGCATAAAGGTACAGGTTTTTATGAAAAATTACAACATTTTTCCCAACAAAACAATTATTACGCTGCGGAATTTGAAGAATTTTGTCAAATTCCGCCGCCATATCGCAAAAATAGAAGGGGGAAAAGATATTTTTTTGAAAAATATTTTGCAGATACAAAAATCGTTTGTTACATTTGCAGTATTATAACCAAAATAAAAGCATCATGAATAATTTGCAATCAATTAAAAAAAACGTTGCGGAATATTTCAAGACACAGCCTATAATAAAGGCTTGGCTTTTCGGGTCGTATGCGCGGGGAGAGGAAACGCCGCTCAGCGATGTTGACTTGCTTGTACAATACGATGAAAACGCACGGGTAAGTTTGCTTAAAATTGCATCAATGTCCAATGAACTTGAAGATCTCCTCGACCGTCAGGTGGATCTCGTTTCAGAAAAATGTCTGAGGCAGCGTGTTGCAGAAAGTGTTAACCGTGATAAAGTATTAATCTATGAGAGAGCAAATTAGAGATAGAGAAAGACTTGAACACATTATCGAAGCCATTGACCGTGTCCTTATATTTTCCGAAGGGAAGACAAAGGAGCAACTGGTCTCCGACAATATGAGATTCTACGGCGTTGTAAAAAATATCGAAATTGTAGGCGAGGCTGCATACAAACTTACAAACGCCTTCCGCAACCAACATAGCGAAACTCCTTGGAAAGACATAACAAGGATGCGCCACGTACTGATACACGATTATTATTTAATCGACGAAGATTCAGTTTTTTATGTTATAGAGAAAGACTTGCGCCCCCTACGCGAACAAATAGCCCGCTACCTATCCGAAACAGACTGGGACGAGTGGGAAAATAACGCCGCTACCATCAACGAATCTTCCGCACACAAAACCCTCATACAGACAGCGCAAAGGATGAAAAAAAAGGGCTACGACATCAAGGAGATTTGCAGCATTACGGGATTAAACAAGGAGGAAGTCGAGTTATTATAACTTTACTCAAAAATCCTCCCGCCTATATATCCTTCACCAACTTCTTGTCCATAATGTCGCGCATTGCCTTTTCGCCCTCGGCGGCGAGATGGTCGATGTGTTCGAGGTCGCCGGTCATTTGAAGTGGAAAATTATCATCCTCACCGTAACTCTCTATCCGCGAACAAATTGTATCTACATTAATATTTGCAATATCAATGGCAGGAATGTATATCGGACTGCCGCCACCGTCGTTGCGGAGTTCGGCAAGAAGACCAACATCCTGCAACCGCTGAGCAACGTGGAGAAAAAGTTTTTGGGAGATTTTGAGTTCCTCGCTCCACGTCGTGGCATCCTTGGGCGGCTTTGACTCAGCAAAATTCTTTACAATCTTGGTCATCAGCAACATAGAAACCCTTTTCATCATTCTCGGACTAATATTGCCAGCGGAAAGTTCGGTGGAATAATAATTGACATTCTGCACCGAATACGCCACTTCGCAGCCCAACAAAACTATAATCCACGATACCTGCAACCACACCAAAAACAGCGGCAACGCGGCAAAACTTCCGTAAACCGCGCCGTATTCCGACACGCCCACCTGAAACGCCACATACGCCCACTGCCAAACCTGAAACACAATGCCCGTGATGACGCCAGCCGAAACCGCCGACTTGAAATTGACCTTTGTATTGGGCATTATCAAATATACAAGCGTAAACACAATCGCCATCAACAAATACGGCAACACCTTGATAATCAACGTCAAAACCGGCGAAAGATAATCGGCAAAATAATCGCCGAGTTTGGCGCGGATGAAGAACGTGGCACTACTTGCGGTGATTATCAAAATCGGCGAAAACACCATAATCGTCATATAATCAGTAACTTTGCGTAGGATTGGACGGTTTTTCTTGATGTTCCACATAAAATTGAACGCCTCCTCAACGTGGCTAAGCAACTCAAACACCGAATACAACAACATTATGACACCGATGCCCGCGATAAGTCCGCCCTTGGCGTTTTCGAGCATCGACGACGCAAAGGAAATCAGATAATCGGCAGTCTCGGGATTTGCGGCGAAACTATCACGTATCAAGTCAGTTACGATAGTTTCCAACCCAAAACCTTTGGCGAGCGCAAATGCCAACGCGACCACCGGCACCGACGACAACAACGTAAAATACGTCAACGCCGACGCCCTTACCGCGCAACCATTCTCAATAAAACCACGCACGGCTATTATCAAGATTTTCAATATGTTGAACGCGCTGCGCTTGCGGGTTGACATATTGTCCATATCCGCCCGCCAGATGTCCTTTACCACAAAATCCTTGGCAGCGTTGTATTTGTCGATTAGTTTTGCCATAATTACAATTATTTTCCAAAAAACCTAACGTCATACGACGAAATGTCCTCCACATCAAAAGTACCGTCTATCTCCCTGCCCGACATTTCGAGGATTATAACCATAACGCTGTCATTTTCAGCACGGAGAAAACGCAACGGATTTTCCCTAAACGCCGTCAGATTGGCATTGATGGAATCCTGAACGGCATATTCCAAAACAATTCTGTCGTTGCGAAACACCTTTAATCTATTGCTATCATAGTCGAAAATTGCATTACAATCCAACAGATAGCGATTTGCGCCATCTATCGGCACCGCGTCGCAGAAATCATTTGCCTTCAGATATTCCAAAGGGTGGTCGAACTCCAGACGTCGCCCATTGTCGTCAAACGAATACCAATAATTCCAATCCCCATATTTGTCACTGATAGAGTCGAGACGTGCTTTGAGGTAATAATACTCCGAACGCATCATCAGATATTTGGAATTTGCGACGCTGTCCTCTTTAATGTAATCAACATCAATATCATTGCGCAAATTCCAAGTGCTTGTATCAAAAACGCCAATCTCCTGAGCGTAAGCCACAAACCGCGAATATTGATTCCTCAAACTGATATTGGCGGCAGAAATCGGCGGTATGCACGTGAAAATCACCATCACCGCCATCAAAACAAAAGTCATCAGATTGTAACGGTTGGCGGCGGGGATTTTCAGCATAAATGGAAATATAGTCATCAACACATTGACTATCAACAGATAAACACGCCATTCGGTGAGTCCGTATTCGTTGATGCGATAGATAGTGCCCACCCACAACAGCACGATAGGCGCAATGGCGATGTAGGCAAAGTTGTCATAAAACCAATTGAAATGGCTGTCCTGCACCAACTTATTGAGCAAATTGCCCACCAAAACCAGTCCAATATAAATGCTCACCATATAAGCCACGCCGCCGCGAGGAAGTTCCATCGCAAAGAGGATTTTCAATACATACACCAACAGCACCACCGTGTAAATCACCAATGCGGGCGACACGATGTAATCCATAACTATGCGCAAAAGCCGGCTCTCGTCATTTTCTTCACTGTTAATATGCTCCTGCAAATAACAGAATGTCAGAGGCATAATTACAAACCCAATGAAAATATTGACGTGCGCCAATAGATGCTTCAAATCAGCATTAAAAAGATAAATCACCGACCCGATAATGGCAGAAACCATCGCCGCCAAAATACCGCTCAACAACGCCGCCGACGCCATCTGTCCGAGCCTGGAAATCACAGTGTTGGCAAATTGCTTGTTATCATTTTTGGAGAGGTCGGCAGTCAGGACAATGGCGGCAATTATATTGAGCACCCAAAACCACGGCTGTTCTATTATTCTGCCGCTATGGAACAACAGAAACGCCACCCAAATCAAAAAATACGACGCATAATACGCTATCTTGTTGATTTTGCGGAGGGTAATTGCAATTACAAAAATTATGAAACAAAACGCCAACGGATAAAACCGGTGTACCACATTCTCCACTGCCAACATCGTCGCAATGGCAAACGTAAGCCCAATCGCAGTCTCCACAGGAAACTCCTTAGGCGCAGACTTCACAGATTCTAATATGTCTTTTATCTTAATCATAGCCAACAGATTTAGATTACAGTTGCAAAGATAAAGAAATATTGACAAAAGAGGAAAAAAATAACAAACTTTGAAAATTAACATTAAATTAACGGCGGTTTACATACCTTTTTATTAATTTTGTACCGACAAAAAACTTTTGTCCTTAGAATAAAAATAACTAAAAAACCAACAAAACATGAAAAAATATTCATTTCTTGTAGCGGCGGCACTCCTGTTCTCCTGCACATTCTGTGCGTGCGGCGATGACGAAGAGGAGGAAGAGGAGCAGAAGCCTAATCCGCAAAACCAAGTTGACGACCAGACAGGCAAAGTCATTGACAACGGCGGCGATGTCAACAACACACCAAGCGATGACAACGGCGGCACAACCACACCAAGCGATAACAACGGTGGCTCAACCGACGTGAAACTCTTTGACAAGAGAATCACATCAATCGCATGCACAGCACTCAACTACCTTGACGAAGGTGTTGCTACCTCCATCTACACATACGACTCCAATGGTCAAATTGCAAAAATGGAAAACAACCAAGACGGAACATTCGAGTATGTGTATTCTGACAACGAAATCAAAGTAATCAACACCTACGAAAACGACGACAACGCCATCGTAACAGAAACCAACGTTTTCAAATACGCAAACGGCTTTTTGACATCCGTTGACTACACCGATGAAGATGGCGTCACTACCACTCAGACTCTCACCGACTTAAAGGTTGATGGCAACACAATCACCTTTACAGACAACGACATCCTCGAAGATGACGACGAAGACACCCCCTACAAGGGCAACTACACCATTGTACTGGACAACAATTGCATCAAATCCATCAAAGTGGTGCAGGTAGAACCCGAAATGGGCGACAATTTCGAATCATACGAATTCGAGTACGGTGACATCGAAAACGAGTACGCTGTGGACATCTTCACTCTCTTGATGGACGATATGTTCCCTTCCTTCACAACAATAAGGAACAAATATCTTCCGTCGAAAATGACCATCCACTCGAAAAACAGCAAGAGGGATGACACTTCCATTTACACCTTCACATACGGAAAGGACACCGAGGGATACGTAACTAAAATAACGATAAAATCCACCTCAAAAATGATATATCTCGAAGAAGGTTTTGAGGACGAAGACGACGATGATTTTGAATACGTAATCAACTACTAACACACCCAAGTTAGCCAACATTACAATATCAAAACTGCGCCACAGACACACAGAATCTGCGGCGCAGTTTTTTTATTTGCATATTCCGTTACAAATGAGTATCTTTGCGCAAATTTTGCAAAAATGCCAACAAGCCACACCACATACCTATCCCTCGGCTCCAACATCCCCGACCGCGCCGCCAACCTCCGCCGCGCCGTCGAGCAAATTGCCGTGTCCGTTGGGACAGTAACAATGCAATCCCCAATCTACGAAACCCAATCGTGGGGATACAGCGACGAGGATTATCTCAACCAAACAATCAAAGTGGAGACCTCGCTCACGCCATTCCAACTATTGAAAACAATCAACGCCATCGAATCTGCCCTCGGTCGCGTCCGCAGCGGCAAAGGTTACGAGGCGCGAACAATCGACATAGACATTTTGTTTTATGATAACAAAATACTTGACACACCACAACTTACAATACCTCATCCAAAAATTGCTTTAAGACGATTCGTATTGCAACCTACGGCAGACATCGCACCAGATTTTGTGCATCCGAGGATTGGTAAGACGATTAGGCAATTGTTGGAGGAGTGCGAGGATACGGGACAATGCACAATGCATAATTCAAAAATCAACAAATCAAAATTTGAAAATTACTTGCAATGATTTCCATAAACAACGTAACAGTAACATTTTCAGGCAACGACCTGTTTCAAGACATAAGTTTTGTAATCAACCCCAAGGATCGCATCGGTCTTACGGGCAAGAATGGCGCGGGCAAATCTACGCTTCTGAAAACAATCGTCGGCATCCAGCCACTGGACGGCGGCTCTATAACTATTCCAAACGGCGTAACACTCGGCTACCTGCCTCAACAAATGGAACTCCCAGAAGGGCGCACCGTGATAGAGGAAGCATTGACGTGTTTTGAAGACGCCAAAAAACTCGAAGAGGAAATCAACCAGCTTTCCACACAAATAGCCTCGCGAACCGACTACGAATCAGAATCTTACATGACGTTGATTCACCGAATGACCGAAGCCACAGAACGACTTGAACTCCTCGGCGGCTCCAAGCGTGAAGCGGAGACCGAAGTCGTATTGAAAGGTCTTGGATTCCGCCAAACGGACTTTACAAGGCAGACATCCGAATTCTCGGGCGGTTGGAAAATGCGCATCATCCTTGCCAAAGTGATACTCCGCAAGCCGAGCGTATTCCTACTCGACGAGCCTACCAACCACCTCGACATCGAATCTATCCAATGGCTCGAGGATTTCCTGAAAGACTATCCCGGAGCGGTAGTCTTGATAAGCCACGACCGCACCTTCCTCGACAACGTAACACGCAGAACCATAGAGATTTCGCTTGGAAAAATCTATGATTATAACGCGCCTTACACCAAATACCTCGAACTCCGCAAGGAACGCCGTCAACAGCAAATTGCAGCCTACGAAAACCAGCAAAAAATCATCAAAGACACCGAAGATTTCATCGAAAAATTCCGTTACAAGCCTACCAAATCCAACCAAGTGCAATCGCGCATCAAAATGTTGGACAAGATGGAAAGACTGTCGGTGGATTTGGAGGACAATAGTAGCATACACTTCAAATTTCCGCCCGCGCCGCGCTCCGGTCAGATTGTAGTGAAAGCCACGCACATGACCAAGGCATTCGGCGACAAAGTGATTTTGAAAGATATTGATTTTCAGCTTGAACGCGGCGAAAAGGTTGCATTTGTAGGACGCAACGGCGAGGGCAAAACCACCTTCTCGCGTTGCATCATCGGTCAGTTGCCATACGAAGGGGAATTGAAACTCGGCTACAACGTATCAATCGGCTATTACGCCCAAAATCAGGACGAACTCCTCGACCTCAACAAAACTGTTTTTCAGACACTTGACGACATTGCAACGGGCGATATGCGCACCAAAGTACGCGACATACTCGGCGCGTTTCTCTTTGGCGGCGAAGACATCGACAAGAAGGTAAAAGTGCTGTCAGGCGGCGAGCGTGCGCGATTGGAGATGGCCAAATTATTGTTTGAACCATATTCGCTCCTCGTGCTCGACGAACCCACCAACCACCTCGACATCCGCAGCAAGGAAATCCTCAAGCAAGCCCTCTTGAAATATGACGGCACATTGATTTTGGTAAGCCACGACCGCGACTTTCTCCACGGCCTTGCCGACACAATCTACGAGTTTCGCGACCAAAAGATAAAGCAATACAAAGGCGACATCACATACTTCCTCGAAAAACTCAAATTGCAGAACATGAAGGAGTTTGAGTTGCAGAAGTCAACATCTACTTCAATGTCGTCCTCTGCCGCAAAAACGTCTCAGCAACCCCAACCTAAAACCGAATCGCCCTCCCCCACCCCATCATCCGGCAAGGAAGACTATCTGCAACGCAAGGAACGCGAGCGCGCCCTCCGCAAACTCAAATCGCAAGTAGAAAAATCGGAAGCCCGCATCGCCGAACTCGAAGCCCAACAACAGGGAATCCAACAAAAACTCTCCCTGCCCGAAAACCAGACCGACATGTCCCTATTCGAGCAATACGAGGCATTGAAAACCGAACTCGAAAAAGAAATGGCATATTGGGAAGACGCCACGATGCAATACGAGGAGGCAGGCGGGAAATAACCTCAAAACAGACATTTATGATGATACGCAAATTACTGACAATATTATCGTTGACAACTGTCATTTCAAGTTGTGGTAAAAACGACGACCACCCCGCCGACATTCCGCCGCAGCCCCAATACCAAGACACCGCGCAGTGGTACGTCAGCGACAGGAAAGCCGACGTGGACATTTTCTACATAATCTCCACCGAAATCGGCGACTACATCACCGACAATGGCATCACACGTCATTTTGCCGATACTTACAACGACAGCCTCCGCGCCCCGATGCTCGCCGAAATGACAGGCGTGGATGCAATTGTGGGCGACAAGTTCAACTTTTTTTCGCCATATTACCGTCAATGTTCGTTACAAACATACGCTGACGACAGCACCATCGACGCTCGTATGCCGCTGCCGACAGAAGATGTAAGGCGGGCTTTCAATCATTACATCAAGCGAATCAACCCGTCGCGACCGTTCATAATCGCCGGATTCAGCCAAGGCGCGATGATAGCAATCGAACTCCTAAAAGAGATGGATTCGCAGACCTACTCAAGGATGATAGCCGCCTACGTCATCGGCGCGACAATCGATTCTGCCACCGTACACGCCACCAAATACCTCGTCCCCACCCAAGGAGCCGACGACACCGGCGTTACGATATGTTACAATTCGGTACGCGAGCCAAGTTGCGCCCTCGACATGTTTGGACATAGCGCGGTCTGCATCAATCCCGTATCTTGGACTACAGACCCCACACCGGCAACCCTCATCACCGAAACTACCTTCAACACCACTACCAAAGACACCCTGACAGTCCGCATTGATGCCGCAACAGGCCTTCTCTGCGTGGAAGGCGTTACAGCCAACGACTACATCCTGCCCCTCATCGGCAAGGAAGGCAACTATCACTCCCGCGAAATTTGGTTTTACCGCGACTGCCTGAAAGCCAACATGGAGGCGAGGGCGGAGAAATTTAGAAATGGCAAGCATTAAACCATACCGCCCTCAATGCAATCTAACAACCAAAAATCATTAATCTCAACATTATGTACAAAAAAATCATCCTTTGTGCCGCAATGGCACTTTTTGCATTGTCGGGCTGCAACAGCGGCAATACCAACAGCACACATCCATCACCGACGCCAGAATCGTCAGCGTCGCCGTCATTTGACGAAGTATTGAAGACCAGGCGCAGCATCCGCAGTTACGACGCTTCGAAGAAAATCTCCGAAGCCGAAGTGCGCACGCTCCTTACCGCCGTACAGGAAGCGCCGTTATGGGCAAATCAGCAACCCACAAAGTATTACGTGGCTATAAGTAAAGAAAAACTTGAAGCCGTGCAAAACCTCGTCGGCGGCAACAAGGAGCGCATCCAAAACGCCCCCGTACTCATCGTATCTACCTACGAAAGAGGCAAATCGGGCTTCTTCAACGGCAACGCCACCAACGAAATCGGCGACGGCTGGGGCGCATACGACAACGGACTGAGCAACTGTTACCTCATTATGCAGGCGCGCGCAATGGGTTTTGACACGTTGATAATGGGAATGCGCGATTCCGACGGCCTCCGCAAGGAGTTCAACATCCCTGCCGAAGAGACTGTGATGGCTGTCATCGCCCTCGGCTACCGCTCCGGCGAACCCAAACAGCCCGGACACAGACCCTTTGACGAGGTTGTGAAATTCTTCTAAGAGGACACAATATCCTGAATCACCAATCCCGAAATCGTAAAACCAAAAATCGCCGTTATGTGCGCCACAGTGCCGTTGATTTGCGCTTTTGACGAACACCATTCGTGGTTGACAAGGCTTGGGTTGCCGGCGGCGATTATTGCTTTTGGACACATACACGCGCTTGTGCCGCACGTAGAAGCCTTGCCCTTGTTGCAAAGCAATTCGGGCGAATAGACGCACAAAAACTTCTTTTTGGGGAACGTGTGGTTGCGCTTGAACCTATTGCGCACCGCCCTCGCCAACGGACAGCCCTGCACCTTCCAAAACTCCGCCACCTGCACTTTGGTAGGGTCCATCTTGAGAGCCGCGCCCATCGCCGAAAACAATTTGCCATTACATTCGGTGGCGCGAAGTATCAGATTTGCTTTATGTTGGAGGCTGTCAATTGCATCAATGATATAATCGTAATCGTCGAGATGAAACATAGCGTCGTTCTCGGCAGTATAAATTTCCTGCATGGCATTGATTTCGGCATCGGGATTAATCTCCAACAACCTGTCTCTCAAGACATCCACCTTCACAAGACCGACGGTCTTGGTCGTAGCCTGCAACTGACGGTTTACATTTGTGATGCACACACGGTCGCTATCCACGATGGTAAGACGCCTGATGCCGCTGCGCACAAGGCTCTCCGCGCACCAACTCCCGACGCCGCCCACGCCAAATATTATCACACGCTTGCTCCCGATGCGCTCCATCGCATCCTCGCCCAAAAGAAGGCTCTGCCTATTAAAAATCGCGCTCTCTCGTTTCATTTTCAATGATTTGTTTTTTTGACGGCACAAAATTAGCAAAAAAACGAAAAACACAGTATCAGGGCAGACGAAAAGCCGAAATTATTTGCATATCTCCCAAAATAACTATACCTTTGCGAAAAACAAAACGAATCGCAACTATGGGCATCTACTTGAATCCATCCAACATCGGCTTCAAAGAAATATTAGCCGCTAATATTTATGTTGATAAAACAATGTTAATCAGCGAATTAAATAAGTTTATCGACAACAAAAAAAAATATATATGCATCTCACGACCAAGGCGTTTTGGCAAAACTATCGCCACAAATATGCTATGTGCCTACTATTCCAAGGGCTGCGATTCGAGGGATATATTTAAGGCACTCAAAATCTCCAAGGCAAAGAATTACGAGGAGTATCTCAACAAACTGAATTTCATTGCAATAGATATTGCAAGCGAGTACCAAAACGCGAAGGATAAAGACAAAATGCTCGACAAACTGAACGCAAAATTGAATAGAGAGTTCAAGAAAGAATTTCCCACCGTTGATTTTTCGCTTTGTGAAACCTTCGCCGATTGTATGTTGGAGGTTTACGCCGCTACAAACGAGCGTTTTGTAATCATTCTCGACGAATACGACTGTCTTGTGCGCGACCAATTCGGAACGCATTTGTTCGCTGACTACCTTGAGTTTCTCAACGGACTATTCAAGAGCAACACATTGAAACCCGCAATCGCATTGGCATACATCACAGGAATCCTGCCTGTCGTAAGAGACCGCGTACAGAGCAAACTCAACAATTTTGCGGAATATACAATCCTCGACGCATACGAACTCGCAGAATACACGGGATTTACAGAAAAAGAAGTGCGTCCGCTGTGCAAAAAATACAAAATCGACTTTGCCAAATGCAAACAACAATACGACGGCTATGCTCAAAACGGCTATGAACTTTACAACCCCGAATCGGTCGTTAAATGTATGTTGACCAAAAAATTTGAAAACCATTGGGGCAAAACATCATCATACGCCGTAATCACCGACCGACTCAAACACAACTACAAGGGCGCAAAGGAAGACATCATAAAAATGCTTGCAGGCGAGAGGGTCAAGGTCAACGTTACAAGTTACATGAACACGATGACCGACTTCATCACCAAGGACGATGTGTTTACATACCTGATCCATCTTGGTTATTTGGCGTACAACAACGAAGACAACACCTGCCGGATTCCCAACCTTGAAGTGCGCAACGAATGGAACAACGCCATCGCCGCTATGCCCGATTATTCCAAGACCGACGAAATCATCAAGGCATCGGAAGAACTTCTATATCAGACAATTGCAAAAAACGCCGATGCGGTTGCCAAAGCCCTCGACGAAACACACATCCACGTTACCTCTCACCTCAGTTACAACAACGAGGACGCCCTTGCATCTGCGATTTACCTTGCATACGTCCACGCCCTCAACGAATACACCATCATCAAGGAAATGACGGCGGGCAAAGGCTTCGCCGACGTGGTATTCATACCCGCAATCACTGACAAACCCGCAATGGTAATCGAACTCAAACGCAACGACACCACCGAGAGCGCAATCAAGCAAATAAAAGAGCGTCAATACTTTGAACCATTAGGTAAATACAAAGGTCACCTCCTCTTGGTGGGCATCAACTACGACGAAAAAACACAAACCCACACCTGCCAAATCGAGGACTGGGAACAATGAATTAACATTTTTATACACATCCATTCCAACCGCCTGAAACACTGTTCGCATACAACATTGGCGGTTTTTGAGGGGCAGAAGCCTTAATATATTTTTGCGCAGTTTTTTTTTGGAAAAAAGTTGTGATTTTTTTTGCAGATTACAAAATCTTATCTACCTTTGCACGTGTCATAATGGCGACATCATGACACAAAACATACGGCATTAGCAATTGTCACATTCAAAACAAAAGTGTAGGAAGCTGTTGGATTTTGAAAACAGACAACGACTAATCTCAATTTTCACACTCTCATAGTGTCGGAAAGCCGAACTCTAACAAATGCAAACTGATGCTTGCACCTTCCGAGGTGCAGGTTTAATCTGTTATTTGTTAGATGGGGTTCTTTCCTACACTCCCCAAGAATGTGGATAGATTGTCTGCACCTTTTTCTTTTCTATAATTCCTACCGCAAGTTTTTGAAGACTGCCAATTGAAACTCCGTGATTAGCAATCAAACAAAAAGAACAATGCACAGAGCCAGCAAATACGTGTTTCTGATTGTTGTGGCACAGATTCCAATTAGCATTTTGTCAGTGCTAATTCCAATCAATCCGCAAAACATCATTGACGTAGGCGGAACCGCACTTTATACGGACACATACCTAATTCTTTGGATTCCTGTCGTATTGATTCTCATTTGGTTTGCCATCACAGATGTCCGCGAAACAATGAAGGAGAAAAACAAACAGAACGATTTAAAAGCCGAAATCAAATGAAGACCATTCTATATACATTATTTTTTCTGTTGGCATTGGTTGCATCATGTTCGTATATTCACCGCGTACCAATGACACAATCGGGACAGAGTTACAAGGTAACCCCTGCAAAGATGCTTAAAGAGGCAAGTCAAATGAACTTATCTCAATTGGCTGAATTTTACAAAGAGAATCAATACATTTTTCTTAGGGATGCGATTGTTCAAAATGTATCATCACAAGAATATAGTATTGACGACTTAAAAAACGCATCAAATCTCTTTTCTTATGATACACAAATCTATAATGTCATTCAAAAACGAATAACAGAACAGATAATCAAAGAGGCAAACAATATGGATTTACCTCAAACAGCTGAGTTTTACAAAGAAAATAGATACGACATTCTCAGGGATTACATTATAGAACAAATATCATCGGAGGAATACAGTCTTGAAGAGTTAAAGACTGCAGAATCTCTCTTTTACTATGACGAGCAAATACAGAGCAAACTACAAAAACATATTGCGTTAAAACAGGCAAGCATACTTGAAATGGTTTGCAACATGGATTTGCCTCAATTGGCTGAGTTTTACAAAGAAAACAGGTATGATTTCCTTGGAAACGCCATTAGCGAAAGTATGTCTTCGCTGGATGGTAGCATTGACGACCTCGAAGATGCTGCAACTCTTTTTAATTACGATTACCACATTTTCAACGTTATACAAAAACGGATAGAAGAAAAAGAAGAACAACAACGCAAATTGTATGCTACAATTTATTATCAAAATTGTGATAGTTTACTTACAGCATTAGAAATAATCATTTCAAATGACGTTGCACAATACATCGGCGAACTTGTTTCCTCTACATTGGTTGACAATATTTTTGAGGAAGACCTGCCTGAAGAAAAATGAGAAATAAACCAAAAGGCTAACAATTGGATAAAAGCATACAATAATAAAATTAACGCCAAAATTATGTCGTTGTACAAGCAATTTACGGATGATGAAATAATCACAAGACGCAAATTAGCGGACAAATACAACATGTCCTATTATGTACGATACGAAATCGACATTACTGACATAGTGCAAACTGCGACGGAGAGGTATCCTCATCCCAATAACACCTATCCCGAATTATACTTAATATCCGACAAACAAAATTCTACGGATTGGCTTGGATGGGGCTTAACTGCAGCCGAACTCATAAGTGGCGTGATACCTGGCGGACAGCCAATTGCCGCAGGAATTGGTCTGTTCAGTGCTGGACGAGATGCAAAAAATCTCTATAATTATCGTGAAGAAATGAAAAAATATGGCACAAAAGTATCTGAAAAAATATTTAATGAATTGCAAGACGAAAGTGAAAAAAAGATCCAATATATCAGCAATAGTATTAAATACAAACTAAAATTACAATTAGGAATATGAAAACACTCTACATCATAACATTGTCATTGCTAATGCTACTATACACATCGGCAGGCTACGCGTCAAATACAACACCGGTTACCTCTGACACAATGGAAGTTTGTGGACCAGGTCCAATTGGGAAAGCATTAGCAAAGTTTCTCAAACCGTACATCAAAAAAAGTGTCAATGAACTCGTGAAAAGGAACATTGTAAGCAAAGCTGCAGGTAAAAAAATCAGCCGAACTATTATCGGATGCACCACCGTATCAGGGATCTGCAAGTTAGCGCAATCAAATCTTGATGCGGAAAATCTCTTTAGCATGGGAAAATCTAGCATACAATATGGCTATGAAACATTCATACAGCCTCATGAAATTTCCACGCAGGTCAAATCCAATATGCGAGAATACCTGCAAAGATACAAAGAAGAACATCAAATCGAATAAATGACTTTGAAATCCGCATCATTCGCACCAACGGCACACTTCTTAGTCTTAAAACCAAAGTGACCGTAACCTACAAGCAGCACGTCTCCAACCCCGTTTTACAACGGCGTGGTAGAAGTCAAGGAAGCGTATATGCGGCTGTATGGTTTTGATTACAAAAACAACTTTTCCGTTTATAGCGTGCGGAAATCATCAAAAAAATGCACATTTCCGCACGGTATAAACGGAAATTCACCTAAAATCTACATATTTTTTCAACGCCTCAAACATATAGAATCCTACCACTTTACACAAAAATTGCTCAAACGATACTACCAACTTATAAAAAACAACGCTAAAAAAAACATTTGCACATCTCCCCAAAAAAACGTACCTTTGCGCCGTCTTATATAAGAAAACACATTTTCGAAAATGGAAGAAAACCTTCGGTACGGGCAGCGCGGCGTATCGGCATCAAAGACCGACGTCCACAACGCCATCAAAAACATAGACAAGGGCGTGTTTCCAAACGCCTTTTGCAAAATCGTCCCCGACATCCTTGCCGGCGACCCGGAATATTGCGTCATAATGCACGCCGACGGCGCGGGCACCAAATCGTCCCTCGCATACGCATATTGGAAAGAGACCGGCGACATGTCGGTATGGCGCGGCATAGCGCAAGATTCGCTCATAATGAACGTTGACGACCTGATATGCGTAGGCGCAACAGACAACATATTAGTAAGTTCCACAATCGGACGCAATGCCAACCTCATCCCCGGCTCCGTAATCTCCGAACTCATCAACTCCACCGACTCCCTGATGTCAACCTTGCGCGAGCACGGCATCGAAATCTACGGCACGGGCGGCGAGACAGCAGACGTCGGCGACCTCGTGAGGACAATTATCGTCGATAGCACAGTAACCTGCCGCATGAAACGCAGCGACGTCATCGAGTGCCACATAAAGCCCGGAGACGTCATAGTGGGACTATCATCCTCAGGACAAGCCACTTACGAAACCGAATACAACGGCGGCATGGGCAGCAACGGCCTTACATCAGCCCGCCACGACGTTTTCAACAAAAACGTCGCTCAAAAATACCCCGAAACCTACGACCACGCAATCCCCGAAGACCTCGTGTATTCGGGCGATTACAACCTCACCGACCCAGTGTCTGGTCTCGACGGCATCACCGCCGGCAAACTTGTACTCAGCCCCACACGCACATACGCACCGATAGTTAAACAAATACTTCAACATCACCGCTCCAAAATCCATGCGATGATACACTGTTCGGGCGGTGCGCAGACCAAAGTGCTCAATTTCATTGGCAACGACATACACGTCATCAAAGACAACCTCTTTGCCACCCCGCCGCTCTTCCAAATGATTCAGCAACAGAGCCATACGCCGTGGCGCGAGATGTACAAAGTCTTCAACATGGGACACCGTTTTGAAGTCTATACCGACCAAGAGACCGCGCAGGAAGTCATCAAAATATCTAAGACATTCAACGTGGACGCGCAGATAATCGGACGCTGCGAAGCATCTGACAAAAAGCAAGTTACCGTCAAGAGCGAGCACGGCGAATTTAATTATTGATTACAACAAAAAACACCATACAAATGGCAGAAAACCTTATACTTACCAAACTCGAAGGCGTCAAGCAACGTTTTGAAGAAGTATCGGCACAAGTAAACTCCCCCGACGCGATGGCAGACATGAAAAAATACGTCGCGCTCAATAAGGAGTTCAAGGACTTGGAGCCGCTCATCAAGACCTACGACGACTACAAGACAATGCTTGCCAACATCGAGGAGGCCAAAGCGATACTCCGCGACGAAAAAGACGAGGAAATGCGCGAAATGGCAAAAGAGGAACTCGACGAACTCGTAAACGCCCTCCCCGCCCGCGAGGAGGAAATCAAGCTAATGCTCCTGCCCAAAGACCCCGAGGACGACAAAAACGCAATCGTGGAAATCCGTGGCGGCACAGGCGGCGACGAAGCGGCCATCTTTGCCGGCGACCTATTCCGCATGTACTCCAAATACTGCGAAAAACGCCGTTGGAAAATCGAAATCACCCGAATGACCGAAGGCACAATGGGCGGCTACAAGGAAATCGTATTTACCGTATCCTCCAGCACCGACGGTGTCTATGGCATACTCAAATACGAATCGGGCGTACACCGCGTGCAGCGCGTGCCTCAGACCGAGACACAGGGACGCATCCACACCTCGGCGGCGTCGGTGGTAGTATTGCCGGAAGCCGGAGAGTTTGACGTGGACCTCAAGGAATCCGACATCCGCAAAGACACCTACTGTTCGTCGGGTCCGGGCGGCCAGAGCGTCAATACCACATACTCCGCAATACGCCTTACGCACATCCCGACGGGATTGGTGGTAACGTGCCAGGACGAAAAATCGCAAATCAAAAACCTCGAAAAAGCCATGCGCGAACTCCGCTCGCGTCTCTACGCCATCGAGTACCAAAAGTATTTGGACAAAGTGGGTTCGCAGCGCAAGACGATGGTCTCCACCGGCGACCGCAGTGCCAAAATCCGCACCTACAACTATCCACAGTCGCGAGTTACCGACCACCGCATCAACCTCACGCTCTACAACCTGCCGATAGTGATGGACGGCGAAATCGACGAGCTCATCGAAAAACTCCAAATCGCCGAAAACGCCGAACGCCTCAAAGCAAGCGGAATGTAAAATTTATAAACAAAAATTACCGTCAATTACACAAAAATTACCGTCAATTTTTAATAAGGAAATTGACGGTAATTGACGAAAAAATTCACGGTAATTTTCGTTTAAGAAAAAAGACCGCCGCAAGGTGGTCGCCAACTCCAAAAACAATTTTAACGTTTACCGTTATGAACTACCGCGACATATACAACAAGATTCAGAAGAAGAACTCGTTTCTTTGCGTTGGTCTTGACACCGACATCACCAAGATCCCCGAATTTTTGCTCAAAGAGGACGACCCGATATTTGCCTTCAACAAGGCGATAATCGACGCCACGCAGGAATACGCCGTTTCTTACAAGCCCAATACTGCCTTTTACGAATCGTTGGGCTCAAAGGGCTGGCAGTCGCTCCAAAAGACCGCCGAATACATCAAGAAGACCTATCCGGGCATCTTCCTCATCGCCGACTGCAAGAGGGGCGACATAGGCAATACCTGCAAGATGTACGCAAAAACTTTCTTCGACCAAATGCCCTTCGACGCGGTAACCCTCTCGCCATACATGGGCAAAGATTCAGTTGCGCCGTTCCTCGAATACAAGGACAAATGGGCAATAATCCTCGCCCTTACATCCAACCCGTCGGCATCCGACTACCAGATAATCCAGGAGAAGGAGTCAAACGAGTACATTTTTGAGAAGACCTTGAAATTTGGCCAGCGTTGGGGCAACACCGACCAGATAATGTTTGTATGCGGCGCCACGCAGGCGTACAAACTCCAACAAGTGCGCAAGATAGCCCCCGACAACTTCCTCCTCGTCCCCGGCGTAGGCGCACAAGGCGGCAGCCTGGAAGACGTAGCAACATTTGGAATGAACGACAGCTGCGGCCTCATCGTCAACTCGTCCCGTGGCATCATCTACGCCTCCAATGGCACCGACTTCGCCGAAAAAGCCGGCGAAAAGGCACAGGAACTCGCCGCGCAGATGAAGGCATTGTTGGAGAAGAACAAGGAAAAGTAAAAGGTTTTTTCATCCAAAATTCAACAACGTCCATTGTCATTATTAATATATGATAATGGACGTTGTTTTGTTATTAACGTTAGGGATGTACTTCATAATTTTTTAGCTGACTCTTACTGTGTTGCGACACAATTACAATCGTCAAAAACGTCAGAAATTCAGACATCGGCACGGCGAGCCACAAGCCCTTTTCGCCCATGATTTGCGGCATTATTATGAAACACGGAATCATAAACAGAAGTCCGCGCAGGGTCATGTAGATAATCGCCTTTTTGATTTTTTCGATGCTTTGATAGTAACCGATTAGCACGAGATTGAGCGTGAAAAACAGAAAACTCACCGCGAAGTAAGGCAATCCGTTTGCTGCGATTTCAAAGGCGTTGCTTCCTTGGGTCAAAAAAAGTTGCAATATCGGGCGGCAACATACGATTGTGAGTGCAGTAATCACAACTCCACACGCAAGTCCAAATACCACAGAGAGTTTCAGCGTCTTGGAAACCCTTGCCGCAATGCCTTTGCCGTGATTGAAACTGATGATTGGCAATGCCGATTGCGAAATTGCATTTCCAAACATAAAAACGAGCGGAAACAGGTAACACGCCACGCTGTACGCCGCCACGCCGTCTTCATGCAGCAATTTCATAAACTGAAAGTTGCCAGCCATAATCATCAGCATGATAGCGAGTTCGCCTATAAGTCCCGACATTCCCACTTTTGCCATGTAGCCGACGTTTCGTATGGTCAAGTGCAAGCTCGTGTTGGTGAATTTTAGGCGGTAGAATTTGATGGTTTTTGAAAATTTCCAAAAATACACCGCCACCATTATCGAGCCTATTACCTGCGCAATCGACGTTGCGAGAGCAGCGCCTTTGAGTCCCATTTGCAACGGAAAGACAAAGATATAGTCGAGAATGATGTTGAGCACCGACGGCACTACATTGGTGAGCATTGCGTATTTTGGCGAGCCGTCAAGCCTGATGATAAACATGCCCGCCATCGTGAACGAAAACACAAAGACGCACGGCAATCCGTAATAAAAATATGTCTTGACGAGCGGCATGAGTTTTTCTGAGCCGCCAAACATTTTGGCAGTCAATTCCGGAAATATGTACACAAACGTGCAAACCACCGCCATCAATGCTGTTGACACTGTAACGGCTTGTGTAACATTGATATTGGCGGCCTTGACGTTGTTTTTGGCGAGATGTATTGCAGCCACCACCGATGCGCCTGTGCCGGTAAGGAGCGCGAGGCCTGTCCCAATGAGGAAAATTGGCGCGGCGATGTTGACCGCCGCCAAAGCGTCGCTGCCAACGCCTTTGCCCACAAAAATACCGTCGGCAATATTCAACGCCGCTCCAAACAGCAATCCCAAAAGCGTCGGCACAAACAATTTGAAAAACAACGGCGCAATGTCCGTCTTCTCAAAATCAATAGAATCTCTTTGCATGGTCGTGAAAAATTTGCGCAAAGATACGAAGATTTTGTGGGATTTAGGGGAGATTAATTGCTTTATCTTTGGGGGTGTATGTTGAATCTCTTTTGAATAAATTGACGTTCTTTAATTACTTCAAGCATTCCGTCAGATGCGCCGCCTGCCTTTGCCATTGCATAAAGGGTGATTTTTGTATCCTCGCCAGCTTTTTCTGTCTGACGTTTGGCTTGTGTCCAAGCCTTGTCGTAAGAAAGGTCAGAAAGTTTGTATGAGTTAATATCCATGCAATTTGCAATCCACTTGTCGAGTATTTCAGTGTTTGATTCCGAAAGTTCGTCCAAATCGCAATTTGCGCCGTCGGCAAGTTTTATAAGTTGGTGTTTGTTGTCTTCGACAGTCCCCACACTATAAGATATTCCTGTTGAGCAATATACATTATCTTAAAGAGGTGTATATAGACCAACCCTTGCGGCACTTTTTTGAGTATGTATGCCACAATAGCCTGAATTTTAGACATTTGGTCTTTTGATTTCATTACTTTTGCGTTTATAATGGCGATGCACTATGAGTGAAATATTTTGGATTAGCAAAGATTTTTTTGTGATTTTTTTTTCATTGTAAAAAAAATGTTTTAATTTTGCCATCGGTATTGGGTGCAATAATCCCCAATGCTGACATACAATTTTATTGGAAGTGTTATGACTTTCTTCAATTGAGAACTTAGGAACTTTTCAGGATACAGAAAGCATAACAGCCAACCCGTATGGGCGTGGACTGTTATTGCCATATCGTATCCTCGGTTTCCTAAGACCTTCAATTGAGATATGGAGTTGGATTGCATAATCAACAACAATACAGTTCCACGCTCCGCGTTTATACCATCCTGAATAATTGCGTTGTCAAAATAACAATTTTGTTTAACATTAAAATATTTACAATTATGAAAAAGATTTTTGTATTAATTGCTATTGTAATGCTTTCAGTTGCATCTTATGCTCAGACAACTAATGACGATTTTGGAACGTTTGAGAAGGTCGTACAAGTTGAGTTGTCTAAGGCAGCTCTGTGGAGAAACCTCAAGACGTGGGTGTCAACATCATTCAGAAGTTATAAGCATACTGTTGATGTGGAAGATCAAGAAACGGGAACTCTAATCTTGAAGTTTTCATCAAGTCAGATTTGTACACGTGGAGTTGATGAAAACATATCAGCAACATTGAAAATTGATGTTAGAGACAATAAGTTTAGATACAAGATTTTCGATGTCAATTTTGGATTAACACCCAATAGTGTGGCGAATCCAACAACAATTCGATTCTTGCCAACGGAAGAGATAAAGAGCATTCGTAATACGCTTGAAGCATCGGAGACGGTGCTTCGCGAGGGAACAAAGATAAACAATTCCTTTGAAGAAAGAGTTAAAAAGGCTAAGGAAGTTTCAGAGAGCACACCTCAATACAAAAGCGCAAAGGACGAGAAAAAAGGCCGTATAAGCGATGACTATCAAATTGCCAAAGCAAAATATGACATACTATTGAGTATAGAGGTAAATTTTCATATACTCAAGGATAAGATTTCTGGGTCATTAGAAAAGTCATTAAACACGAATGATGATTTCTAAGAAATATGATATGCGATGCCATTGACGTTCATTTATCTACAATGGCATCGTTTTTTGTATAATTTCACGCTTTATGGGTTTTAATTTTAAGCCTATCCTAAAAAAAACAAATTATAGTTTGTTGTTACATTTTTTGTTTGTAACTTTGGCGTTGTTAAATAACAGTATGTTTGAAACTAAAATGAAAAACATTAACTTGTTGATAAATAGTTGTTTGATTGTAGCCACTATACTATGTTCGTGTAGCGGCAACCAAACTCGTTCTCAAAACACAGCACAAAATAACAACAACGATTACTATGTTAATATGCAATTTGTGGAGGAGTTGCAAAAGACAGTTTTCTCAATTGATGAAAATACAGATTGGAATAAGCCATTGTATTCAATTGGAGAAGATAATGATACAATCGAAAAATGGACTTATCTCAGTACAGACAGCGGATTATGCGTCATTCATAAAGTGCTACCTGGCTCATTTTATAGAGAAGAAATGGACAAAACAATATATGACAAAAGTAATCGCCTTATCGCCAAAGAGATAAGTAATAAAAATGGCATTTACTTCACCATAAAATATTATTACGATGGAAACGTTAGAATCGGCAATGGGAAAAGGAACTTGGGATGCTATGACGTCGATGTAAAGGAGATTGCTTACTTTTTAGACAGTTCATTCAAATATGATACATTAACTCAATCATTTATGGGAGTTAATGATGTTTCAATGGAAATAACAGATTATCAAAAATCAAAATACGAAAAGATTGGGAACGAATACAGAATTGTTGAGAAACGTTTTTACTCAGCCCCCAATGACACAGTTTCATTTAAAATAGTAGACAAGCGCATTTACAGGTATAATTCTCAGAATCTTCTTGTAGGAGAATGCGATAGGAATGCGGGTGAATACGGGACTAAAAGATTCTATTACAAAGATAACACTATGGAATGGGGCAATACAGGAGTGGGGGCAACGATTTATTATGACAAAAAAAATGAGTAACACAACAAAAATAGGAACTGAATTCGAAAACAAGATTTTCGATATATTTTCATCCTTGCTTAACAAGGATGAAGTACCTAATGCGTCAAAAAAATATTCCAAAATATTTAAACATAAAAAATATAAGTGTTCCAATACAAGTAGAACGATTGACTTTGAAATAACAATAGAAAATTACAATCCTTATATAAATACTGACACTTGGAGTTCTTTGATTGTGATAGAATGTAAGAATTATACTAATAAGGTTGATATTTCAGATTTAGATGAGTTTAGTAAAAAAATAAGCCTAATATCGACATCGGCAATTAAAGGAATATTTGTAACTACTGTTGGATTTTCTCAAACTGAAATTGAACAAGCACAAAGCGAACATATTGCACTTATTGTTGCAAACCCGAGCGGTGATTTGAAATGGTTGGTTAGTAGAGATTTGAATAAATATCCTGAACAATTGTGGGAGTTCTTAATAGGTAATGCTAAAACAGATGGGCGACCTGTTGTTTATGATGATAATAGGTTCACGAATATTGAGGATATTCTTTTGAAATACGGGGCTGCGGTTTCATTCAACAATGTTATTATTCCATACATTACAGAGGATGATTTGAAAAAGAAAGTCGATGAATTGTGTTCAACGTATAAATTAGGCAATGATAAAGCCGGCGAACTATTGGTCAAAGCATTTCCTTCATATAGGGTAGATTTCGTAGATATGCCATACGGTGTATTATGCCATTTGGACCTAAAAAGTGAAGTAATTTATATTTCAAATTCAATAATTAATGATTTTCATAGAATGAATTTTACATTAGCGCACGAATTAGGGCATCTAATTTTGCACGTTCCTCTTTTTCAAAAAATGGAAGGACAATTTGATGATTTTGAAAGACTTATCATTGCATTACCTGAGACTAAACGGAAAAGAATGGAAATGCAAGCTGATTTATTCGCCTCATATTTATTGATCAAACAAGATGTTCTAATGAAAGAAGTCGCTCGATTGTTCACACAGTTTAGTGTTACAAAAGGCAGATTATATCTTGATAATCAAAGATGTAACATTTCATTAGTTAATTCAATTGTTAATCAACTTTCGACTATATTTAATGTATCAAAGGAGGCTATAAAAGTACGTTTGCAAAAGGAAAATTTATTGGTTGTTAGTAATAATTATAGTCCACAAAGAATGGAACGTTATTTCTAAAACACTAATTCCGAATCGTCAGGAAAAACAACTATTACATCAGCCTTAAAAAAACGTTTGTCCCATACACACAACTGCACCGGCAAATCTTCGTCCGAATAGGCAGGACTGTTTGAAGCAAATTGAATTTTGTGTATTACCGGAGCACATTCCATCGCTAACATCCTAATAGCGAAAAAATTGTTCATAAATTCGGATGTGCTTTTCAATGCGTTGATTACATCTTGTGCGTAAATTGTGTTGCTTACTTTTTTGCGAGATGCGAATTCTTTTGCTAATACAATCCGCGTATCGGTATATTCTTTGCTATGGTTTGTGTCAAACATATCAAACAAATGGAAATTTTTGTCGTATTCAGTTTTGCAAATCATATAATTATTTTTGTAACGACTTTTTCCCCACCAATGCGCACGGTCGATGCTCGAATCCCAAAAGTAGTAACCATAACCCAACCAAGCGTTTTGGTCACTACTCCAATGTGGAATTTCATCTTCGTCTGCGGTATATTCCAATGCTTGATATATGGTACAAAAGGAAGACATAATTTATTTTTCTGAGGTGTTTTTTATCAAAACATCTTTCAATGACGATAAATTCATCGTAGGCAAAATGATAGGTTTATAATTGGCTTGTAAAGTCAGCGAACTTACAAATGCCCTAATATAAGGATACATAATGGCAATACTATTGGCATAAAAGAAATGCGGAATATCGTTTATGTTATCCACCGCATCTGAAAATTTAAACAAGGAAACAACTTTTAGTGCAATAACTTCTTTGTCTTTGTCGGAATCCTTGGCTGTAAATAAAATAGAAAGCCAATATTCTCGTTTTTTTGCATCAAATATGCCTCTCGGCTCCAATTTACCTATACTAAGCACCTTGGGTTCCGAATCCAAATCCAACATTACTTTTGAAAAGTTGAAACTTTCCAACGAAAACATTGCTTTCTCCATTATGCTGCCAAATTATAATCTTCTTCACTAAATTCTAATTCACATTTTTCTACGGCAATAGAAACCCTATCTTCCGCCAAATCAGCAATATCCATAATCATATTACCACCAATATAATTATCCATTATATCCTGATATTCAGCGGCAGATATCGAATTATTATCAGTTCTTTTGGCTTCTATATTACTCCACCATTGGTCAAATTCGTCGTTTGACATAGAACTGAGTTTGTTTCTTAATATATCTGCGAAAACACCCATATTTAAAATTTTGTTGTGAAATTCGTTGCAATATTAATATTTTTTTTTCAAAACACAAAAGTTTTTACAAAAAAAGAGCGAAAAAACTTTATTTCTCGCCCCTTTTTTAAATTCTCAATCATTAATTTCTACACATACTCCTGCCAACTCTTAATCTTCAATCCATCGACTCCTACTGCGCAGAATGCCTCGATAAATGCCGTGGCAAGTCTTGCGTTGGTGATGAGCGGGATGTTGTGGTCGATTGCGCCGCGACGGATGCGGTAGCCGTTGGTGAGTTCGCGCTTGGTGTGGTTTTTCGGGATGTTGACGATGAGGTCAAACTTGTGGTCGGAAATCATCTTCATCACATTCTCGTACTTCGATACGCCGTCCTCGTCGGGCCAACCTACTGCGGTGGCTTTTACACCGTTGTCGTTGAAATACTTGGCGGTGCCTTCGGTGGCGTAAATCGAATAACCATTCTTGCAAAGTTCGCGGGCGGCGTCGAGCATCGCAGCCTTCTCCTTGGCACTTCCCGACGAAATCATAATGCCCTTCTCCTTCGACGGAATCTTGTAGCCGGTGGCGATGAGAGCGTTCAAGAGAGCCTCTTCGTAAGTGTCGCCAAGACAGCCAACTTCGCCCGTAGAACTCATATCGACGCCCAAAACCGGATCGGCATTTTGAAGCCTTGCAAACGAGAATTGACTTGCCTTAACGCCCATTCTGTCGATGTCAAACTCGCTCTTGTCGGGCTTGGTGTAAGGCGCGTCGAGCATGATGCGTGTGGCGGTCTCGATGAAATTTCTCTTCAAAACCTTGCTTACAAACGGGAACGAACGCGATGCACGGAGGTTGCACTCGATTACTTTCACGTCGCGACCCTTAGCAAGATACTGGATGTTGAACGGACCCGAAATATTGAGTTCCTTGGCGATTGCACGGCTTATTTTCTTAATCTGACGCACCGTGCCAAAGCTGATTTGCTGAGCCGGGAACACCATCGTAGCGTCGCCGGAATGAACGCCCGCATACTCAACGTGTTCGCTGATGCCGTACTCAACGATTTCGCCGTTCTGAGCCACAGCGTCAAACTCTATCTCGTTGGTTTCCTGCATGAACTGCGAGATCACAACGGGATACTCCTTGCTGACTTCGCTTGCGAGCGCGAGAAAACGCTCCAACTCCTCGTAATCGTAGCAAACGTTCATTGCCGCGCCCGAAAGCACATACGACGGACGCACCAAAACCGGGAATCCAACCCTGTCAACAAACGCCTTCACGTCATCCATACTTGTGAGTGCACTCCATTCGGGTTGGTCGATGCCGAGTTGATCGAGCATTGCCGAGAACTTGTTGCGATTTTCGGCGCGGTCGATTGATACCGGCGATGTACCGAGAATTGGCACGCTCTGACGGTGGAGTTTCATTGCGAGGTTGTTTGGTATCTGACCGCCAACCGAAACAATCACGCCGCGAGGATTTTCCAAGTCGATGACGTCCAAAACACGCTCAAACGACAGCTCGTCAAAATACAGACGGTCGCACATGTCGTAGTCGGTGGAGACGGTTTCGGGATTATAATTAATCATAATCGACTTGTAACCGAGTTTGCGGGCGGTATTGATGGCGTTGACGCTACACCAGTCGAACTCCACAGACGAGCCAATTCTGTAAGCACCTGAGCCAAGTACGATTACGGATTTTTCATTTTGATAATAATTAATATCATAACCCTCAACGCTGTACGTCATATAGAGGTAATTGGTGAGGTCTGGATGCTCGCTTGCAACAGTCGGGATGCGCTTGACGGCGGGAAGAATGCCGAGTTTTTTGCGGTAGGCGCGCACGGCGAGATTTTCCTTCTCCATATTGCCGCCCTTGGTTTTGAGGACAAAACGTGCAATCTGGAAGTCGCTGAAACCGAGTATCTTGGCTTCGCGGAGAACGTCGGCACTCAGGTCTTCAATCTTGTTGTAAGATTCGAGTTTGTGCTTGAAATCGACGATGTTTTTGAGTTTGCCGATGAACCACGGATCGATTTTGGTGAGTTCGTAAATGCGGTCGATTGTGTAGCCATCCTCCAACGCCTGCGCAATCGCAAAAATGCGGAGGTCGGTGGGGTTGGCGAGTTCGTCGTCGAGGTTGGCAAACTTGGTGTGGTCGTTGCCAACAAAACCGTGCATACCCTGTCCAATCATCCTCAAACCCTTCTGTATCAGCTCCTCAAAGGTGCGTCCGATTGACATGATTTCGCCCACAGACTTCATCGACGAACCGATTTTGCGGCTCACTCCGGCAAATTTCGTCAAGTCCCAACGAGGGATTTTGCAGATTAAATAATCCAACGACGGAGCCACGTAAGCCGAATTTGTGGTGCCCATTTCGCCGATTTGGTCGAGGGTGTAGCCGAGGGCAATTTTGGCTGCAACAAATGCCAACGGATAGCCCGTAGCCTTTGATGCAAGGGCAGACGAGCGGCTGAGGCGGGCGTTGATTTCGATGATGCGGTAATCGTTGGTCTCGGCGTTGAAAGCGTATTGGATGTTACATTCGCCGACGATATTGAGATGACGGACACATTTAACCGCCAATTCCTGCAACATCTTCACCTGAGCGTCTGAGAGTGAGCAAGTTGGGGCTACAACGATTGATTCGCCGGTGTGGATTCCGAGCGGGTCGAAGTTTTCCATCGACGCAACGGTGAAGCAATGGTCGTTGGCATCACGGATTACCTCAAACTCAATTTCCTTCCAACCTTTAAGACTCTCTTCCACAAGCACTTGTGGAGCGAATGTAAATGCAGATTCGGCGATTTCGAGGAAAGTTTTTTCGTCGGGACACACGCCCGAACCCAATCCGCCCAAAGCGTATGCCGAACGAATCATCACCGGATAACCGATTTTGCGGGCAGTTGCCACCGCCTCGTCGAGACTTTCGCAAGCGTGGCTTACAGGCACTTTGAGATCCGCCTTGTTCATCTCCTTGACGAAAAGGTCGCGGTCTTCTGTGTTCATAATCGCCTCAACGCTTGTTCCGAGCACCTGAACGCCGTATTCCTTCAAAACACCAGTCTTGAAAAGTTCGGTGCCGCAGTTAAGCGCGGTCTGACCGCCGAAAGCCAACAGAATACCGTCGGGGCGTTCTTTTTTGATGATTTCGGTAACGAAATGCGTGTTGACGGGCAAGAAATACACCTTGTCGGCGATGCCCTCGCTTGTCTGGATAGTAGCGATATTGGGGTTGACGAGGACGGACTTGATGCCCTCTTCTCGTAATGCTTTAAGTGCCTGACTACCAGAGTAGTCAAACTCACCCGCCTGACCGATTTTCAGCGCGCCGGAGCCGAGCACAAGCACTTTTTTAAGTTTGGTGTTCATTATAATGAATGTTATATTAATTTTGCTAATTAGACGGGTACAAATTTATAGTTTTTTGGGGGAATGTGCAAGAGGAAAAAATGTTTTTTTGTAGGGGCGTTGCTCATCAACGCTCCGATGATGATTTGTGGGAATGCAGGGATGTGGATTGGTAAGCGGAGCGTACACAAGGACGCCCCTACACGAAATCGCGCTTTGATTTTGATTTCAAATCATTTATTACACCAATCATATAATCAATAGATTGTTTTATCAATTCAATATTGTCAAACTTGCTATTTAAAGGATGCGGATGGTCTATTTGATTACGTACACAATAAGGCAGAGAACGCTCTTGAATAACGAATCGCTTTTCGGGCAATGTTTCCTTATCGTTCCTAATTATTGGTTCTTCTTTTTTACCTATACGATAAAACTTTTCTATCCTTAAATTCGCCTTATAATTTGTTTTTAAATAATCGTCAATTTGTTCCAAACTATATGTAGCACTGTTTCTCTCATTTATCAATCGATGCATATAACCAAATAATTCAATATGAAATTCTATTGAACCTTCAGCAAAGGCAATATAGTTAATTTCGTTCATTGAAACGTAATTGTTGTTGTATTTTAAAACACGTTCAGCCACATCAATTCTTTCTGTACTGCCATTCGTTTGTTTCAAAACAATACACTTCACACCTTCTTTTTCTTTCGCTAATTCTTTAACAATAAATGGCGAATGGGTCGTTATAATAACTTGGTGTATTTTTGATAGATTTTTTAATGTTTCATACATTTTGCGCTGTTCATTTGGGTGCAAATGTGTTTCAGGTTCTTCAAAACCCATAATAACAGTTTGATTAGAATTAAATTTGGGGTCAGACAACAATCTAAATATAGCATTCTTGACATTTGTCTGAAACCCCTCTCCTCTGTGCTGTAAAGGTATTCCACCATTCGTCATTAATATATCATTTGCTAGAATGTCGACGTCACTATTTTCAACGAATCTAAAACTTTCGTTTGATTTAAGAAACTCGTTTGATAATTGGGCGGCGATTTTATTCCTCGAAGAAATAACCCTCCGTTGAAGTTCGAAATAATCTTGTCGCAACAATAGTTTAATGTACCCATCAATAGTATCAGTAGTACGTTGTAATCTGAATAGTTCTGAGAACTTACTGCACATTAGTTTGTCATAATCGAATCCAATATATTTCTCTTTCCTTTTAGATGTATTGTTTCGGCAATACTTGAATAAATCATCGCATATTTTTTCACTCTCCTCATGATATTCATTAAGAACTTTACGTTTAGAAGTGTTATTTAAATTAAATGATAAATGTTTTTCTCGTAGTGTATTAATGTCTATTTTAGAAAAAATATTGCCAATTTCATCGAAATAATATGCCTTTATTTCATACACATTAGGTTTTGTTCCTGATCTGTAATTATTCCATGATAATGGATTTACCAATTGTTTTTTTATACAAATACAATCATCCTCTATAAAGTCTTTTACAAAATAATGTGTTTTTAAACTGCCAAAAGAGTTTACGTTTACGCATTGTATCATTTCATCCATTTCTCCCGTGAAAATAATTTCCACAGAAAATTCTCCATCGTCTCCAAAAATAGAATCTGATTGATTTTTTCTTATTGTATCATAATTAAAATCATAACCGTCAAATTCTCTTTGCCCGAAAAACCACTCCAATGCAACAAATATAGTAGATTTACCCACATCATTTTTGCCTACGATGCAGTTAAAATCATCAAAATCAATTTCAACGTGTTTGTATGCGCGGAAATTGGTTAATATCATTTTCTTGATTTTCATTGGCGTTGTGTTGTTTTTGCTTAACTTTGCAAAAGTAACACATAATAAATGAACTTGCAAATTTTTTTTCGCAAAAAATATCACAATTATCGACTAATTGCCTCCCTAATAAAAGAATTAATCGCTTTCGCGAATGTGCAAGATGTTTTTTGCGGCAGTGGTTTGTGGAAAGAAAAAATATTTCTATCTTTGCGACATCTTAAATGCGGGAATAGTTCAGTGGCAGTACAATATTCTGCCAACGGTTAGAACGCACATACGGTCTATGTGATACACGAGTTCGAATCTTGTTTCCCGCACTATTTATTTTGCGACAACAAAATGCGGGAATAGCTTAGTGGCAGAGCATTATTCTGCCAATGGTTAGAGCACGCACTTATTATTTATTTTGAAAAACACGCTTCGTATAAATAGTAAGTGCGGAGACACGAGTTCGAATCTTGTTTCCCGCTCTATTTTAATTGGTTCCACAATTGACGGCAATATTAACAAAAAATATCATTCCGAAAGTTTTTTTATAGATGTCAACTTCTTCAAAACCATTTCTCCAAACCTCTTACACCTTCCCTCACTTCATCAATAATATCCTTGCATCGTTTTTCAGAAATTTTGATGTTTTTGCCGACGAAAATCATATCTGCGTCGTTGGGCAAACCGTTGAAATTCACAGTTGTAGCGTGTTCGCCGAGGGTGTTGTCGTTTGTGAGGTCGTAGGCGGGCGAAAGATGCCAACGACCGTTTTTATAAATAAATGAAAAATTGCGGGCGTGGTCATCTAAATTTTTGGCAATAACGTTGAAAGCCATTCTACGAAATTGTTGTTCGACCTCTTGCGAACTTTGTGTCAGATAGCCTGTAAGTTGCAAAAGCGAGTTGTAATCCATTTTAGGCGGGGTGATTGGCTCGTTCAAAAGTCCACTTGCCGTAACAACGTGCAGCCGTTCCCCGTTTGGTAAAATGTCAAAACGCTTTACCCCGAAATATTTGCCATCAAATAGTTTAAAATCAGGGACATCGATTCCACATTTGCGTGCTGCAAGATTATAAGCATATTCGATTTCACCGATGTCTTTGCGGTCGTAAATATGACGAAATTTCACAATCCAATGCCCGTCTGCATCGGTGTAAAGGCATTTTGGACGTGCGCCACCTGAATTACCGCTCTTGTTGAATAACATTCCGGCGGCAGAATCGGTCTTTTCGGAAAGAACATCGTTGATAATCTGTTGCATTTGGTCAAAAGAACCGTCAAAACTGTCGTTAATTACCTTGTTTTCAGGTATATAACACAACGCCCCAAGACCACCACTTCCCACAAGACTTAGTTTTTGCACAGGTGTAAGCGATTGATAATCAATGCTATTCTTTTTTAACACCTTGTTTATGAGATATTCGCCGTAACCTCCGGGCAATGAATCTTCAAAAACGCCGAAATTGCCGTTAAAAGGTTGATAATCAGCAGTAAAAATACCTGATTTTAACGGCAGTTTTAATGGCGAAATCGAAAAGCCGTCAACAAGCCACTGTTTGTCGTACTCAAAACTGCAAACACCGCGCTTTCTGCAAGTAAGTGTACCAACTTTTTTGCCGTGATACAACACGTTTACTAACAACAACTTATCTATCATACGCCCCTCCTTCTTGTGCTGTTTTTGTTGATTTCCAAAAGTTCTTCCATTGTGTCGTACTTAGGTTCGGAGAGAAGGTTCATAATCTCTTCGGAATAGCCTAACGCCTTGGCTATCTTTACGAAAGATTCGAGCGAGATGGAGTGTTTCAATTCAAAACGCTGAATTGTTGGTGCCGGCACGCCGCTCATTTGCGCAAGAGTTTTGGTGGAGAATTTCTTCTCCAATCGCCTTGCTTTCAGGTTTTCAGCAAGACGCCGCATCGTTACCTCCAATGGGTACGGGTCAAAAACGTATTTGTTAAATTCCATAATCAAATAGTGTTTTGTTGATGTAGCAAAGGTAACATATTTCCTTCTAATCTCAAAATTTTACGCATAATATTTTATGTATAAATCGCTATTTTTGCGAATTACACATAATATATTATGTATAAATCACAATAAACATTCCGACAACAATAATTAATTTTGTTGTTTACAATCCCGCAATCTCCTCAAAACTCCCCACCATCCAATCGCACTTCGACTTTGCAAGCATTTCGGCGGTGTGGTTGCCATACGTAACGGCGCAAGTCTTGCAGCCGGCGGCGTTGCCCATATCAATGTCGAAGGTTGTATCGCCGACTACAAGGACTTCATGCGGTGCGAGGTTCATCTTTTTAAGAAGATAATTGACCATATCGGGCGCGGGCTTGGGCGCAAAACCGTTGTCGCGGGTTACAAGTTCGTCAAAATAATCCAAAATGCCGTTCTTGGTCAATATCAGGCGCAACGAACCTATGCCGCGAGATGTTACAATCGCCAATTTAACGCCCTTAGAACGTAATTGCTGGAGCGTCTGCGCCACGCCGGGGAAAATGCGTGTATTTGGGAGTTCCACCTCGCTGAAAAGACGTTGGTAGGTCTTGACGGCAAGTTCGCGACGGGCATTGTCGAGGTTGCCAAGTTTTTGGAGCGCGTCGCCGAGGAGCATACCAATCGTAGCCCGCATCTCATCTGCGGGAGGCAGCGTAATGTCAAGTTCCTTGAAAGTTGCCGTCATCGTGGCGAGGATGCCGTTGACAGTGTCGGCGATAGTGCCGTCAAAATCGAAAAATATTGCCTTGAAGTTTTGCATTGTGGGATAATTAATTACATTAGACGACATAATTATTTACTTTAATGACTGTTCAACGAAACCTTTCGTCTTCTTCACGCCAAATCCGCCGTCGCCCGTGGCATAGATAAAATATCCTTCCACATTGGGCAACGAATCAAGGAATTGAAATCCGCGCTCCATACCCATCACCATTACAGCCGTTGCAAGCGCGTCGCCATCGATGGCAAGGTCGCTGAGTACAGAAACAGACAACAGGCTGTCGTCCTTTGGGTAGCCGGTTTTGGGATTGAGTTCGTGGCTGTATTTCTTGCCGTCAACCTTTAAAAAATTCCTGTAATCTCCTGATGTACAGAGCGATTTGCCGGTGATGCGAACCACGGTGTTGTACTCGCGGTTTTGCTCCGTGGAGCCGTCGATTGGGCTGTCGATGGCAATGCGCCAATTGTCGCCGTAAGGATTACAGCCTACTGCGCGAGTCTCGCCGCCAATCTCCACAAGATAATCGGTGTAGCCATTAGCCTTCAAATAATCACAAATCAAATCCACGCTGTAACCCTGCGCATTGGCGTTGAAATTGAGAGTAAGCCTCGGGTCGTCCTTGATGATGCGGCTGTTTTCGATGCGCACCTTGTCCATACCGACAAATTGAAGCACCGAATCCAACTCCTTCTGCGACGGTTTGCGGAGGTCGGTGTGCTTGCCAAAACCCCAGGCGTTGACGAGCGGGCGGCAAGTCGGGTCAAAAAGTCCGTCGGTGAGGGCGTACATACGTTGCGACTGTTGGAACACCGCCGTAATTACACCGTCGGGCGCAACGTCCTCATTGTTGTTGATTTTGGTGAGGAGCGACTCCTTGTTGTACGTCGAAATAGAATAGTCGAAAGCCTTCAAAATCGAATCGAACTTCGGCGTGAGGTCTTCGCCATTGAAACTCTTGTAAGTAATGTGCCACGTAGTGCCCTGCGCACGTCCCTGCGCCAACATATATTGCGTGTCGGTGGGTTTGCCCTGCCTATTGGCGCATGACGACGCCATCAACAATGCACACACGGCAGCACAAGCGATTTTTAATGTATTTTTTGTGTTCATTTGGTCGTGAAATTTTCGTCCGCAAAGATACAAAAATTGCGGAAAAACTGCAAAACTCCATTTTATTTGCTGCATTATTCCACCGCAAATTATTTCTCAAAAAACAAACTAATCCCGAATTTTGCCCCATAAAAAAGTTTTGAAAAATGACACATCTAAACGAATTAGAAGCGGAATCAATTTATATACTGCGCGAAGTGGCTGCGCAGTTTCAACGTCCGGCAATATTGTTTTCGGGCGGAAAGGATTCCATTGTGGTAACATACTTGGCTTACAAGGCGTTCTATCCTGCCAAATTGCCGTTTCCGTTGGTGCATATCGACACGGGACACAATTTTCAAGAGACTCTCGACTACCGCGACGAACTTGTAAAACGTCTCAATGCCGAACTCATTGTTGGCTCGGTTCAAAAGAGCATCGACACCGGTCGCGTAAAGGAAGAAACTGGTTACAACGCATCGCGCAACGCCCTGCAAACCACCACATTACTCGATACTATTGAGGAATACAAATTTGACGCTTGCATTGGCGGAGCACGCCGCGACGAGGAGAAAGCCCGCGCCAAGGAACGTATTTTTTCGCACCGCGACGAGTTTGGTCAGTGGAATCCCAAAAACCAACGTCCCGAACTTTGGAACATTCTCAACGGCAAGAAAAATATGGGCGAACATTTCCGCGTGTTCCCCATCTCAAATTGGACCGAAATGGACGTTTGGCAGTACATCTACCGCGAAAAAATTCCGCTGCCGAGCCTCTATTACACCCACACCCGCAAATGCTTTTTCCGTGATGGACAGTGGCTTGCCGCCGAACCGTGCATCAAACGCCGTCCCGAAGAGGAAGTGGTAGAAAAGCAAGTTCGCTGCCGCACCATTGGCGACATAACTTGCACAGGATTAACACTTTCCACTGCGCACTCCATCGAAGACATCATTGCCGAAACAGCCGCAACCCGCGTAACAGAGCGCGGCGGACGTGCCGACGACAAACGCAGCGAAACTGCTATGGAGGACAGGAAGATTAATGGGTATTTTTAATTAAAAAAATAATTCAAATGCAAAATCATTGACTATCATTTAATTATGATTGGTCAATGATTTTTTTTATTATTTTGTACATTTTTTTGCAAAACTTTCGTTATATTTGCAGTGTCGGATAAGATGGCGACATACATAGCCATTCTGATTCCTTCAAGGACGTTTTATTGACGCGAATCTACTAATCGCAAAACTTCGCAACTTTTGTTATAGGGTAGAGTAAACGGCAATGCAACGTCCGCGTTTATGTGATATATATGGGTTTAATACGCCTAATATATATTCTGACGTGGACTTTTGCGTTGCTTATCTCATCCTATAAAGGCAATGCGAAGGCCTGCGATTAGTGGGATAAGTTGATGTAAAAAACTCCCACGTCTTTTTTGTGTTTAATTCCGAGTTTGGGTGAGCGTTCGGCGGAGAAAAATCTTATTGTCAAAAAATGGCAGAAAGAATTACAGAATTATCCGCAGACGATGCAAGGAACTTCTTCCTTAATGCGAAGTGTTATTCGACAATAGATTTGCCGAAGTACTTTGATTTTCAACCGTTGTTGGATAAGTTGTCAACAGAAATGTCAGGAATAGATTATTCAAGGATTACAAGCGATTCGCCAAGAAAATTTGACAATGTAAACTACAAATTTTACCAAAACAAGGATGGCAATTTGGCGTGGCGCAAGATGGAGATTATTAACCCTGTTTTGTATATCAAGTTGGTTGGTATTATAACAGAACCGCATAATTGGGCATTGTTGCAAACGCATTTCAAAAATTGTTCGGCAAGCGACAAAATAGAGTGTCATAGTATTCCGTTCAATTTTGAAACATCGGACATATCTGCCAATTCTGTTATCAATTGGTGGGATCGAGTTGAACAGCAATCACTTGAACTATCTCTGAAATATGAATGGCTTGCTAATACAGACATTACCGATTGTTATGGCACATTATATACCCACACAATTGTTTGGGCATTGCATACTAAGTCTGTTGCAAAACAAAATCCAAACGATAGGTCATTGCTCGGTAATAAAATAGATACTGAGTTGGAAGAAATGAACTATCGTCAAACCAACGGTATTCCACAAGGTAGTATTTTGATGGATTTTATTGCCGAAATCGTTTTAGGTTATGCAGATACATTGTTATTGGACAAGATAGGTAACTCAATTCCCGATTTCAAGATTCTGCGTTACAGAGACGACTACCGTATTTTCACAAAGACGAAAGAAGATGCAGTGAAAATTTTGCGTCTGTTGTCTGTGGTTCTGACTGATTTGAACTTCAAACTCAACAATCAAAAAACATTTGTAACACAAGAACTTATCACAGATGCAATTAAACCTGACAAGTTGTATTGGAACAGTGTCAAGCAAGAGGAAACATCATTGCAGAAACATTTGTTGATTATCCATAAATTGTCGAAAGAATATCCCAATTCAGGAAGCATATCAAGAGCGTTGACCGACTTTATGGGAAGAATAACGCCTAATAAAATTCAGGGACAAAATTTGGCTGTTCTTGTTGCAATCCTGACAGACATCGCCCTTCACAATTCAAAGGTATATGCCTTGGTTGCCGCGACTATTGCAAAAATTGTTTCATACGAACCTGACAATACAAAAAAAGAGGAACTATACAAATTAGTTGCCCAAAAATTGAGTGTTCTTCCCAACATTGGCTATCTGTTGGTTTGGTTGCAACGTATGGTTATCAAAGACAACATAGTGATTGACAAATGCAACGAGGAAGATTTATGTCAAATTGTCAACGACACAAAAAACGCCTGTGACCTTTGGAATAATTGTTGGCTTAATGATACATTCAAAAATCACATTAGAAACACGCCAATAATCAACCGTCAGGCATTGGATTCGCTGCCATCCGTCCCCGACGACAACGAGGTGAAACTTTTTATTAACAAATACTAAAAAATGTGTAACCTTTTGGCGGAAATTGACACTAATGATTGTAAAACTAATAAATAACATACACAAAATGAAAGCAAAATTTCTCATTCTCAGTTTGTTGATTGGGCTAATCAACATTGTGTCCTGTAACAACGGAAAAGATGAAAACATCCTCATCCCCGCTGGATTCGGCGACAAATGCGGTTTCATCGACAGAAACGGCAATTGGATAATCAACCCTCAATTCACAGAAGTATACAACTTCGGTGAAAACGAATTGGCAGCAGCAAAATCCGATGACAAATGGGGATACATCGACAAACTTGGGCAATGGGTAATCAATCCTCAGTTTGACAAGGCGTACAACTTTGGAGAAAATGTATTGGCACCTGTCAAGATGGATGACAAATGGGGTTACATAGACAAGACAGGCAAATTGATTGTCAATCCGCAATTTGACAAGGCATACGCTTTCTCGAAAAACGGTTTGGCTGCCATCGAAATGGATGGCAAATGGGGATTCATCGATAAAACCGGCAAAATTGTCATAAATCTTCAATTCGATTCTGCATCAGGATTTGGCGATGATGAATTGTCTGGTGTAAAATTGAACGACTTATGGGGATACATTGACAAAACTGGTAAAATATTAATCAATCCTCAATTTGACGATGTAAACGGTTTCTCAGAAAACGGATTATGCGCAGTCAAAACCAACGGCAAGTGGGGATACATCGACAAAACCGGCAAAATGCTAATCAACCCTCAGTTTGACGAAACATACGGTTTCACTAAAAACGGACTCGCATTGGTAAAGTTGAACGACAAGTGGGGATACATTGACAATTCTGGTAAAATGGTAATCAATCCACAATTTGATGACGCTTATTATTTTGCCGAGAATGGATTGGCATCAGCCAAGGTAAACAAAAAATGGGGATTCATTGATAAAACAGGAAAACTGATTATCAATCCGCAATTCGACCACGCAGACAGTTTTTGGGCTAATGGTTATGTAGCCGTAAAACTAAATGAGAAATGGGGCTGCATTGACAAGACTGGCAAAATAATCATTAATCCTCAGTATGACGACGTACTTGTACACAAGGACATTATTTTCGTCGGACAAAAGAAGGACGGAAGAAAATACGAAGACCCGAAATGGGGAATTGTTGACAAAGAAGGTAATGTAGTTGCAATTCCTCAGTTCGACTGGGTAATTGATTCTTACTGCAACTATAATCATTCGTGGTTTAACGACTAAATTGCGCAGATAATGAAAGCAATTATGTTAACAATGTTTATGTCGTTAGCAGTAATATGTGCGAGCGCGCAATTTTTCATAAGTTGCGACCAACGCACATACTGCAAATGGAACGACGATACCCCAAAGTACGATGTATGCGAAACCTGTACCCAACTCAATCAAAAAATTGGTAATATTGTTGAGCAACGAATCTTTCAATAAACGCTCATTATATCTGCCTGTTATGCCCGTAAACGCAAAATTGTAAGGGTCTTTGGTAAGTTCCTGAGCGAGGTCGCACATCTCGTTTGGTTTTATAAAGCGATGATATGCTGTATTTTACGCCAATTCCCGCAAACCAATAGTTGAAATTCTTGTCGATTACCGGCACCTCAATCGTAATAGGTCCGTCAAAATGGTCTTCGGCAATGACAGCCACCTGCGGCAACATTCCGCTTTTGATGGTTTTTAGTTGGTTTTCAGCAAGATACGCCGCCTCTTGCGAAATCCTTACATTCACACCATTGTCTGCGTAAGAGTTTTGTAGCGTTGTATCGTTAAGATTTTCAACCATTTGCGCAATCTGTACGGTGTCGGGTGCAAAATCGTTTTTGCCTTCGTAACCCGTTGCCGTGGCTATCCGTCGGTAAAGTATCTGCAACCCGTCGGCCACTTTGCGCTTCGAGAGCAAAAGACTCTCTTTTTGGAGTTCGTAACGCAAAATATCGTTGCTGAGAGCCGTTCCTTGCGCCTCCATAACTCGCATATTTTCAATAACAACGTCGCACAGACGGAGGTTCTCGTCGAGGACGGCGGTCTGATTCCAAAGTCGGCAAATATCGAGATAATATCCCGCAATCATCAGCCTGAGGTTCTGACGCTCACTTTCAAGATTGAGGGCGGCAATATTGCGACCCGATTCGGCGGTCTTGACGGCATTTTTCACCGCGCCTCCACCATAAATCAACTGACTCGCCTGCACCGAAAAACTGTTCATAAAGTGCGGATTGTCAACGTGTAAAGAGTTTTTGAAATTTCTATCGGTCAACACGCCGTCGCCGAGATAGCCGATGCTGAGGCTTGCATTAAGGTCGGGCAGATTGCCGCTTTTGGCAGCCTCCACAGCGAGATTTGCGGCGTCGAGTTCGCTCTTCATCACCTTGATAGACGTGCTGTTGCGCTCAGCCTCGTCCCAAAGATGTTGGAGCGTTACCACCTCGCCCTGCGCCCAAAGTTGCGCACTGAGCGTCATTGCCACAGCAAAACTGATAATTTTTTGTAATTCCATTCTATTAAATAATTAATCTCAAAGTTCAATTCAATTTCGTCAGGGCGCAAAAAAACAGACGGCAGCCAAGAACCGCAATTGGTATCTTGGGCTGCCGTCTGTTTATCGGATAACGGTTAACGCTTGATGCACCCCGCCACGGATGCTTTTTTTTGTACGCCCGGCTTGTCAAAATTTTCGGGCACAAAATTACAGATTATTCCAATAACTTGTAACCCCGATATATGGCGGAATTAATAAAAAATTAATATTGTAGGGGATTGTTATTCATCCCCGCTACTTAACAGTTTTTTTAGTTCTTCGATGTCAGGGAGGGCGTTGCGGAAACGCTCGGGCATATCGGTGGCTGTGGTGAATGTTGCCACGCCCATAGGTTTGTCGTAATCCTGAATCATATATTCAACGTAAGTTTTGTCGGCACTTTTGCAGAGTACAATGCCTATGGATGGATTTTCGTGAGGCTTGCGCACATAATCGTCCAAAAGTCGTAGATAACCATTGAGTTCGCCTAAGTAAATCTGTTTGAACGCTCCTGTTTTCAATTCAATTGCCACCAAACAATTTAAATCGCGGTTGTAAAACAGCAAATCAATCCGATGGTCGTGTCCGGCAACTGTTATCGTGTATTGATTGCCAACAAACAAGAAATCCTTGCCAAATTTTAGGATAAATTTTTTGATGTTGTCAACAATTTTCTGTTCTACAACAGTTTCGTTAACTTCCTCAATATCACGTGCTCCAAGTTCCTCCACATTGATAAAATCAAGCATATATTGGTCTTTGAATGCAAGAATAGCCCTTTTTGCGAGGTTTCCAGATGGTAGCCGCTGCAAAAAATTGTTAGGCATCTGACCTTTTTTGCTATAAAGATTTTGTTTGATGCAGTTTTTGATACCGTCGGGCGTGAGGTGCTCGCGAGCGCATACCGAAATGTAGAACATACGCTCTTTACGGTCTTTGCATTGCGTCAAAATTTCGCTGTGATGAGTAAAACCAATACTTCTAAAATCATTAGCGGGGAATGCATCCACGGCGGAAAAGTTGAACGGAAGCAAGTCGATAATTTCGTCAGTTTTAACTGGCGAAAATTCGTCCGTTTTAATGGACGAATTTAAAACTGGGTCAAGTTCCGCCCATTCTTCATAAAAAGATCGCATACGTTTCAAACTTGTTTCCGAATAACCCCTCAATCCGGGCATATCTTTTTTAAGAAGTTGACTGATAGTGGCGATGGCGTGAGTGCCCCACTTTCCGTTACGGCTGTTTTGCGAAATAAAACGACCAATAGAGTAGTAGAGTGTCAACTGAATATTATTGACACCCTTTGCCGCCTCGTATTGGGCGTTCAGAATCGCGTTTTTGATGGTTGTGACGGCGCTGTTGTATGTTTGAATGTTGTTGTCGTGCATATTTCGTTTCGATAATTAACCCACCGCAAAGTTACTCATTTTATCTGTTTTTCACAAACCCAACCGCACCGCTTTGTTAATTAATGTTAAATATTAAAATTCATCATTACTGATTGTCAGCAATTCTAACTTTTTGGTAACTATAAAACAAAAAAGTGCCTTCTTGCGTATTGTTTTTCAATGGATTAACTTTGCAGCGTAAAACAAATCAACAAACAATTTATTAAATAGTAAAAAAAATGAAGACAGTACAGCAAATCAAATCAGGAAAGAATTTCAACGCCGTTAACCTCGGCACGATGAACGAAGTAATCAACTACGAACTTCCTATGGGCAAGGACTTTACGCTCAAAGGCAAGGTGTTTCTCTCGCAGGCATTAGGCTTGACAGGTGCCGAAATGAGTTTTCAGACACTTGTGCCGGGTCAGGACAGCGGTTTTCTTCACACGCACAAGACTCACGAGGAGATTTATGTAATCATCTCCGGCGAAGGTCAGTATCAGGTGGACGGCGAAATTTTCCCGGTGTCGGAAGGTTCGATTATAAGGGTTTCGCCCGATGGCAAACGCGCCCTCAAAAACAGCGGAACTTCCAATCTGACAATGCTTTGCATCCAATACAAGGCCAACGCTTTCACTGAGAAAGATTCACCAATGGAAGACGGCATCATCCTTAACGAAAAACTCTCTTGGTAACTATGCAGACAGCGTTGGATTTCCTCAAAGCAAACAATGAAGTCGCCTTTGCAACTTGTGAAGGCGGCTTGCCAAAAATCCGTGTTTTTCAGATAATGAAACAGGACGGAACAGTGTTGTATTTTGCCACGTCGTTCAAAAAAGCGGTTTACCGTCAGTTGCTGCAAAATCCTGACATCGAGATTCTTAGTATGAAAGACAAAATTTCGGTTCGTTGTTCGGGACAGGTGAATTTTCACGTTGACGACAACATCAAGAAGTGGATTTTTGACAACAATCCAGTTTTGTCGCGACTTTACGATAGTTACGATCAGTTGGCGTATTTTTCGATGAACATTGCCGAAATGGATTATTACGACCTCGAACCCACGCCGCCGGTGCTTAGGCATTTCAACCTGATAACGGGCGAGGCAGGCAACGGTTATGTCGGCGAAAAATATTCTTGATTGTTTGGGGAATATTTCGTATCTTTGCGCTATGAATGATTTTCAAGACAAATATAACAAATGCCCTATACGACAGGTAATCAGCAAGTTTGGCGACAAATGGTCGTTGTTGGTGTTGTATTCCATTAATGCGAGCGAAAGCGGTGTTTTGCGGTTCAACGAACTTCGCAACTTGATGACCGACTGTTCGCAAAAGATGTTGTCGGCTACCCTCAAACGTCTCGAAAGCGACAACCTCCTTTGCCGCAAGGTCTATCCTGTGGTGCCTCCAAAAGTGGAATACTCACTCACCGACACCGGCAAATCACTAATGCCTTACATTTCGGGACTGATTCAATGGGCAATAGAGCATTTCGACGAAGTGGCAGGATAATCACTTTATTCCTCACCTTCAATCACCTCCATCTCCACTTCGTGTTTAGAAGTTTCCTTGTTGTAATTGATGCCGCATAGCACGATGCGTTTGGAAAAACCTTGGAGGCTCTTGGGATAATTTTTGCGTTTGATTTGAGAGATGGCGGAGTCGGCTGTCTTGTCGTATTTGAGTTCGATGACTATTGCAGGGCGCGGCGACTTGGGCAACGGAATGAAAACCATATCAGCAAAACCTTTGCCCGTAGGCAGTTCGTGAAAAATCTTGTAAAAAGGTTTGGCGGCGTAATAAGCCAACGTTATTGCGCACCGCATTGAGTTTTCGTCGTTGAATTCCAAAATTGACGACGCCTCAAAATGATAGTCGTCGAAGGCACGCGCCACTTTGTCTTTGCAGAGGTTGATGGTGTCCTCCAATAGTTGTCGTGACTGCCCAACCGCTTTGGACAACTCTTTCCAACCCGCAAAGCGGACGGCGTTTCTGAACTCTGCGCTAACTTCTGTGTTAGGAATCCTTACAGATTGAGTTTCAGGGTTGTACGACAAATATCCAAGATGTGCCAACAATGTCAGCACGTCGTCACTCGTCTCGATGTTTTTCATATCGTTGCGGAAACTTGTCGGTTCTATTACCACTTCTTCACCATTCATCATCTTGATGATTTTGGTGCGCACTTGGTCGGCATCGATGTTCAGGTAACTTTCTATTGCCATAAACGACGCTGTCCTTGACCAAAAACTGTCGTATGTGCGGTACTCAATGGATTGCATCACAGAATTAGGGTTGAACATCGATTTTTCTTCGCCGATGATGTAGCCGTCGTATGCGTGTTTCATCAGTTCGAGGTTCATATTGTGTGTTTTGCATAGCGTTTCTACTTCCGTCTCTGTAAATCCGTAATATTTAGCGGTGTTGGCGGGATAAATGATGCTGTATTCTCTGAAATTGTTCAACGCCGATTGCGTCTTAATCTTGATTATCGGCAGAATGCCCGTCATATATACAAGGAGAAATACATTGTTCGCTTTGTTAGTCTTGAACATCGAGCGCAGAAAGTTGACATACTCGTCCTGAATTTCTTGTGTAACATCTCTTACGAGCATATCCCACTCATCGATAATCAGGATAAAGCGGTCGCCTGTCTTTTTGTTGATTTCGGCAAGGGCAACGCCAAGTTCGTTCTGTTCTTCCAAAATATTTTCATAAGTTTCCCTCAGGTCGGCAACAATCCTTTGTTGCGCCACTCTCAGTTTATCTTTGTCGGGGATGTTAGCAAATTCATTCCAATCGATGTATATTGTCGGATACTTGTTGAGATGTTTTTCATAATCAGGCGACTTGGTGATTTCCAAACCTTTAAAAAGTTCCTTTGAATCCGATTTTCTGTCGTAATACGCATACGCCATCTTTGCCGCCACTGACTTGCCAAAACGTCGTGGGCGGGATACGCACATAAAACTATTTTCGGTGTCCATATTCCTGTTCAGAATATTCAGCAACCCTGACTTATCGGTAAAATCACTGTTTAAGATACGTCTGAAAGGCAAATTTCCATTGTCGATATACTGTCCCATAGTAATCCTGATTATAGTTTCTGCAAATGTAGCGTTTTATCTTTGATTTGACAAAAATTTTTTCAAATATTTTTTGAACATTTAATTTCCCTGTCAAAAACTAAACTTCACTTTTGCCTAAGTATTGGTGGCAATCATTTTCGGGGAAAAAACTGCAATCCTGCATTTTTTTTAATGTAATCTTACACCGTCGAAAATGCCGTCAGAAAAACAATTATGCCGAATTTTGCACCGTAAAAACAATGCATAATTCATAATGCATAATTCATAATAGTTATGACACAAAACGGATATTTAGATATGCAGTTGCTCCGCTTTTCGACGGCGGGCAGCGTTGACGACGGAAAATCTACACTCATTGGCAGACTTTTGTACGATTCTAAGTCGATTTTTGAAGACCAACTCGAAGCCGTGGAACAGGCATCAAAAAGCCGTGGCAATGAAGAAGTTAACCTTGCTCTCCTTACCGACGGTCTCAAAGCCGAGCGCGAACAGGGCATCACTATCGACGTGGCTTACAGATATTTTGCCACTCCAAAACGCAAATTTATCATTGCCGACACTCCGGGACACATTCAGTACACCCGAAATATGGTTACAGGTGCTTCTACGGCAGATTTGGCGATAATCCTAATCGACGCCCGCCACGGTGTAATGGAGCAAACTATCCGCCATTCGTTTATTGCCTCGCTCCTCGGAATCCGCAATATTGTGGTGTGTATCAATAAGATGGACTTGGTGGATTTTTCTAAGGAAGCTTTCGACAAGATTATAGCCGACTACAACATTATGTCAAAACACCTTGATATTCCGGCAGTTGACTTTATTCCCATCAGTGCCAAAAACGGCGACAATGTGGTTAATAAATCTGAAAACACGCCTTGGTACACCGGCAAACCGCTTTTGGAATATTTGGAAACTGTTGAAATCAAAAAGTCTGATAATCAGGGCTTCCGAATGGCTGTGCAGTATGTTATAAGACCGATTTCAGACAAGTTTGCCGATTTTCGCGGCTATTCTGGACGCATTGCTCAGGGCGTTATCAAAGAGGGCGACAAGGTAAAAATCCTTCCGTCAGGTTTAACGTCCACTGTTAAAGGTATTTACAACGGCAAAGACAAATTCTCCGAAGCGCAAGAAGGCGAATCGGTTGACATCACTCTCGCCGACGACATCGACATTTCGCGCGGCGACTTTTTGGTGTCCGACGACGCCAACATTCCACAAGTGGGTAATCAGTTTACGCTGAATATCTGTTGGTTTAACCCCTCGCCGATGCAACTCCGCAAAAAATACATCGTCCGCCACGCCACACAAGAGGTTCAGGGCTTGTTTACGGCAATAGATTTCCGCGTTGACATCTCCACCCAAGAAAAAATCTCAGGTGTTAACGAGTTGCAACTCAACGACATCGCACAAGTCCAACTCAAAACCGCAAGTCCTTTGGTGTATGAAAGTTATGCCAAAAATAAGGTTTTAGGCTCGCTGATATTTGTTGACCCGTTTACGTTTGAGACCGTGGGCGCGGGGATGATTTTGTGATAATTGTATTTACGACCTACCCTCCGCCCCACTCTTTCTCATCTGTGCGGGCGGCATACCGAAATGCTCCTTGACGTAACGTCCGAAAAATGAGGTGTTTGCGAAACCGAGAATGTCGCATATCTGTTTGATACTCAAATTGGTGTCGCTAAGATAAAACCTGATTTTTTCCATCAGCGACTCTGTAATCCATTCGAGGGCTGTCTTGCCCGAACACGACTTGCAGACGGCGGAGAGGTATTTGGGAGTAATGCAAAGTTGACGTGCGTACCATTCCACAGTGCGATGTTTGATTTCCACGGTGTGAATGATGTCCAAAAAACGCTGAAAATAAACCGCAGGCGATGAGCGAAGATTGTTGTCAGTGGCAACAGGCGGCGTTTCAGCGGCTTTTTGGCGGTGCTTAAACTCGCTGCAAACTCCCAACAACGCCGACTTCAAAAGCGACTGCACAACCTCATTATAATAAGGACGGTTTTTGCCGCGCTCCACCACAAATTTCAGCAACGAGTAAAAATGTTCATAAAACTTCACATCGTCGCCGCCGAGAGTGAAAACATTGTTGCAGTGGATGTACATCATCTCATTCCAAATGCTGATTTTTTCGTGAAGGAAACTTTGGAGAATTTTTTCGGAAAAAAACAACGCCTTCAACTTGAAATCCGGGCTAATCATCAGGTCTGTAACGAGCGCATTTTTCGGGATAATCGCCACCTCATTTTTAGAGATTTCAATCTTACGACCGTTCATACTGCCGGTGATTTTTCCATTGGTGCAAATCGCGATACCATTGAGCGACAGCCTCGCCGCCCCAATAGCCGCAAACTCCTGCACATCGTCAACAATCATCACATTGTTGTCGCAATAACTGACTTTGATACAGTCATTTACCGAAAGCGATTGTATGGTGATTTCTTCTTGGTGCATAGTAGATTGATGAGTTTTCGGCAAAGGTATTGATTTTTTGCGAGAATGGCAAAAGAGAATTGGGTCGATAGATTTTTATAAAAAAAACTATAAAAGGTTTTCCATATAAAAAAAACTATTTAAATTTGCAGCAACAAACTCACCCCGCTTCCCATTGAACAGCGCGCTTAGGGTGAGTCTTTTATTTTTTAAGTATGAAAGTTCCTTACACAAAGCAAATACAGACATTTGCCGACCAGATAAAGATTCTCAAACAACGAGGAATGACATTCGGTAGCGAGCCAGAGGCTGAAAAATGGCTAAAACAGGTGAGTTACTACCGAATGAGCGGTTATTGGTATCCATTACTTGCCGATAAGGAAAAACATATCTTTAAATCGGGAACAACATTTGAACAAGCCAAAACACTCTATGAGTTTGACTGTCAACTACGACATCTTGTAATGACTTACATTGAAATAATAGAAGTTGCAGTACGAACTCAAATGGCATATATTCTATCACAAGCCCATAATGGATTGTGGTTTGAAGATGCAACATTGTTTTCTAACGTAGTTCAGCATGCAAAAACATTGCAAAATATAAGTGAGGAATACAACCGTAGCGACGAACAATTTGTAAAGGCATTTCAATGCAAATACAGCGACACATTTCCTCCAAGTTGGATAACTTTAGAAATCACTTCTTTTGGTACAATGTCTATATTATACCAACAATTAAAGCCTGGTTTACCCAAAAGAAATGTAGCCTCGTTTTTTGGTGTTAGCGACACTGTATTTGTTTCGTGGTTGCATACATTAGTCTATGTACGCAATATCTGTGCACATCACGCACGTTTGTGGAATCGAGTTTTTGGAATACGTCCATTGATGCCAAGGCATACACGACGAACATTTATACAAATCCCTACATCAGGCACACAACGTGTCTATTTCACATTAGCAATAATACGATATATCATTAATGGCATCGACCCCAAAAATACTTTTGGCACAGAACTAAAAAAATTGATTGCAAAATATCCAACAATAAATCCGTCTTCAATGGGTTTCCCTAATGGATGGGAACAAGAAATTCTTTGGCAATAGTTAACTTTTTTCCCGCCAAATCTACCATTTTTGCAGAAAAATCGGCTATTATTTATGTTTGAAATCTCTGTATTTTTGTCGCTGAAAAATGTTACAAAAATGAATTTCAAGGTATATTTAGCAATGATGTTGGCTCTTGGGGTTGCGGGATGCGGCGGTCAGAGCCAGGTAAATACTCAAAAACAGCCTGTGAGGGTCGCCGTGCAGACTGCGGGCGGCGATAATGTCGCTTCTTTCGGCAGAACTTTTACAGGCATTGTGGAAGAAAATCAGGCAGTTGCAGTGAGTTTCACAACAATGGGCGTGGTGAAAAACATCCCCATCAACGAAGGTATGCAAGTATCTAAGGGACAGTTGATTGCGCAAATTGACGACACGCAAGCCCAAAACTTGCTCACTGCCTCAAAAGCCGCCGCTCAACAAGCCGACGACGCACTCTCACGTTATAAAATACTCCACGACAAAGGCTCGATGTCGGAGGTTCAATGGGTGGAAATCCTCAGCAAAACCGCTCAGGCAAAGGCACAGTTGGAGGGTGCGCAAAAAAATCTCGACGACTGCACCCTGCGTGCTCCACAGGGCGGAATCATTGGCAAAAAGTTTGTCGGCGCGGGCGAAACTGCGCTGCCGTCCCAACCGGTGGCTACAATCCTCGACATCAACACCGTGAAGATAAAAGTTGCAATTCCCGAAAAGGAAATTTCGGACATCAACGCCGACACCAAATCGAACATCAATGTTGAGGCGGCGGGCGTGAGCATCAACGGCGGAAAAATCGAAAAAGGCATCGTTGCAGACGCCATGACGCACACCTACGACATCAGAATCAGTGTCAACAATCCAAACCACAAACTCCTGCCCGGAATGGCGGCTCAGGTAAGTTTTGATATTAACAACAACACCCAAAACTCTATCACACTGCCTGTTACGGCTGTCCAAAAACGATTTGACGGGAGCCTGTTTGTGTGGATTGTGGGCGACGACAATACCGTGAAACGCGCCGAAGTGAAAACAGGCTCGATGGTGGGCAACGACGTGGTGATTACGAGCGGAATTTCTGCCGGAAATATCATTATTACAGAAGGTTATCAAAAATTAAGCGAAGGCGTTAAAGTGGTTTATTGATTATGGAAAGCAAGATGAAATGGCTCAAATGGCCGTTGGAACATTATTCGATTTCGCTCCTGATTGTTGCAATCCTCTTTGTGGCAGGCATTTACGGTATGTATGTGATGCCCAAAGACGAATTTCCGCACGTTGTAATCCGTCAGGGAGTTGTGGTGGCGGTGTATCCGGGCGCAACTTCCGAAGAGATTGAAGAACAGGTTACAAAACCCTTGGAACGCTATCTGTTTACGTTTTCGGAGGTCAACCGCACAAAAACCACCTCGACTTCCCAAAACGGAATGGCGATAATTATGGTGAGGCTCAACGACGATGTTGACAACAAAGACGAGGTATGGAGCAAAATCAAGCACGGCGTCAATGGCTACAAGGCTCAGCTGCCCTCTGGAGTGCTTGCAGTGGTGGTCAACGACGATTTTGGCAACACGTCGGCATTGCTGGTTGCCATCGAAAGCGCACAGCGAAGTTACAGAGAATTAAAGACTTACGCAGACAATCTCTCCGACCGTCTGCGCCGTATTCCGTCGGTCGCCAATGTGAATCTCTATGGAGAACAGCGCGAAAGAATCTCTATCTACCTCGACCGCAAGCGTTTAGAGGCTTACGGCATAGGGCAACAGTTTTTGATGTCGCAATTATCGGCGCAAGGTTTCAGCACCACAGGCGGCTCCATCAACACCGCCGACAATCAAGTGCCGATACACGTCTCCACGGTCAACAACAGCGTGCAAGAGATTGAAAATCAAATAATTTACAGCGACCCAGCATCTGGCAAAACCGTCCGCGTGGGCGACATTGCGGACGTTGTGCGCGAATATCCGCCCGACAGCCCCTGCATCGAACAGGACGGGCATCCCTGCGTATTGCTTTCGATGGAAATGACCCCCGGCAACAATGTTGTGCAATACGGCGAGGACGTTGACAAGGTGCTCGACGACTTCCGCCTCAACTCGCTGCCCGACGACGTAACTATCACTCGCATAGCCGATAAGCCCAAAGTTGTGGCGATGAGCGTAAGTTCGTTTTTGCGCGACTTGTTGCTGTCGATGGCGGTGATAATTTTGGTGATGATGGTGCTGTTTCCATTGCGCTCGGCAGTGGTGGCGGCGGCAACAATCCCATTGAGCACGTTTGTGTCGGTGGCTGTGATGTATATGGCGGGCATCGAACTCAATATCGTAACCCTCGCCGCGCTGATTGTGGTTTTGGGAATGATTGTTGACAATTCTATAGTGGTGATTGACGGCTACTTAGAGTACCTCAACAAAGGTTTTATGCCAAAGGTGGCGGCGTTAAAGTCGGCTGAACAATATTTTATGCCGATGATGCTTGCAACTATCTGTATATGTGCGATTTTCTATCCGTTTTTGTTGACGATGAAAGGCACATTCCACGACGCGCTCAAAGATTTTCCGCTCACAATCACCATCAACCTTCTTGTGTCGCTTTTGCTTGCCGTGACGGTGATTCCGTTTCTCGAAGTGAAGATTATCAAACCCGGAAAAGTTTCCACGGACGGCAACATCATCACCAAAACCGTGCAGCGGATTTATGACAGGACGTTGGCTTTCACATTCAAAAAGCCTTGGTTTACAATCATTTGCGGCATTGTCGTAATAATGCTTTCGTCGTTGATAATGCCAACATTAAAAATCCGACTGTTTCCATACGCCGACCGCGACCAATTTGCCGTGGAAATCTTTCTGCCTGAGGGAAAGGGCATTGCGCAGGCTCGCACGGTTGCGGATTCCGTGCGCAAAATCATCGCTGCCGACCCACGTGCAACGTCCATAACATCATTTATCGGCTGTTCGTCGCCGCGTTTTATGGATGCCTACGCGCCGCAGATGGCGGGCAAAAATTTTGCTCAAATGATTGTAAACACTACGTCGCAGGACGACGCTCTCGAAATGCTATATCAGTATCAATCAATGCTTTCGGAGAGTTTCCCTGAGGCATACGTCAAGTTCAAAAGGTTGGATTATTTGGAGGTTGACGAGTTGGAATACAGGTTTTATGGCGACAACATCGACTCGCTACTCGCCGCCGCCGAAATGCTCGAAGACCGTATGCGCTTAATGCCTGAAATTGAATGGGTTCATAACGATTTTAATGGCTCTTATCCATTGGTTGATATCCGTCCCGACGCTGTGGCGGCATCTCAGACGGGATTTTCACGCTCCTCGATTGCGCTTGCATTGGCGGCTTATACCGGCGAAATTCAGGCGGGCAGCATTTGGGAAAATGGTTACGAACTCGGCATAACAATCTGTGACAAAGCGGGTTTGAAGTTTTCTGACATCAACAACATCGGCATCGCGTCGCCTCAAACTCTAATGCCCTCGCCCGCCGACAATTACACCGTGGCAATCAGGCAGATAGCCGACGTGGAGCCATTGTGGAGCCAGAGCCGAATCAACCACCGCTGCGGCGAGCGTTGCATCACGGTAAAGGCGCAGTTTGCACCGAGGGTGTTCACCGCGCCGGTCGAAAAGCGCATTGATGAAATTTCAAAATCAGAACTCACTCTGCCCCAAGGCGTTAGATACGAACTCGGCGGCGAACTTGAATACGGCGACGAGGCTCTGCCACAGATATTTTGGGGCATTGTGCTTGCAATGGTAATGGTGTTTTTCTTCCTCTTGTTCAATTTCAAACGTTATGGAATCACGACAATTTGTATGGCAGCCTTATCGCTGATGACACCGGGTGCATTGATAGGTTTGGGACTGATGGACAGGGCGTTAGGCTTGACATCAATCTTTGGACTCATAACCCTGATGGGAATGATAATGCGCAATGAAATCCTCATTTTTGAACACGCGGACAACATCGCCGCCACGGGTGCAAGCATACGCAGCGCGGCATTTGACGCGGGCAAAAGGCGTATGGTGCCGATTTTCCTCACGACAGCCACAACAGCGGTAGGCGTAGTGCCGATGATAATTGCGCAATCGTCGTTTTGGATGCCCGTAGGCGTTACAATCTTCGCCGGCGGCATCGGCGCACTGATTATGGCAGTTACGATGTTGCCAGTGGTGTATTGGAAGGTGAATAATGAAAATAAAAATCAAAATCAATGAACAAAAAGATATTAGCAATCATATTTTCGGCAGTGTTGGCGTCGCTCAATGCCGGTGGGCAAAATGCTTACACGTTGCAGCAACTGAGGGATTCGGCGTTGGCGGGCAATTATTCGATAAAATCGGCGCGTTACAGTGCCGACGCCGCACGCGAACAACGTAAGGAAGTTTTCACAAAGTTTTTCCCACAGGTGAGCGCGACGGGATTGTGGTTCAATGCAAGCCGCGAAATGGCAAAAACCGACATCAATCCGTCGGAAATGATTCCGCAAGAATTGGGCGCATCATTGTCGCAGAGCCTCCCGCCCGAAGCGTTGTCGGCACTTGGAAATCCAATCTCAATCGCAATGATGAAAGACGGCATAATTGGCTCTGTAACAGCGGTTCAGCCAGTGTATGCAGGCGGACAAATCATCAACGGCTACCGTCTTGCAAAGGAGGGCGAAGAGTGTGTGGATTTACAAACGCAACTTTCAGAAAAACAAGTTATTAAAGCCACAGACGAATATTTTTGGCAATTAGTTTCACTCGAAGAAAAAACACGTACTTTGGACGCCGTGGATTCATTGTTGACCAAAACCCTCAATGACGTGGAAGCGGCTGTAAATGCGGGAGTTGCAGTGAGAAACGACCTTTTGCAAGTTCAACTCCGAAAAAACGAAATTGCATCGCAGCGCGTGAAACTTGAAAACGGAATTTCGCTCCTCAAAATGCTTTTGGTGCAACATTGCGGACTTGAAGATTCAACATTTACAATCTCATACACAGAAGATTACGCCGACAATCAACCCACCGCCGACCTGAGCCAAGCGGTAACAGGTACGACTGAATATCAGTTGTTGGAAAAGCAAGTAAAAATTGCCGAACTCCAAAAGAAGACTGAAACCGGCAAAAATCTGCCTTCTGTGGCAGTTGGAGCGGGTTATATGTATCACAATCTTATGGAAAACGACCGCACTTTTGGGATGGTGTTTGCAACGGTCAATGTCCCGATTTCGGATTGGTGGGGCGGCTCCCACGCCATCAAACGCGCCGAAATCAACCGTCAGAAGGCGGCAGACCAACTCACCGAAAATGCCGAACTCCTGAAAATCAACATTCAAAAGGCGTGGTACGGCGTTGTGGAATCGCGTCAACAACTTGAAATTGCACGTCTGAGCATTTCGCAATCCGAAGAAAACCTCCGCATTGTCCGCGACGGCTACGACGCCGGAACTCTCTCAATGTCAGACCTTCTCCAAGCCCAACTCCTCTACCAACAATCCCGCGACAAATACACCGAATCCTATTCTCAACTCAAAATCAGCGAGGCAGAATGGAAGTTGGCAGGAGGCGAATAGTCATTACCTCGGCTGCAAACTTTTCCGATATTCTTGTGGCGACATTCCCAAGTGTTTTTTGCAGTAACGGCTGAAATATGAGAGGGTTGTGAAATTCATTTTTTCGCAAATCTGCGTTATCGAAAGGCGGCGATCGTTGAGATATTTTTTGAGGATGGGCACGGCGTGGCGGTCGATAAACGATGTTACGCTGTTGCCCGTCATTCGGCGGACGGTGGCTGAGAGGTATTTTGGCGACACATTGAGACGCTCGGCATAATAACGCATTTCGCGCTCGGTGCGGCAAATTCCCGTTGACAGCAAGTCCATAAGTTGGCTGACGATATAACCCGCACGGTCGGTGTGCTGCGTGGTGCCGTAATATTTGGCGTGAAATTCAAAAATATCGTAAATCATTGTAAGACAAAGACTTCCAATAATTTCGATATAAAAAAGGAAATCGCTGTCGTCTAAACGGTGGCGGATTCGGCGGATGTCGTCGATGAAACGTTGAGCGTCGCTTTCGGAGAGCGGAATCACGGGGTTGGCATTAAGGCTGATAGAGCCGCCGATGCTGTAATTATTAGACGGCAACAGTCCGCCAAGAAAACTATTCGGTGCTGCAAACCATTCAAACACAGAGCCTTCCACCACTGCAATATTCTTGATTTTGCAAGGCGATGGCACAACCACAAGGCTGTTTTTTACAAAGTGGAAGCACCGTTCATTATACACAAAACTGCCCTCGCCCTCCAAGCATATCAAATGCAAGCAACAATCGGCAAGGCTCTCGGCGTTGATGCCGTTAATATCTGATGAATAATAGAAATGTGGTTTCATAGGGCAAAGATAAAAACTTTTCTTCATTCTGTGAAACTTTTCGCTCCAAATGTGAAACTATTTTTTGTAAAAATTCGGCTAACTTTGCATCATAATAAAACAAAACATTATGAAATTAAAGACAATCATCGCAGCACTTACGGCATTGTTAATAGTGTCGGGCTGCAACAACAATTCTAAAAGCACTGACAATATGAAAGATATGTCCAAATTGACTTTTACCGAACAACAAGCCTCTGCCATTACGGCAATCGCTTGCAATGAGGCTCGTGGCGACCAATCATCGCTCATGAACGCCATCAACGAGGGTTTCGACGCCAAACTCTCTGCAAATCAAATCAAAGAGGCACTTTCGCAACTCTACGCCTACACGGGTTTTCCGCGCTCGCTAAATGCGTTAGGCACATTGCAGAAGGTAATGGAGCAACGCCAAGACGTTGCCACAGGCGCAGAATCGTCGCCGATGCCGTCTGATTACGACGCTCTGAAACAAGGCTCTGAGGTTCAGACCAAACTGTCGGGCAAACCGTTCAACTACACATTCTGCCCCGCCGAGGATTATTACCTCAAAGCGCATCTTTTTGGCGACATTTTTGCCCGCGACGTTCTCACACACGCCGACCGCGAACTTGTTACCGTGAGTGCGTTGAGCGGATTGGAAAACGTTATGCCACAGTTGATTGCACACGTTCAAGGCGCAAAAAACATGGGCGTTACCGACAGCCAGTTGCAGTGGATAGTGTCGTCGCTCAAAAGCCACGGATTCACAGCCGAAGCCACACGCTGCGAGGCGGCAATAGCCACCGTCAAAGGCGACCAAACTCCCGTAATTTCGCCCTCTGCATGGCCGCTCGGCAATCCCAACACCGCCTACGCGCAATATTTCATCGGCAACAGTTATTTGGCGGTCTTGGACAACGGACTTTGCAACGTTACCTTTGAACCCGGATGCCGCAACAATTGGCACGTTCACCACGGCGCTGTTCAGATGTTGATATGCGTGAGCGGACGCGGCTGGTATCAGGAATGGGGCAAAGAAGCCGTTGAACTAAAACCGGGCGTTACGATAGCCGTTCCCGAAGGCGTAAAACATTGGCACGGAGCCGCCGCCGATAGTTGGATGCAGCACCTGACTTACCACGCCGACCTCAAACCCGGCAACAGCAACGAATGGCTCGAACCCGTTGACGATGAGACATATAACAAATTGAAATAAAAAGAAACATGATATTAGACAACATCAACTCCCCCGCAGATGTCAAGAAATTGACGATAAGCGAAATGGAAACCCTCGCCGATGAAATTCGCGAGGCATTGTTCAACAGGCTCACAAAAGTAGGTGGACACTTTGGACCCAACTTTGGTTTTGTAGAAGCCTCAATAGCAATGCATTACGTTTTCGATTCGCCCAAAGACAAGTTTGTTTTCGACGTTTCGCACCAGAGTTACCCCCACAAGATTCTCACGGGTCGCAAGGCGGGATACATCGACGACACAAGGTTTGCCGAAGATTCGGGATATTCAAATCCAGAGGAAAGCGAACACGACTTTTTTAACATCGGACACACCTCCACGTCCATCGCACTTGCGCTCGGACTTGCCAAAGGGCGCGACATTCTCGGCCGCAGAGAAAACATCGTGGCGGTCATCGGCGACGGTTCGCTTTCGGGCGGCGAGGCGATGGAAGCCCTCAACGTTGCCGGCTCGGAACTTGGCAGCAATTTCATCATTATTGTTAACGACAACGAACAAGCAATTGCCGAAACCCACGGCGGCATCTATCAGAATCTCAAAGAATTGCGAGAGAGCAACGGCAAGGCGCAAAACAACTGGTTCCGCGCGTTCGGACTGGACTACATTTACGAAGAAAACGGCAACGACATCGCCGCGCTCATCAAGGCGTTCCAAAAGGTAAAGGACACGACCAAACCCGTTGTCGTTCACATACATACAATAAAAGGCAAAGGATATGCCCTCGCCGAACAAAACCGCGAGGCTTGGCATTGGACTATGCCTTTCGACCGTGCCACAGGCAAGCCGACAATAGATTTTGGCAGCGGCGAATCGTATCTGGAAATCACTCAGAAATACATCTTGGACAAGGTAAAAAAAGACAAGGATGTAATTGTGGTAACGCCTGCGATGCCCATGGCTGTGGGTCTTGGCATTGAGGAGCGCAAACAGCTCGGCAGTCAGTACATCGACACGGGAATCGCCGAAGAAGCCGCCGTCGCCATTGCTTCGGGAATTGCCACCAACGGGGCTAAACCATTGGTTGTTACCAACATGACATTCCTGACCCGCGCCTACGACCAAATCTCACAGGATGTCTGCATCAACAACGCTCCCGTTACGATGCTGATGAATTTCACCGCTTTCGACGGTCTTACCGACGTTACACACCTTGGAATATTTGGATTGGCGGCGTTCTCCAACATTCCAAATCTTGTGGTGCTTTGCCCGACGAGTGCCGAAGAGTATGTCAACATGCTCGACTGGTCAATCGACCAAAGGGAACATCCGGTTTTGATTCTGATTCCGGGCAACGAGGTAACGCACCGCAATGCCGACAAGTCATTTGCCAACCTCAACACCTACAAGGTGGAGCAACAGGGCGAAAAAGTGGCAATCGTTGCCCTTGGCGATTTTTACCAAAAAGGCGAACAAGCCGCCACAGCCATTGAGAAAGAGTTCGGATTCAAGCCCACGCTCATCAATCCACGGTTTGCAAGCGGCCTCGACAAGGCACTTTTAGACAATCTCAAATCCAACCACAGCCTTGTAATCACCTTGGAAGACGGCATTTTGGACGGCGGTTTTGGACAAAAAATTGCCTCGTATTACGGCTCGTCAGATATGAAAGTAGTCAACCTCGGACTCGAAAAAAAATTCTACGACCGCTACAACCCGCAGCAACTACTTGAATCGCTCGGCATAACGGCAGAAAAGATTGTTGAAAGGGTGAAGACAATTTGCTAAACACAAATTATCGTATCGGACAGCATTTTGCGAACCATAAAAACTGAAGAATACTCCGCCAAACTCAACAAAAAATAGCATGTTTGGCGGAGTATTTTTGCAACAGCAATTAATGGCTCGAAGCGGTTGACGATGAGACGTATGGGAGAATATTTTTGATAACAGCCATCCCTGAATATAACAGTTGCAGATTGGAACAACGAGCCACTGTGGATATAGTGTGTATCAAGTAATTAGAAAATATTTACAAAAAAAGTTGTGGAAAGATTTGGTGGAAATAAAAAAGTTCCTACATTTGCAGCGTTAGAACCCGCCAAGCCTCTCAACGA
>DGIK01000073.1:0-1005 GCA_002393195.1 Bacteroidales bacterium UBA3824 | reverse complement strand
AAATGTTTTGCGGGTCGTTTTTTTTATATATTGCCCTCGCCGCCACAGTTGACTGAAAATTTGCGTGGAAACTGTATAAAAGATTGAGTGTCTTATAATTACAAATAATATGCGTTTTTTTTCTGTTTTTTTATTGTCATTTTATTGGTATTTTTGTAATTTTGCCGTGAAAAACAAAAGGAACAAACAAAGTGACAACAAAAGCAAATATACGATTAAAGCCTGTGCAGTTGGACTTGTTTCAAGTGCATTCAGAGTATCCGAAAGAGATTGTGAACCACTCGCGCCAAACTATTGACGTGAGCGATTTGGATATGTCGCAAAATGTACTTATTTGCAATGTCAAAAAGGATAACGTTGAACATTTTTTAAACGGGACAGCAAAGATATATTACTCAGGGAAGCGTTTTCCATCGACTATCGCATTAAATAAGTTATACTATTTTATTCCGTATATTGGCAAACAATGTGATTTGGATTTTTATGGAATACGAGATTTGTATCTTATAAAAATTGCTCGCGTCGGTTCTCGTCGAGAAGGAGAATTGGATAACGATCCAAATGATTTAAGAATAGTTTTTGAACTTAAATTCTTAAAATCTTTATACCCCGAATATAAGAAACAAAAACTTCAAATTTGGGATACGTATGCAGATACAACATTACAACAACTGATTGAAGAACAAAAAAATACAAAATTACCTTTACAAAACCATCCTACCTACGTTAGCCTTTTTAGTAGTGCCGGTGTCGGTTGCTATGGTTTTAAACAGGAAGAATACAACTGTATTGCTACGGTTGAATTGATTGAACGTCGTCTTAATGTTCAAAAGTACAATCATAAATGTCTGTTGGACAGTGGTTATATTTGTGGAGATTTGACACTTCAAGAGACGCAAGATAAAGTTTTTGGTGAGATAGAAAAATGGAAAAAACAGCAACATTTATCTGATTTAGACGTGCTTATCGCAACGCCACCTTGTCAGGGAATGTCTGTTGCTAACC
>DGIK01000013.1 GCA_002393195.1 Bacteroidales bacterium UBA3824 | reverse complement strand
CCGCCTGTTACTAATGCGTATTTCATTTGTCTTTCGTCAGTTTTATGATTATTATAATGTTAGTTTCTTTAATTGTTGATTTGTTGATTTTCAGTTTTCCTCTTTCCTCACTCCTCAACAAATCTTTCCTCAACAAATCTTTCCTCTCTAAATCTTTCCTTTAATAGTAAAGTTCTTCTTCCTTGGCGTTCAAGTATTTATGTATGCTTATGAAAGCTGCCGCCAATGTTACCACGATGCCGATTACCAAAATAGACATCAGTGTCGTCCAAAAGGCGGATATTTGGAATACGCCGTTGATGATTTTCTCGATGAACCGTATTGTGGCACCAAGTCCAATTACTGCAAATATCGAAGCTATTAACCCCTGTATCAAAGCCTTTTTGAGGTATGGCTTTGATATGTGCCAATTGGATGCGCCGATGAGTTTGGCGGTGTGTATGTCGAATCTGTCGCCCGACATCTGCAATCGTATCGAGTTGGCTATCAGGATTATAGTTATAATAGCCAATATTATCGTCAATACAAGGAAAATGGACGCAATCTTGGTGATTACCGTGGTTGCGTTGTTCCAAACGTCCTTGGGATAATACACCTCATCGACCGCCTTGTGTCCTTTGAGCGCGACTTCTATCGACTTGATGCTGTCGATGTTGGAGTAATTGTCGGCGAGTTTGATTTCTATCTGCGAGTAGAGCGGGTTTTTGCCGATAATCTCGATGAAATCTTCGCCGAGTTCCTTGGCGAGTTCCTTGGCGGCGTCGTCCTTGGATATGTATTGAGTCTCGCGCACGTAGTCGGCTTGGTCGAGCATCTTGCGGAATTTGTCTATCTCCGCCTTGGAGCGTGTGTCGTTGAGCGTGATGGTCATCTTGATATTGGATCTGAACATATCGCTCACGTGCTGCGTATTGAATAGCAGCATGAAGAAGAGCCCCGCCAAATATAATACCAAGATGATGCATACTGTCGATGTGAAGTACGACATCAACAATTTTCGCCGGTAATACTTGCTTGCCTGCGGCTTTTGTTTTTCAGTTGGTTCCATTAATGATATACGTTTGATTTTTGTAGTAAGTTTTAATTTGCAAAAATAATAATAAAATTTGAATGACGCCGCATATTTCAGAAAATATTTTTTCATAACGACAGACGTCCAAATCTTGCAAAAAAATACGAGATTTGGACGTCTATCTAAAATGATCCACGTCCAAATCTCGTAAAAAATATGAGATTTGGACGTCCATCGAAAATGATACGCGTCCAAATCTCAAAAAAAATTTGGGATTTGGACGTGGATTGATTATATTTGCAACCGTAAAAACATTATCATTATGGAAAAAATTATAGGCAGAGAATTTGAATATCAGCAACTTAACGAGTGCATAAAATCGTTGAGGTCGGAGTTCGTAATCGTGTATGGACGCCGCCGCATCGGAAAAACATTTCTAATTAGGAATTTTTTTTCTGATACATACGACTTCCAATTCACGGGCACGAGAAATATGCCGCCCAAAAAACAGTTGGAGAGGTTTGCAAAGGCACTGCAAAAATTTTCCAAGTCGCAGTTTGCGCCCGAGTTGAAGGATTGGTACGATGCCTTCGACAGCCTCCAAGACTATTTGGAGAGTTTGCCGAAGGACAAACGCAAGATAATCTTCATTGACGAGATGCCTTGGATAGATTCGCCTAAGTCGGTGTTTGTAAATGCGTTGGAGAGTTTTTGGAATAGTTGGGCTGCAATGCGCGACGACATTGTGCTTGTGGCGTGCGGCTCGGCTACGTCTTGGATGACCGACAAACTCATTGAAAATCAAGGTGGTCTGCACAACCGCATCACGCGCAAAATTTATCTGCGTCCCTTTACGCTTAAAGAGTGCCGTCAGTACCTCAAAAACAAACGATTTGCGTGGAACGACTATCAGATAGTGCAATGTTATATGGTTTTGGGCGGAGTGCCGTTCTATTACAGCCTATTGAAACCCAATATGAGTTTCGTGCAAAATGTTGATTATCTATTCTTTAAGGATGGCGGAGTGTTGAAAGATGAGTTCAACGAGCTTTATAACGCGTTGTTTCCGTTTGCTGACAGGTACATTGCGGTTGTAAGGGCGTTGTCGTCTAAACGTGAAGGACTTACACGGAGCGAAGTGGTCAAAGTTACAAAAATATCGGGCGGAGGTCTGTCGCAAATTCTTGACAATCTCGAAAAGTGTGATTTTATCAAGGGTTACAAGAAATTCAATAGTGCGACAAAAAATACAATTTACCGTTTGACAGATTTTTACACGTTTTTCTATTTCCGATTTTTGGAAAAATCGCCCGATGATGACGAATATTGGACGCACGTCGCCGATACGCCTAAGGTTTATGCTTGGCAGGGCTACACCTTCGAACTTGTTTGTATGATGCACACGTCGCAGATTAAGCAAAAACTTGGTATTTCAGGGATGGCAACTTCTGTGAGTGGTTGGCGCAGCAATTCGGGCAACGTCAATACTCAAATAGATATGCTCATCGAGCGTTCCGACCGCACCATCAATGTCTGTGAAATGAAGTTTTCGCTCGGTCCATACGTCATCGACAAGGATTACGAAAAAAAACTCCTCGACCGCAATGCAATTTTCAAATCGGAGGTCAGAACCAACAAAACGCTGAACATCACATTTATAACGGTCTATGGAGTTTTTAGAAACGAACATTCCGCAATCGTTCAGAGCGAAGTTACGGCAGAGGATTTGTTCGCTTAATACTTAAACCTGCACATCTCCTCAAACTGTTTAACCCTCGTTGCCACAGTCTGTTCGCTAAGGCTCAAAAGATTCTCTGTGCCAAACTTCTCGCAGCAGAACGAGCCCATCACGCTGCCTGCAATGACGGCGGCTTTGGCGGTCTCGAAGTCGGTGCTGCCCTTGGCGGCGATGTAGCCGCAGAATCCGCCTGCAAAACTGTCGCCGGCGCCCGTGGGGTCGCAGACAGTCTCCAACGGCAATGCCGGTGCAAAAAACATCTGTCCGTCCCTTGTAAAAAGCAACGCGCCATTGTCGCCCTTCTTTATAATAAGGTAAAGGAGTCCCATGCCAAGAATTTTGCGGGCGGCCTTCACGAGCGAGTATTCGCCGGAGAGTTGACGCGCCTCCTCGTCGTTGATTGTAAGCACGTCCACCATGCGAATTGTGGCGTCGAGGTCGTCGGGCGTGGTGTTCATCCAATAGTTCATCGTGTCCATTACGATGAGTTTGGGACGATTGCCAATCTTCTGGATTACAGCCTGTTGGATAGACGGCGTGATGTTGCCGAGCATCAGTACGTCGGGATTCTTGTACGAGGTGGGCACGTCGGGGTTGAAGTCGGCGAAGACGTTGAGCTCCGTAACGAGCGTGGTGCGCTGATTGAGGTCTTTGTTATAGACGCCCGACCAAAACATTGTCTTGCCGTCTTTTCTAACATCCACGCCCGAAGTGTCCACACCACGGTCGTTGAGGATGTTGAAGTACTCCTCAGGAAAGTCGCCGCCCACTACGGAAATGATCTGAGGTTTCACTCCAAAATACGACGAAGCGAGGGCGATGTAGGGCGATGCACCGCCGATTATCTTGTCTGTCTTGCCCGCAGGCGTTTCAATTGCGTCGAAAGCCAAACTTCCGACTATTGCTAACTTGTTCATTTTTAGAATGTTTTAAAAAAAGTTACATTTTGATGAAAAATTTTTCAAAAATAATTTTTTTATTTGAAAAAAACAACTTAACTTTGCAGCGCAAAAGAAAAAAATGATATTTGATTTTCTCCAATAGCTCAGTTGGTTAGAGCATCTGACTGTTAATCAGGGGGCCCTAGGTTCAAGTCCTAGAGGGAGCGCAAGAGCATCTACTGAGGTAGGTGCTTTTTGTTTTTCACACCTCTTCTTGTTTTTAAGTCTCCCTGAAAAACGCTGCAAAGGTACAAAAAATTTTGCATATATGCAAATTAAGTGCATATTAAGTGCATATTTTTTTTATTGAGGTGTTTTTAAAGGAGCGGTAGCTCCATCGTCAC
>DGIK01000076.1 GCA_002393195.1 Bacteroidales bacterium UBA3824 | reverse complement strand
CCCATTCGTCGTACTCGCCGGTGGTGAGGGGGATAGATTCGTCCAACATCGTTGTAACTACATCAACGAAAGGCACTTGCGCAATGATTCCGTTGTAGAGTTCGGGAGCCATATTGGAGATTGCGCCCATCAGAAGTCCACCCGCCGAACCACCCATAGCATACATTTTGTTGGGCGATGTTATGTCGTTGTCTATCAAGTATTTGGTTACGTCGATAAAATCGTTGAAAGTGTTCATCTTGTTGAGCAATTTGCCATCCTCGTACCACTTGCGACCCATTTCGCTGCCGCCGCGCACGTGTGCGAGTGCAAATACGAATCCTCGGTCAACAAGGCTGAAAACCGACGAGAAAAATCCGTCGTCCTCCGAATATCCGTATGCGCCGTATGCGTATTGGAGTACGTTGTTGTTGCCGTGGAGGTTGATGTCTTTCTTATATAACAGTGTAACAGGCACTTGCGTATTGTCGCGCACTGTTACCATCACGCGCTTTACTTCGTATTTGCTCTTGTCGTAGCCGGGCACTTGCTGTTCTTTGAGGACACGTTTTTCGCGTGTAGCGAGGTCGTACTCGATTACAGAATACGGCGTCGTGAAGCTCGAATATCCGTATCTGAACACCTTGGAATTGTGTTCGGGGTTTTCTTCTGTCCACGCCGTATATGCCTCCTGACCAAAATCTATCAGGTGGCGTTCCTTGGTTTTCAAGTCCATCACCTCAAAGCAAACAAGGCCTTCGCGCATTTCTTCAAGCACGAGATAATCGTCAAACACCGTAAAACTATTAATCAAGACCTTCTCATCGTGTGGGACGAGGACTTTCCAATTGTTGTCGTAACTTGCAGAGTCGCAGGTCATTATGCAGAAGTTTTTGGCGTTCTCGTTGGTGAGTATGTAGAACGTGCCGTTGCAGTGGTCGATGGAATATTCGAGATTTTTCTCACGCTTGCGGAATATTACCGGGTCTTTGTACGGGGCGTTGGTTGGGATGAGCCTTGCTTCCGACGATGTGCTGCTCGAATGGCTGATTATAATCCAATCGTCTGACTGACTGCGCGATATGTCGAGGTCGAAGGTTGGGTCGTCCTCATAAAAAATCTCCTTGTCGGTGCTGCAATCGCTGCCGACCACGTGCCTGAAAATCTTGGATGCGCGGAGAGTGTTGGTCTCCTTGCCAACATAGAAAAACGTGCGCGAATCGTTTGCAAACACTAATCCGGGGGCGGTGTTTGGGATGACGTCATTTTTGGGTTTGCCGCTAATGAGGTCGATGAAACGTATTTCGTATTTGCGGCGGCTTACGGTATCAACGTTGTACGCCAACATCTTGTTGTTTGGGCTTACGCAGATGTCGGCGACATCGAAGTAGTCGTGCCCTTCGGCTATTTCGTTGACATCGAGCAGCACCTCCTCGGTGGAGTCGGGGCTGTTGTGTCGGCGGTAATATATTTCGTAGTCCTTGCCCTTGTCGTAGCGAGTTACGTAGTAATATTCGTTTTCGAGGTACGGGACAGTGCTGTCCTCCTCTACGATGCGGCTCTTGATTTCGGCGGCAATTTTTTTCGACAACAATGCCGTCGGTTTCAGGAACATAGCGTCGGTATAGTCGTTTTCTTCTTTAAGGTAACTCATCACCTTTGGATTCTTCCTCTCGTTCATCCAATAATAATTGTCTATCCTCGTGTTCCCAAACTCCGAAAACTCCTTGGGGACAATTTCGGCTTCTGGGGCTTTAATTCCTGAATTGCAAGCACTTGCCATAGTTAATATTAATACTCCTGTGTAAAATTTGAGCGTTTTCATTGTAATTTTTGCGTTATACAATAATCGGCGCAAAGGTAATGAAATTTTTGGGAATTGAGGAGTAATTTGTCAAAAAAAAATGGAAGCGGACAAGCCGTTTCCATTAACGATATTTATTGGTCGTTGGTTTCGTTTGTGTTTTTGTCTGTTTTGATTTGCGAAACAAGTCTTTCGGGGTCTTGGCGACAGTCCCAAAACGCTACCACTTCAATTCTATCGTCACCAACGTGATAGACAATTTTATCGTGCCGTTTGATAACAAAACTGCGATATGTTTTGGCACAATCATCCAACAAAGGTTCAACGACTCCAATGTTCGGATGCGTGGCAAGCAAAAGATTGGTGTGTCGTATTTCCTCTGTGAAATTCTTTCTTGCTGTGACGCCAAAATTGATGCGTATGTATTTTGCGATATGGCGCATTTGTTGTTTCGCCAATTCTGTCCAAATCACTTTCATACCGCCACTGCATATTCATATTGCTCTTCTTCGGCGGCGAACTCTTCTTCTAATTCGCGCATCATATCTTCGCTATCTTGCCATAAGCCTGCGGCAAGTTGACGCTCGCTTTCGTCAATCATTGCGTGGATTTCCTCTATTGTGTAGCGTTTAAGAGGTGGCTCCCCTTGTTCCTCTTTTGCACGGAACATAAGTTCCTCGCCCATACGAAGTTTTTCGTCGGGTGAGAGCGCTTGGTAGAGGTAGTCCCTCAGACTATTGTATGCAGCTGTTTCCATAGTGGTGATTCTTTTGTGCAAAGATGATAATTATTTTTTTCTAAACAAAAATTTTCTTGCGAAAAATTTTATACTCTGATGCCAATCATTGTCATATCGTCCACCTGCTCGGTGTCGCCTTGCCATTGGGAGATGGTCTGGATGAGTTTTTCGCCGAGGGCGGGCATTGGGAGTGTGGAGTTTTCGATGAGGAACGCCTCCAAGCGCATCCACCTAAACTTCTCCATATCGGCGTTGGTCTGATCCTTGATGCCGTCGCTCATAAATACAAGCACGTCGCCTTTTTGGAGCGCGAAGTCCTCGCCCTCAAATGGCGTCTCGCGCACGTAGTTGCCGATGGGCATACGGTTGCGTTTTAGTTTGATGATTTCGGCGTCGCGCATAATGAAGAGTGCTTGGTTGGCACCGGCAAAACGCAGCGAGGAGTTGTCGTTTTCGATGATGGCAATGCTCATATCCATACCGTCGTTCATAGACATAATGTCGTCCGACTGCTGTATCAAAGTCTTCTTGATGGTGGTGCGCATCCTTTCGAGCACGGTCTCTGGGCGGATGGCCTCGTCGTTGATTTCCATCATACTGAGGATGTCCTTCAACGCGCTGATGCCCAACATACTAAGCAACGAACCCGGCACGCCGTGTCCTGTGCAGTCGGCCTCTACGACCACCTTTTTGTTGCGGAGTTGCGCCACGTAGTACCAATCGCCCGATACGATGTCCCTCGGCAGGTAGATGACCATACTGTCGGGGAATAGTTCGCGGACGGTCTCTATCTGGCTTACGGCTGACCGCTGTATGCGCCCGGCGTACTCGATGCTGTCGGTGATTTGGAGGTTCACTTTGGCGAGGTCGTTTTTCTGTTGGTTGAGGTCGTCGTTGATGGAGCGGATTTCCTCGCTTTGGAGTACGAGTGTTTCGTTTTGGATTTTCACCTCCTCTTGCTGCATAAAAAATTTCTGCAACATCAATGCTATCTGTCCAAATTCGTTTTTCTTCTTGGCGAGGTCGTTGATGATGGTAGGGTCGGAATCCGACAGAGATTCCGATATTAGCGACAATGGCTTCACCATCTTGTGGCGCATAAATACGAGGAGGTTGATCATCGCAATCACGCACAGGAGCGCAAAAATTCCGAACACCGGCTTCATCTCGTCGAAGAATTTCTCTACGGTGTTTTCAAATACCGAGCAGATGTACGCCTCGCTATGGTTGTTGTAATTATTGAAACTCTTGGTGACAATGATGTCTTCGCTGTTGTTGCTTGGTGAATCTTGGTGCTGTACTGATATTACTGTAGATTTGGCGCCGACTGAGATTCGGTAGTCTTCGATTACTTCGTCGTCGATTTCGCGGCAGAGCAGCAGAAAGCCTTTCGGCGTGCCGTGGTGCTCGTTGTCGGCGGAGGTTGTGATGGACGCGCCAAAAAATTCCATCAGCACATCGTCCTTATACATATAAAAGTCGGTAAGCCCGGTCTCCTTGAATTTTTTGGAGAATATCAGAAAATCCAACGAAAAAAAGTCGAAATCCTCATATCCATCTGCAACTTTTGAGTAGAGGCAGCGTCCGTTAACATCAAAAATGGCAACCATTGCGGCTGTGTATGAACTGAGCATATAGCCAAAATTGTCTTCGAGCCAAGCGGAGTCGTCGGGCTGCTTGCCGTAATTTTCGGTGAAATCTACAAGGTCGTCCCACGCCGAATTGTCGCGGACGGCGTTTTGGAAGTTTTCGGTCTTTGCCTTCCAGATGCGGTCCGCCATATCCTCGCGCTCCTGATGCGCGGCCGCCACCATATCCCTGTGCTGTTGCATCTGCCAAAGGATATAGCCCGCCGTGCCTACCCCCACCACCACAAATGTTACTATGGTGATGGCGAGTGCGTGTTTGAATATTGAGCGCGATCTTTTCATAGGTATTGTTTATAAAAAGCGAGTCAGTTGCCCTTTTGGTAATAGGAACTGACTCGCAGTCATGCGAATATAAATTGAAGTGTTGAAATCCTAAAAAAACTTACACGAGTTTCATGTCCTTCTTGATTGCTTCAATCTTGTCGAGGGCGGCCTTCTTGGCGTTGTCGAGCGCCTCTGCACCACGGAATCCTTCCTTGACGCCGAAGTAGAACTTGATTTTGGGTTCGGTGCCGGAAGGACGGATTGAAATCTTTGAGCCGTCTTCGAGGAAGAATTGGAGTACGTTGCTCTTTGGGAGTTCGATGGGGCTTTCGGAGCCGTCTTCGAGGTTTGAGCACTTCTGGGTGAGGTAGTCTTTAATCATCACCACGCTCGAACCGTTGATGACCATCGGCGGGTCGTTGCGGTAGTCGTCCATCATCTTCTGGATTTCCTCTGCGCCCGATTTGCCTTCCTTTACAACATTGACCAAAGCCTCCTGGTAGTAGCCGTATTGGAGGTAGATGTCGGTGAGGAGTTGGTACATTGTCTTGCCCTTGCCGGCAGCCCAAGCCGCAGCCTCAGCGATGAGCGAGCAAGCGATTACGGCGTCCTTGTCGCGTACAAATTCGCCTGCGAGGTAGCCGTAGCTCTCTTCGCCGCCGCCGATGAATGTGGTCTTGCCTTCGTTTTCACGGATGATTTCAGCGATGTACTTGAAGCCGGTGAGCACGTCGTAATACTTGACGCCAAACCTGTCTGCCATTGCTTTCAGGAGTTCGGTGGTTACGATGGTCTTCACGATGTACTGTTTGCCGTCGAGTTTGCCGTTTTCCTTCCATTTTGTGAGGAGGTAGTATGTGAGGATTGCGGCGGTCTGGTTGCCGTTCATCAGGACAAACTCGTTTTCGTTGTTCCTTACGGCGATGCCCACGCGGTCGGCGTCGGGGTCGGATGCCATCACGAGATCCGCGCCTTTTTCCTTGGCGAGTTTGATGGCGAGTGTGAGAGCCTCGGCGTTTTCAGGGTTGGGCGAGATTACGGTCGGGAAGTTGCCGTCGGGGATGCACTGCTCAGGTACGGTGATGATGTTTTCGAAGCCCTTCTGACGGAGGATTTCGGGAACGAGCCTTACGCCCGAGCCGTGTATCGGGGTATAGACAATCTTGATGTCCTTGTGCTTAATGATGTCGTCCTGACTGAGCGTGAGGGACTTCACTTTGTCCAAATAAATCTGGTCGAAGTCTTCGCCGAGCATTTCGATGAGGTCGGGGTTGCCCTTGAACTTGATGTCAGAGACTTTCACAGCGGCTGCCTCCTTGACGATATTGACGTCGTGAGGCGGCACTACCTGTGCGCCGTCGTTCCAATATGCCTTGTAGCCGTTGTATTCCTTGGGGTTGTGCGAGGCGGTTACATTAACGCCTGCAACTGCACCTAACTGACGGATGGCAAAACTGATTTCGGGTGTCGGGCGAAGGCTTTCGAACAGGTATGCCTTGATCCCGTTTGCGCTGAAGATTGCTGCGACGCTTTCTGCAAACATACGACCGTTGTTTCGACAGTCATGACCTACTACAACGCTTTTGCCACCCTCGGGGAAAGCCTTGTTGATATAGTTGGCAAAGCCCTGTGTGGCCATTCCTACGATGTATTTGTTCATTCTGTTGGTTCCGGCACCCATGATTCCGCGCAAACCACCTGTTCCAAATTCAAGATTCTGGTAAAATGCGTCAATAAGGGCGGTTTTGTCCTCGGCATCGAGCATTGCCTGTACCTGTGCCTTGGTCTCGGCATCGTACAATGGGGAGTCTATCCACTGCTGGGCAGTTGCGGTGCATTTTTGGATTAGTTCGTTGTCCATGATAGTTTTTATTTATGGTTTATGGTATTGTTTTCACTACAAAGTTAAAAAAATGGGTAGAATAATGTAGCATAATGTTATAAAAAAATCAAAGCTTACCCAATATTCTGTCCATTACCCAATTAGGAGATGTCGCTGAAATGCAGTCAGCGTTACATATACTGTGTCCCTGAAGGTGTCTGACTACTTCCTGGATAAGGGGTAGTTGAACATGTGGGGGATTGGGGACGCATATCTCCTGGCGTCCCATACTTGTTGTAAGGGCAATAGGTTCGTATGTGAATACCGAGAAGCAGATCTGGCCTTTCTCTCCAATTATCTCGATTCGATCTGTACGGGCGCTGTCGTGTCCAACGAAACACCACGAACCACTGCCAGGCAGACCGTCCTGGAAACTGAATGCAGCAGATACTGTATCTTCGCTGCTGTATAGTCCACCACGGTTAGCGTGATAGCCGGCAACATGTACTATAGGACCGAATATTTCTTGAAGTAAATCTATCTGGTGTGGTGCAAGGTCATAGAAATATCCGCCACCGGCAATATCTCGTTGTACGCGCCAGGGCAGAGAGGTACTGTTGTAATCCAAATCACGTGGTGGACAGGAAAATCTAATCTGTACATTTATAACACGTCCAATACTGCCGTTCAAGACCAATTCTTTTACTTTTTGGAAATATGGCAGGTATCTGCGATAATATGCGACAAAGCAAGGAATGCCTGTTTCACGGGAAATGCGGATAACGCGCTGACAATCCATATACGAGGCTGCCAATGGTTTCTCGACATATACTGGCTTTCCTGCCTTGAGAGCCATAATTGCGTATGTGACGTGGCTGGATGGTGGGGTGGCTATATATACAGCGTTGACATTGGAATCTGAGATTAGCGCCTGTGCATCAGTGTACCATTTAGGCACATTGTGGCGTTCGGCATACGAGCGTGCTTTTTCTGCGCGGCGAGACATTACGGCAACCACGCTGCTACCGTCAACCAAGGAGAAGGCCGGACCTGATTTCTTCTCGGTAACCTCGCCACATCCGATTATACCCCATGATATCTGTTTCATACTACCAAAATTTAATTAAAGAAATTCCATGAAAGACCGAAATTTACGTTCAATCCATTCATGGGGTAATGTGGTACCAGGAAACGATTGCCGCTACCGCAAGTCGTGTGAGCTACATTTACATATATGCGGCAATGTTTCAGGTGAAAGTTTGCATAGGCGTTGAGAATGGGATAGCATCCCAGTTTTATCTGTGCATTGTCTGGGTCCTGTACCGCAAACATTCCGGATGCAGGATGGTAGTCAGGTGCAATATAGTTAGTAAAGAAGCGAAGGTCTGTACCTATCTGGCAACGTAGAACCCTGGCTATACGGAACAGTAGATAGAAATTGGAGTAGATGTTAATTGCAGGTAGGGGAAGTGCTTGTTTATCAGTGCTGTGCTGATAGGTAATCTCGTTGTCCCAATGTATTATCTTCCATGATAAATCCTGCAGCAATGATGCGCTAAGGACTTGAACGCTGGATGGTGTCTGCATGACGCAGGCATCATGTGTAAAGTCTGAGGGTGTTGTGCTGCCGGGACTTGCGGTTGACTTGGGAGTATTGACAATCTGCAGATATGTATAGTTAGTGATATTGGCAAAGCCGAAGCGAAGGCGTGTTCTGGTGCGGGAATATCTCAGCTCGGCATTCATGCGCAGTGTTACCTGTCTGGACAAATCATCATTGTCCCACTGAGTGTAGGTGTTGCGGTAATGACGCCAAAAATAACTGGGATTCTGATTCAAGAACTTGAAACCGAGGTCCAGATTCAGGCTGTCCCTTTGCGATATGCCTAAGTTCAAATCACCGCGTGCATCGATGTTTATGTCTCCGACGTTTTCTCCGACAATACAAAACTCGCCACTGACATCGTAGTGCAGTAGTTTGCCATTGCGCTTGCTTATTTCGCCACCGATAAGTACATCGTGTTCACTAACATTATCCATGAACGATGTGCCGTTGTTAATGGCAGGCAGTCCGTATTTGCGGTACTGGTGGGTTGCAAAGAATGTAATTCCCATCCTAACCCACTTGCGGAACCCCTCGCACATTGCAAATCCCAAAGTATTACGTACCGTAAGTGCAGTGGCGTGGTCCTCGATATTTCCTGAGCCGTAAGTGTAATATCGTGTCCAATAATCCTTGTTGTATCCGTTGTCGTAAAAGGCGTGGTTAAGATGACGCACATCCAGTGTGTGTATAATGCTTGCAACGGGTATATAGTCTTTGGGCTTGACCAGCTTGGATTCCCAATCTGCAAGTAGCGAGTCAACGGCGTTCTTCCGGGCAACAGAGTCTTTCATAAGCATGTCCCTTATGCTGTCAGGCAGTTCCAGGAGCAGGTCGGCACCACTTGGCGGTTTTGGCTTCAGACTGTCGGGAACAAGCCTTTCTTGATAATAGCCCAGATTATATCGTTGGGACAGGTAGTAGGTCTGATCGTCATTACGATTGTATGTGTCGTTCAGGTTGATTGGGACGTCGCGATCATCAAAACTACGCTGGAAGATATCAGGAGTAACGACATACCTGTCATCCGCTATGCCACCGTTCTCGGCACATTTCATGTGATTGGCGTTTATGTACGCATGCATGTTGTACTTGTCTCCGCGATAATAGCCATAGACTGTACCGCCAAACTCACTTACCTGTTGTTGCGAGTATAATCCACGACCATACAGGTAGTCAAGTTTGAAACCTATGCCGGACACTTTGTTGATATTGGTTGCAAAATATGCACGAACGCGAGCCTCACCTGTAATCTTGTTACCCATACTGTGATATGCCAGATTGGTAATGGGTGACAACGTGTTGGTGAAATAGAAATCCTGGATGCCGTCTCGGAAATAGTCGTACGGTGACAGGAACATCATATCCCTTTCCTCCCTTCGATTCATAAAGATTCGTGAAAGTCGGGCGGAACCTACATTACCCAAATTCGAGTATTCGCCGTTCATTCCGTCATTCAGTTTCCAGTTCTGGAAATTATGGACAGCAGTATCTCGATTGACAGCTGGTATGACGGTTCCAAGACGTTCGTCAATTTTCCATTGAAACTGACCTATGGGAATCTTGACTTCCGTCTTGGTTGTGTCACGTCCCCAAACCTTACTATTCTTGCTATTATTGGAATTACCACTACTTTTAGTTGACGAAGCGGAAGATTTTCTTCCCCAGTCACTAGACAGTTGTCTGGTGACATTCTGTGCATGAACGGACGTACATGCCAACAGCAATATCAGGAAGAAGGAATGTCTGTTCACGTTTTATCCCAGGTAACGAATCATAAATTCAACTATCTTCAGGCTCATCGCAACGGCAATGATTGTAAGTGCCTTGCCTTGGTCTCCTTCGTTGAAGAAATACTGGACAATACCAGCTGCCGCCAGCACGAGAAACACCGTATTAAGAATACGTTGCACACGTGGTTTCCAGTCGTAGCCTCTATGCTTGATTTCCTGTTCACTCATCCGCTTTTGGATTTAAGGCAATTTGTAACTCATCCAACTGTTCCTGATCAATAGCACCTGGTGCATCGAGCATTACATCCCTGCCGCTGTTGTTCTTGGGGAATGCAATTACGTCACGGATGCTGTCCAGTTCGGCAAACAGGCTTACGAAACGATCCAAACCGTAAGCAAGACCACCATGTGGTGGTGCACCATACTTGAAGGCATTCATCA
>DGIK01000167.1:129826-130252 GCA_002393195.1 Bacteroidales bacterium UBA3824 | reverse complement strand
GGGCTTGGCAGACGGCTACTTCGTATTGCCCTACACCGTACAGGAATACTTGGCAGACCAGTTCAACGTGCCGCGCATCAACCCCGCCGAAAACGAAGCCTTCAAGAAGGCAGAGCAAGACGTAAAGGACTACATCCAGAAGCTCATGTCCATCAACGGCAAAAACTCCGTTGACCACTACCACAAGGAACTCGGCAAAATCATGTGGAACAACGTCGGAATGGCGCGCACCAAAGAATCGCTTGAGACTGCCATCAAGGAAATCAAGGCACTCCGCGAAGAATTTTGGAAGAACGTCCGCATCCCCGGCAAGGCCGACGAACTCAATGTGGAGCTTGAAAAAGCCAACCGCGTTGCCGACTTCCTCGAACTCGGCGAACTCATCGCCCGCGACGCACTCCACCGCAACGAATCCTGCGGCGGACA
>DGIK01000167.1:128887-129747 GCA_002393195.1 Bacteroidales bacterium UBA3824 | reverse complement strand
GAGGAAGGCGAGGCCAAGCGCGACGACGAAAACTTCATGTACGTTGGCGCATGGGAGTACAAGGGTTACAACCAGGAGCCCGAACTCCACAAGGAGCCGCTCAACTACCAGTTCATCAAGGTTCAGAAACGCAACTACAAGACCGGCAAGTAACACTCCGGAGTTGTGATGGACAGTTTTTAATCAAACAAACTTAATCAGACACTAAAAATGGCAGAACATAAAGGACTAAACCTTACACTGAAAGTATGGCGACAGGAAAACCGCCACACACAGGGAAGATTTGAGACCTACGAGGTCCACAATATTTCCACGGAGGCTTCTTTCCTTGAAATGATGGACATCCTCAACGAGCAGCTCATCAACGAAGGAAAACAGCCGGTAGCATTCGACCACGACTGTCGCGAAGGCATCTGCGGCATGTGCAGCCTCTTCATCAACGGACGCGCACACGGACCAGACGACGACATCACCACGTGCCAATTGCACATGCGCAAGTTCCACGACGGACAGACCATCACCATCGAGCCTTGGAGGTCGGGCGGCTTCCCCATCATCCGCGACCTTATGGTGGACCGCTCAGCATACGACAAGATTATGCAGGCGGGCGGTTTCATTTCAGTTTCCACCGGCGGTGTACCTGACGCAAACGCAATTCCAATCCCCAAGGCTGACGCCGACGAGGCCATGGACGCAGCGGCTTGTATTGGTTGTGGCGCTTGTGCCGCTACCTGCAAGAACGGCTCGGCAATGCTCTTCGTATCGGCAAAGGTTTCGCAACTCGCGCTCCTTCCGCAAGGTCGCGCCGAGGCCGCAAAACGCGCCAAGGCAATGGTAGCCAAGATGGACGAACTCGGCTT